>JBOFLE010000321.1:0-2649 GCA_051657705.1 Nocardioides sp. | reverse complement strand
CACGCCTCGGCCTGCTTTTGTGACGCCTCAGGGATCGAGGTGGTCGAGGAGCCAGGACGGGCTCATCACCCGGGCGCCGGCGGCCTCGACCCGGGCGGACAGCAGCCGGTCCGCGGTGATCACGACCACCTGATCCTCGTTCTCGGCGGCCGCACGAGCCGCTTCGACGATGGCGGCGTCGCCGTCACGGGGCGCATGTACGGTGAGCACGTGCGCGTCCCGGCCCGCGCTCACGCCGGCCTTGGCCTTTCCTTCCAGGACCAGCACGATGTCGTCGTACGGCACGTCCGCCAGCAGCAGCCGTTCGTGCAATCGCCGCGCCGCGCCGGCCCGGTCCCGCCACCATCCGTCGGGCCTCGAGCCGACCACGTTCGCTCCGTCCACCACCAGCACGCTGCCCACGGTCAGCAGCGTACGCCCTGGATAGTCCGCCACCTTCGGCACCATTTCCACGACAAATCTGGTGCTCAAGGTGGCGGATTACCCGGGATGGGGGCCTAGGTTGAGGTCATGTTGAACCTGTCGTTCTTCTTGGAGGAGTCCGCGCGGAAGTATCCCGATCGCGACGCGGTGGTGCTGGGTGCGACCCGATTGACCTACGCCCAGGTCGACGGGGCCGCCAACCAGGTCGCCAACCTGCTCGTCTCCCGCGGTATCGGTCCGGGTGACAAGGTGGCGCTGAGCTGCCTCAACCTGCCGTACTTCCCGATCGTCTACTACGGCATCCTCAAGGCCGGCGGGATCGTGGTTCCCCTCAACGTGCTGCTCAAGGGCCGCGAGGTCGCCTACCACCTGGCCGACTCCGAGGCGGCGTACTACCTCGCCTTCGAGGGCACCGAGGCGCTGCCGATGGGCACGGAGTCGTACGCCGGGTACCAGCAGGCGCTGGCCGCGGGGGCACCGTGCCGGGGCTTCCTGTTGATCACCGCCGACCCGGCCGCGGCCTCACCCATCGACGGCGTCGAGACCTTCGGCCAGGCGCTCGCGGGCATGGCGCCGGAGTTCCGGAGCGTGGAGACCAACGCCGATGACGGTGCGGTGATCCTCTACACCAGCGGCACCACGGGCCAGGCCAAGGGCGCGCTGTTGTCGCACAGCAACCTGGTCATGAACGCCATCGCCACCAACGACATGTTCGGCGCGCGGCGGGGCCGGGAGACCCATCTGATCACGCTGCCGCTGTTCCACACGTTCGGCGCGACCGTGCAGATGAACGGCGGGTTCGCGTGCGCCGCCACCCTGGTTCTGCTGCCACGCTTCGACGCCGACCAGGCGGTCGCGCTGATGCAGAGCGAACGGATCACCATCTTCGCGGGCGTGCCCACCATGTGGTGGGGCCTGCTCCAGGCTCTCGGCGCCGGGGTCGACGTGGCCGCGATCGCATCGACGCTCCGGGTGGCGATGTCGGGCGGCTCCAGCCTGGCTCTGGAGATCATCCGCGAGGTCAAGGAGCGGCTGGGGGTGCAGATCCTGGAGGGCTACGGCCTGTCGGAGACCTCCCCGGTGGCGACCTTCAC
Source organism: Nocardioides sp. (assembly GCA_051657705.1). Taxonomy (GTDB): domain Bacteria; phylum Actinomycetota; class Actinomycetes; order Propionibacteriales; family Nocardioidaceae; genus Nocardioides. Next base: position 1,132 of record JBOFLE010000321.1, on the reverse strand, counting down.
CGACGCCGCCTTCGAGCCGCGTCCGGGATCGATCGGCCGGCCGATCTGGGGCATCGAGTGCAAGCTCATCGACGACGAGTGGAATCCCGTCGAGAGCACTGCGGGTTCGGACAACCTCGGCGAGATCGCGATCCGCGGGCACAACATCATGCTCGGCTACTACAACCGCCCGGAGGCGACCGCCGAGGTGATGCGCGACGGTTGGTTCCGCACCGGGGACCTGGCCCGTCGAGACGACGACGGCTTCTACTACATCGTGGACCGGGCCAAGGACATGATCATCCGCGGCGGTTTCAACGTCTACCCACGCGAGGTCGAGGAGGTGCTGATGACCCACGAGGCCGTGTCGCTGGCCGCGGTGGTCGGAGTGCCGGACGAACAGTACGGCGAGGAGGTCAAGGCGTTCGTCATCCGTAAGCCGGAGTCCTCGGTCACCGCGGACGAACTGGTCGCGTGGAGCAAGGACCAGATGGCGTCCTTCAAGTACCCGCGCTCGGTGGAGTTCCGGGATGCCTTCCCGATGACCGCGAGCGGGAAGATCCTCAAGCGCGAACTGGGATAGCTGGCGACGATCGGACCGGTCAGCAGCCCAGCGCGTAGTTCACCGCAGTACACACGCGCCGCAGCGTGAAATCGTCGAGCCGTCCTACTCGCGAGTCGAGGGACCGCCGGAGCATGGTGTGCAGGCCGTCGCAATTGACCGCGGACTCGCGGTCCAGGCCGACGGTCTCGTGGTCGATCACGACCTCGGCGGCGATCCCGCGGAGCTTCGTCGTGATCTCGGCGACCGTGACCAGTTCGCGGACGTCGATCACCTCGTCCCTCGTGAGTACGAGCACCGGGCGCCGTTTGCCGCCGACCCGCGCGATCCAGACATCACCGCGATTCATCCATCCCCCCACGCCTCGGCCTCGGACCAGAACGGATCGACCTTCTCGGGCATCCGCTGATAGGCCGCGCGATCGCGCTCCGCCAGTGCGCGCCGAACGGCGAGGGCCACGCCGTCTCGTGCGGCTGCCGAGACGTTCACCTTGAGTTCGCGGGCTTGTTCGGCCAGCGAGGTCTCCATCGTGAAGGTGGTCCGGACGGTGTCCATGGCAATAGACGCTAGCATCACTAGCTAGCGCCGGCG
>JBOFLE010000320.1:0-2808 GCA_051657705.1 Nocardioides sp. | reverse complement strand
TCGACTTCTTGGCCGGCCCCTTCTCCCGCCGCTCGGCCAGGAGTTCGGCGGCCCGCTCCAAGGTGATCGCCTCGACGGTGTCGTCCTTGCGCAGGGTGGCGTTGTACTCGCCGTCGGTGACGTACTCGCCGAACCGGCCTGCCTTGACCACGACCGGCTGGCCGGACGTCGGATCATTGCCGAGTTCCTTCAACGGCGCGGCCGCGGCCGCCCGGCCCCGGGTCTTGGGCTGTGCGTAGATCGCGAGCGCCTCGTCGAGGGTGATCGTGAGCAGCTGCTCCTCGGCCGGCAGGGTCCGGGAGTCGGTGCCGCGCTTGAGATAGGGCCCGTAGCGGCCGTTCTGCGCGGTGATCTCCTGCCCCTCGGAGTCGACCCCGACGACCCGGGGCAGCGACATCAAGGTGACCGCGTCGGCGAGGGTGATGGTGTCGAGCGACATCGACTTGAAGAGGGAGCCGGTGCGGGCCTTTGCGCTCTTCGGCGCCTCCTCCGGCAGCACCTCGGTGACATAGGGCCCGTAGCGACCGTTCTTGGCCACCACGATGAGGCCGGACTCCGGATGCGCTCCCAGCTCGACGCCCTCGCCGGTCGGCTTCGCGAGCAGCTCGTGGGCCAGCTCCAGGGTCAGCTCGTCGGGTGGCAGGTCCTCGGGCACATTGGCGCGCTTCCCGGCCGGCGTACCGTCGTCGCCCGGACCCTCCAGATAGGGCCCGTAGCGGCCGACCCGCAGCGCGATACCGGACTCCGCGTCGCCGATCGGGAACGTCGCCAGCTCCTTGGCGTCGATCTCCCCCAGCCCGGTGACCAGCGGATGCAGGCCGATCACCCGGTCGGATCCGTAGTAGAACTCGGCCAGCTCGGAATTGCGATCCTTCTCACCGCGCGCGATCTCATCGAGCACGCTCTCCATCAGCGCGGTAAATTCGTAGTCCACCAGCCGCCCGAAGTGCCCTTCCAGCAACCTGGTCACAGAGAACGCCAGCCAGGCCGGCACCAGTGCCGTGCCCTTCTTGTAGACGTAGCCGCGATTGAGGATCGTGCCGATGATCGCCGCGTACGTCGAGGGCCGGCCGATCTTGCGATCCTCCAGCTCCTTGATCAACGTGGCCTCGGTGAAGCGGGCCGGGGGCTTGGTCTCGTGCCCGCTCGCGGCCAGCGAGGCCGCGGTGACGGGCTCGCCCTCGGCCAGGTCCGGCAGCGGCGTCTGCGCGTCGTCGGCCTGCTTGTCCCCGTCCTTGTCACCGTCCCCGTTGTTGTCACGGCCCTCGACATAGGCCTTCAAGAAACCGTGGAAAGTGATCACCCGCCCGGAGGCGGAGAAGACCACATCGGATCCCGGCTCCTGCCCAGCACTCGTGTGGGCGCCGAACCGGATCGTGACCGTCCGCCCGACGGCGTCCTTCATCTGCGAGGCGACGGTGCGCATCCAGATCAACTCGTAGAGCCGGAACTGATCGCCGGTCAACCCTGTCTCGGCGGGGGTGCGGAAGCGTTCGCCGGCGGGCCTGATCGCCTCGTGCGCCTCCTGGGCGTTGGCCACCTTCTTCGTATAGACCCGCGGGGTGTCGGGCAGGTACTCCGCGCCGTACAGCTCCCGCACCTGGTCGCGCGCCGCGCCGATCGCCGCGCTCGACAGGGTCGTCGAGTCGGTGCGCATATAGGTGATAAAGCCGTTCTCGTAGAGCCGCTGTGCGACCGACATCGCGCTCGAGGCGCTCATGCCGAGCTTGCGGCTGGCCTCCTGCTGCATCGTCGTGGTCCGGAACGGCGCGTACGGCGAGCGCCGGTAGGGCTTGGCCTCGACCGAGCGGACGTCATAGGGGGAATCCGCCAGGGCCGACGCCAACGACTGTGCGGCGGCCATGTCGAGGTGAACCCGATCGTTCTTCAAGACGCCGTCGGCACCGAAGTCACCGCCCCGGGCCACCCGCGCTCCGTCGATCGAGTAGAGCTTGGCGGGGAACATCCGTGGGCTCTTGCCGGAGCCGGCGTCGAAGGTGCCTTGGAGATCCCAGTACGACGCGACCGTGAACCGCATGCGCTCCCGCTCGCGATCCACCACCAACCGGGTGGCGACCGACTGCACGCGACCGGCCGACAGCCCGGACATCACCTTGCGCCACAGCACCGGCGAGATCTCGTAGCCGTAGAGGCGATCCAGGATCCGGCGAGCTTCCTGCGCCTCGACCAGGTCCATGTCGATGTCGCGCGGGTTGGCGGCCGCGTCCAGGATCGCCGGCTTGGTGATCTCGTGGAACACCATCCGCTTGACCGGCACCTTCGGCTTCAGCTCGTCGAGCAGGTGCCACGCGATGGCCTCGCCCTCACGATCTTCGTCGGTGGCGAGGTAGAGTTCGTCGGCTTCCTTGAGCAGGCCCTTCAACTTGCCGATGTGGCTCTTCTTGTCGCGCGGTACCACGTAGTGCGGCTCGAAGTCGTTCTCGACGTCGACCGCGAGCCGGCCCCAGGGTTTGTCCTTGATCTTCGCCGGGGTATCCGCGGCGCTCTGCGGGAGGTCACGGATGTGACCGATCGACGACTCGACGACATAGCCGTTGCCGAGATATCCGCCGATCGTCCGCGCTTTCGCGGGCGATTCGACGATCACCAGCTTGTGTGCCACTCGGTTCCGCTCCTGTTTCTCGCCCCACGTGAGTGTGCCCAAACGATTGCGCCCGCCAGGGTAGCGGGTCGGGTGAAGCCCTGTTGCATCGAGCGGCCGAAGTGTCACGCAAGCCCCCTGGGTCGATGGCCGGTCGACAGCCGCTCGATGGCGGGCCGATTGTGGAGAGCCGGATGCGCCGGAGC
>JBOFLE010000319.1:0-2471 GCA_051657705.1 Nocardioides sp. | reverse complement strand
TTCACGACTGAAGTGTGCCCGAGGTGCGCAAGCGGAGCCGGTCCGCACCCACCCCTTCGTGGTAGACACGACCCCATGACTCCGCGGCCCGGCTCGGCGATCCGGGTCGAGATGTCCAAGTGGGGTGGCCGGCCGCATTGGAGCTTCGCCGCCGCGTTGTTGGGCTCGGACGAGTACGGCGACTGGATCGGTACGCCGGCCGGGACCCTGATCACGCGCCCGGGAGCCGAGGTGGTGACGCCGGTCGACCAGGTCACGCTGGTGCCACCCCCCGGAGCCGACGACGCCCGGGGCTGGCTGGCCACCTTCCATGCCGAGGGCGGCCCGGTGCGGGTGTACGTCGACATGACCACGCCGCCGGTTTGGGAGGGCTCGATCCTGCGCGCGGTGGATCTGGATCTGGATGTCATCGTCGGCACCGACGGCCGGGTCCGGGTGGAGGACTCCGACGAGTTCGCCGAGCATCGGGTGCGGTTCGGCTACCCGGCGGAGGTGGTCGGCCTGGCCCGCGACACCTGTGCGGCGATCTTCGACGCCGCTCGGTCCGGCGGTCCGCCGTACGACCGGCCCGGAAGCGCCGATCGGTGGCTCGCCCGGGCCGCCGTGAGCGGGTGATGAGAGACAAATGCCGAGCCCGGCGGGATACCCGGTCCGATTCGCGGCGCTGATCGGGCGTGTTCTCTAAGCTTCAGTCATGTCGGAGACGTCTGAAACCAGGAATCCCCCGTGGCTCTCGAAGGCGTGGATCGGGCTGGCGATGGCATCGATCCTGGTGTTGGCGCTCTACGTGTTCAACGCACAGAACACCGGCCATCCGTACGTGCTCCCCGGCATCCTGCTCGTCGGCTCGATCGGGTTGGGCGCGGCCGGGGTCGGCCTGATCAAGCGCGGCGCGCCGAGGGGTGCGGCGTTGCTCCGGGCAAGCGCCATGGTCTCGATCGTGGGCATCGTCAGCTTCCTGTTCAACCGCTGAGTCAACCCCGCCTGCTCAACCCCGCCTGCTCAACCCCGCCTGCTCAGCCGTTGACTGGCATCACCTTGAAGAGTTCGGCAAGCCGCCCCTCGGGGAGATCGAGCGTGGTCGCGTTCAGCCGGCCCCAGTTGCGCAGCATCTCTTCGAGGTCGTCACGATGCCCGGTCTGCGATGCGTGCCTGCGGAGCGCGGCCACCTTCGACCCGAAGGTCTCGGTGATGTCCACGCCGTGATCGGGCGCCGGGTGCGACGTCAACCACACCTCGCCGACCGGCCACACGTCGTAGCCCTCCTCGATCAGCTCCGGCCAGGCGAAGTGGTTCTCGGCCGCCGGATAGACCGCGCGGACGCACGCCTCGCCGGAGGCCAGATGATCGGGATGCGAGCCGAAGATCCGGTCGTAGTTGCGTTCGGGCGACTGGGCGACCACGCGCTGCGGCCGGACGTCCCGGATCACCTTGACGATCTCCCGAACCAGAGCGTCGCCGGGGGTCAGCGAGCCATCCCGGAAACCGTCGGCGAAGCGCACGTCGACGACGCCGAGCTCGGCGCTCGCCGCGCGTTGCTCGCGCTCTCGCAAGGCGGGGATCGCGCCGATGTCTGCCTCCGGCCGGGCGCCCTGTTCGCCGCGGGTCAGGCACAGCAGGGTCACCTCGATCCCGGCCTTGGTCCAGCCGGCCAGCGTCCCGGCGCAGGCGAAGTCGCAGTCGTCCGGATGGGCCATCACCACCAGGACCCGCTCGATCTCTGAGTCGTCTCTGGGATCCGCCACACCGAGATCCTAGGGACTACCCGGAAACGCCGCTATCCGGAGATTGCCCGGGCGACGACCTCGCGCGCCTCGGCCTGGACCCGGGCCAGGTGATCGGGCCCGCGGAAGGACTCCGCGTAGATCTTGTAGACGTCCTCGGTCCCGGACGGGCGGGCGGCGAACCACGCCGATTCGGTCGTCACCTTCAAGCCGCCGATCGGCGCGCCGTTGCCGGGCGCGGTGACCAGCCGGTCGACGATCGGCTCGCCGGCGAGTTCGGTCGCGGTCACGTCGGCGGGAGCGAGCGCAGCCAGCCGGGCCCGCTGCTCGCGATCGGCGGGGGCGTCGATCCGGGCGTATGCCGGGGTGCCGTATGCCGCGGTCAGCGCGCCGTACGACTCCGACGGCGTCTTGCCGGTGACGGCCAGCATCTCCGATGCGAGCAGCGCGAGGATGATGCCGTCCTTGTCGGTGGTCCAGGTCGTGCCGTCCTTTCGCAGGAACGACGCGCCGGCGGACTCCTCGCCGCCGAAGCCGAACGACCCGTCGATCAACCCGGGCACGAACCACTTGAACCCAACTGGCACCTCCACCATCGGCGTACCGCATCCCTGGTTCAGCCCGGCGGCCACGCGGTCGATCATCGAGGACGACACCAGGGTCTTGCCGATCCGCGCGGATGCGGGCCAGCCGGGCCGGGCGTCGCCGAAGAGATAGTGGATCGCGGCGGCTAGGAAGTGGTTCGGA
>JBOFLE010000318.1:0-3254 GCA_051657705.1 Nocardioides sp. | reverse complement strand
GTCCATCTGCGGACTCTTCTTCGTGAGTTCGCCCTCGAAGCAGTAGGAGCACGCCAGATTGCAGACGAACGACGGAATGAACATGAACTGGAACGGCGCGTCCCGGATCGCCCGGAAGTAGCCGTCGACGACGTCCTGATAGCGAGCCTGCTCCTCGTGCGGGCTGCCCTCGTGCACATACCCCCGGGCGGCCAGAACTCGCACGACGCCGCCATCGAGGTCCCCGGTCGTCCCGGTCTCGATGGCCTTCAGCGCGGCGGTCTCCTGTCGGCGTACCACGTCCATCGAGCCGGACACGGCATTGGCGAGTACGGCGACCCGGCCGTCATCTTGGTAGTAGTCGGAGTCCGGCAGCAGGTCCGACGGGAGCCTGACATCGAACCGGACGGTGTTGGGACTGATTCTCATCGTGTGATCCCTTCGCGGAGTTCACGGTCCTTTCAGGGCGTGCGCGGAGCGGAAGGAGAGGCACGCCGGATAGCCGATTCGGCTTAATAGTGCGTCATTCAATCAATGCGTACTTCATATGATTCGCAATTCACCTACTCGCACCCATGTGGATCCGCGAGCATGATGTTGGTCTGCACGTCATAGTTCTTCCGGCCGCGCATCGCCGTGCAGCAATCAGGCTGCTTCTCGGAGACTTGTGCAGCCTCGAGGTTCGCGATCTCGATCATATCCACCACCTCCTTTCCCGGGGTCTCGACATGCCTCTCCTACCGCGCCGCGAAAGTGGTGATGGGTGCTGAACCGATCCGATGCGAAGACCAGGATCAGGTCCCGAAAGCCGGGCCGTCCGGGGACCAGACGCCCGGAGGCAGTCGGTGCCGCCGCTCCGGTGCATACCCTGGCGGCGACCGACGGTCGTATGTAGTCCCGAGACAATCCAACCTCCGATGTCGTTGACAGGAAAGTTTGATCACGTGCTCACCAGAGTCTCGTTCGTCGAACCGAATGTCAACGGCGGTCTCATCTAGGACATGAAGAAAGAGCCGCATCGAGCCCGGCTCGAGCGCGGAAATGCGGCGAGCTTACATATAGTCAGTCTCGAATTTACCGGCTTTTTACAAAGCCATCGGGGGTCCGGCTCTAGCGGTACGACCGCAATGTGTCTCATCATGATGAGGGTGGGGCTGGAACGGGTCCGCCCCGGATCGGGGACAGATCGTGGTTGATTTCGTGCCGCTGAGCGGCTTCTTGGGAGCGGGCAAGACGACGATGCTGAGTGCGCTGGCCGACCGGTATCAACGGGCGGGCGACCGGGTAGCGCTGATCACCAACGATCAGGCGGCCGAGTTGGTCGACACCGACATGGCCAAGAGGACCGGCGCTCCGGTGGGCGAGGTGGCGGGCGGTTGCTTCTGCTGCCGGTTCGACGACCTGATGGGCGTCGTCGACGATCTCGTCCGCGGCGGTTCGGTCGACGTCATCGTCGCCGAGGCCGTGGGGAGCTGCACGGATCTCCAGGCGACCGTCGTCCGCCCGCTCCGCATCCTGCACGGCGACCGGTTCAACGTGGGCTCACTCGTCACGGTCGTCGCACCTGAGCGGCTTGCCGGATTCGAGCTCGACCGCGAGGGCGAGAGCAACATGGCCTATCTGTTCGGCAAGCAGCTCGAGGAGAGCGACATCATCGCGCTGAACAAGAGCGACACCCTCGACGAGGGAGAACTCGAGCGCCTCCGACTCCTGGCGGCGCGTTGGGCGCCGCGCACTCCGATCGTTGCCTGTTCGGCCCGCACCGGGCAGGGCCTGGACGAGCTCGCGGTCGCCGCACGCCGACCGGCAACCTCAGCCCTCGACCTCGAGGTCGACTATGACCGCTATGCGGCCGCGGAAGCCGAACTTGCCTGGTCGAATCTGACCGTTCACGTGACCGGCGGCAACAACGTTCCGGCGGCTCGGTGGGCGGAGCGGGTACTGGCCTCGCTCCGATCCCGATCCACCTCGAACGGATGGGTCATCGGGCATGTCAAGATCGCGGCGGTCACCGAGGCCGGCACGAGCAAGCTCAGCCTCGTGTCGGCGGCCTGGGCACCATCGACGGACCTCGACGACGCCGGAAGCGTCCGGAACGCCACAGCTCGCCTCAACGCGCGCGTAGCCTGTTCCCCCGAGCAACTCGACGAGGCGTTGGGCCAGGCGATCGGCGCGGCCGACGTGGAGTTCGGGACCCGAACCGAAGTGGTCGGCGGCAGTCCGGCGTTCCGACCCGGCTATCCGCGCCCGATCCACCACTTCGGCGTCGCCGATCTCGCCGACGCGGCGAGGACGGCGTGAGCGTCGAGCCCTGGCGCCGGGCCTTGGCCGAGGGCCTGGGCACCGGCTGCCTGGTCGCGGCGGTGGTCGGCTCCGGGATCATGGCCACCCGCCTCAGCGAGGACGTGGGCATCCAGCTGCTCCTCAACGCCCTGGCCACCGTCTCCGCGCTGGCCGTTCTTATCACCGTCCTCGGTCCGGTGTCCGGCGCGCACTTCAATCCGGCCGTGACGCTGGTGGCCGCGGTCAGCGGTCGCCTCGGCTCGCGAGACGTCCTCGGCTACCTCGCGGCGCAGTTCGGAGGCGGCTGCGCCGGAGCGGTGGTCGCCAACGCCATGTTCGGCATGCCCGCGGTGTTCCTGTCCGGGCACGATCGCACCGGACCGGGACAGTGGACGGGTGAGATCGTCGCGACTGCCGGGCTCGTCGGCCTGATCGAAGTGCTGACCAGGACCAAGCGCGGCCACCTGGGTGCGGTTCTGGTTCCGCTGTGGATCGGCGCGGCCTATCTCTTTACGGTCTCCACCTCGTTCGCCAATCCGGCGGTGACTGTCGCCCGAGTCTTCAGCGACACCTTCGCGGGCATCGCGCCGTCCAGTATGCCGGGATTCGTGGTGGCCCAGTTGGCGGGAGCGGCACTCGGGTTCTGGACGGCGAGAGTCCTGTTCCCGGACCGCGACCGAACCCGCACGCCGACCAGCGACCTCCATCCGGTCGGCACGCCCGGTACGCCGGATGAGGCAGGATAGTGACATGTCTCACCGGCCCGAGGAGCCCCCGGTCGGAGGCTCCCTCGACTCGGCCCGGGGGGCCGTCCGGACCCTGACTGACGCGTCGGATCCCGAAGTCCTCCCGCTGACGATCGAGCACTGGCCGGCGGTGCGCCGTATCTACGCCGCGGGAATCGCCACCGGACACGCGACCTTCGAGGAACATCCGCCGACGTGGGAGGCCTTCGACGACGGGAGACTCGCGAGCCAGCGATGGATCGCGGC
>JBOFLE010000317.1:0-1831 GCA_051657705.1 Nocardioides sp. | reverse complement strand
TGCCACGTGCTGCTCCACGATGCCGTGCGGCCGCTGGTGACCGCGCGGATCATCACCGAGTGCTTCGACGCGCTCGAGACGCATACCGCCGTGGATGTCGCGATCCCCTCCGCGGACACGATCATCGAGGTGGACGACGACAACACCATCACCGCCGTACCGCCTCGATCGGCTCTGCGCCGCGGCCAGACGCCCCAGGCGTTCCACCTCCCGGTGATCACCCGGGCCTACGAGAAGGCCGCCCAGGATCCCGACTTCGTCGCCACCGACGACTGCAGCGTCGTGCTGAAGTACCTTCCCGAAGAACGCATCTATGTGGTCGCCGGCGACGACCGGAACATGAAGGTGACCGAACCGATCGACGTCTACCTGGCCGATCGGCTGTTCCAGCTCACCAGCAACGATCTGCCCGCTCCGTCGACCGAGGACGCCTATCGTGCGGCGTTGGCGGGCAAGACCATGGTGATCTTCGGCGGCGGATCCGGCATCGGTGCCGACATCGGTCAGCTCGCGCGCGAGTACGGCGCGGAGGTCTTCGTCTTCAGCCGCTCGACCACCCGGACCCACGTCGAGCGACGCGGCGACCTCGAGGCCGCGGCCACGCAGGTCCTGGCGGCGACCGGGCGCGTCGACTTCGTCGTCAACACCGCGGGCGTACTCCACCGCGGCAGCTTGCTGGACACCAGCGAGGAGACCATCTACGCGGCCACCGAGATCAACTACCTCGGCCCGATCTTCATCGGGCAGGTCTTCTTCCCGCATCTGGCGGCCCAGCGCGGTTCGTTTCTGCTGTTCACCTCCAGCTCGTACACCCGCGGCCGCAGCGGTTACAGCCTGTACTCCTCGGCGAAGGCCGCGACCGTCAACCTCACCCAGGCGCTCGCGGACGAATGGGCGGAGCACGGCGTCCGGGTGAACTGCGTCAACCCCGAGCGGACCTCCACCCCGATGCGCACCCAGGCGTTCGGGATCGAGCCGCCCGGCACGCTCCTGGACTCGGCGACGGTGGCGCGCATCTCGCTCGACGTGTTGCTGAGCAACGAGACCGGACACATCTACGACGTACGCAAGGACGACCCCCTCGCCGACTGACTGAGCCGAGACGAGCTGGGTGGCGGGGCTAGCTACCGATCGGTGGGGGCTTCGGGAACTTCCGGTAGCACTCCATGACACCGGCACACGGAGACAGGATGCGGAACCGCTTGCGCATCGTACGCAAGACCGCGCCGTACTCCGGGCGTCCGGCGACATTGCGGAGCTGGTACCGGTCACGCTTGCGATCGTAAAGCTCCTCGAAACCGCTCCGCCAGCGCATGTAGGTGTACCGCTTCTCCCGGACGCCTCGGTAGTCCCATCGGCCGGAGTAGCTTCCGGTGATGCGGCCGCTCTGCACCAGGCGGGTGAACCGGCTACGGGTCACCGGAGTCTCGATGAACGACGAGATCGACCTGCCGTCGAGCAACCGGCCCGCGGAGGCGCCGGCCCAGTCCAGCACGGTCGGCGCGATATCCAGGATCGACACGACCTGCGTGCGAGTTCCGGTGCCGACGTCCGGACCGCGCACCAGGAAGGGCACTCGCATCGACTCCTCGTAGGCCAGCTTCTTGCCGGTCAACCGATGCTCGCCCAGCAGGTACCCGTTGTCGGAGGTGAAAACCAGGTAGGTGTTGTCCAGCTCCCCGGTCTCCTCGAGGGCGGCGACGGTGTCGGCGACGGCGTCGTCCACCGATGCCAGGCTCCGGATCCGAGCCAGGTACAGGCGCTCCAGCTTGCTGGTCGAGCGCTTGCCCTTGCGCAGGAGCGGCGGCTTGTCGGAGACGTCCCGCTCGTT
>JBOFLE010000316.1:0-1671 GCA_051657705.1 Nocardioides sp. | reverse complement strand
CGGGTGGCCGCGACGATGACGCGTGGCCTGCTACGGCCCGACTATCACGCCTACGACGTGGTCGGCTCCGAGGTCGGGAGCGCGCGATGACGACCCGACCCATACCTACCGAGACCGATGTGGTGATCTCCGGAGCCGGACCGGTCGGGCTGACTCTCGCCCTCGGGCTGGCTCGCCGTGGTGTCCGCACGGTGGTGCTCGAGCGCAAACGCGAGCTGGACCCGCACTCCCGGGCGACGCTGCTACCTCCTCGATCTCTGGAGGTGCTCACGGCGGCTGGGGTGCTGCCCGCACTGCGGGCTCGTGGGCAGCACAACCCGTCCATGCGCATCCTGCGCGCCGACAATCGCCGGCGGCTCATCGAGTTCGACTTCGGCCGGTACGCCGCATCGACCGCCGTGCCGTTCGGACTGGCCCTCTCCCAGGATGTCACCGAGCGCGTCCTCCTCGATGCCGCGGAAAGCAGCGCGCTCGTCGACGTGCGGTTCGACAGCCCGCTCACCCGGTTCGACGACGACGGCGACCAGGTCACGGCGTACGTCGGCGACGGAACAGTGTCTGTCGTGGCGCGCTATCTCGTGGGAGCCGACGGTGCCCACAGCGCGGTACGCGAGCAACTCGGATGGATCCTGGAGGGGAAGACCTACCCGACGCGGGCGTTCCTCGCCGATGTCGACGTGGCCGCCGAGGCCGACCTGCGCCGGGGATGGCTGGCCGATCCGCGGGCTGCCTCCTTCACCTTCGCGGTCCGCTTCGGAGACAGCCAGATCGATGGCGAGAACGGCGGGCGATGGCGGCTCATCGAGTCCGCGATCCCGGACCAGGTCGGTGAGAGTGACTACGCCGAACGGGCTCGAGCACTCACCGAGCGAGTCTTCGGTGCCGGCGCGTGGCGGGGAACGCGCTGGACATCGGCCTATCGCAAGCACGAGCGCCGGGCCCAGCGGTACCACCGCGGCCGAGTGGTGCTTGCCGGTGACGCCGCCCATCTCAACAGCCCGGCCGGCGGGCAGGGGTTGAACACCGGCCTGCAAGACGCCTTCGCGTTGATGTGGCGCCTCGACGAGCTGGTCCGTGGCCGAGGAGATGTGCGGCAGTTGCTGGGGTCGTACACCGACGAGCGCACGGGCTCGTTCGATGCCGATGTCCGGCCGCTGACCGACGGCATCGAGCGATTCGAGACCCTGCCGGCATGGGCACGACGGATCGTGCTCTCGCTGATCGGTGTGGCCGGCGGAGCCGTGTCCGGGGTGGTCGGGCCGCGGATGTCGATGCTGGAGCCCTCCGCCGCGACCTCGGAACTGCTGCGAGGGCCCTCCCCGGTCGGCCGCCGCATGCCCGACGTGGTGATGCCCGAGGAGCGACGTATCTTCGAGCTCGTCGGGCCTCGGGGTCTGCTCCTCCATCGCGGCTCGGACGACATCCCTGCCCTCCCGGACGGGGTCGCCGCGGCGGCGCTGCCCGACGGCCTCCCGCGCCCGTTCGCCGGACACGACCGGCTCTTCGTGCGACCGGACCATCTCGTGGCGCTGGCCGGCGGACCCCAAGACGTGACCGAGGACACGATCCTCCGCGCTCTGGGTACGCGTTCGGGAGTGACAACCCGCTGACGCCGAGACGTCACAAAAACACGTCGAGGGGTCACAAAAGCACGTGCTTTTGTGACCCCTC
>JBOFLE010000315.1:0-11365 GCA_051657705.1 Nocardioides sp. | reverse complement strand
GGGCCAAGGGCACCGGCAAGAACCGCCTGCACCTGGACATCCGGCTCGAGGTCTCCGACGATCCCGATCAGGTTGCCCGTGGCATCGCCGAACGCGGTGGCCGCGAGCTCGACCACGGCTGGGGCACGCTGCCGTGGCGGGTGTACGCCGACGGCTCGGGCAACGAGTTCTGCCTGCTCCCGGCTCGCGGTTGACCACCACACGTTCCAACCGCGCGGTAGCCGCCGCGCCCGGTTCAGCCCGAGAGCCCGTTCGGTGTCTCGGCCAGCGTGGTCGCGCCGGTCATGATGGCAACGGCCTCGTTCGGCGTGTGTGACTTCGGAGTGATCACGCCGGCGCATCGGCCCAGTCGCTGGATGTGGATGCGGTCCGCGACTTCGAAGACCTGCGGCATGTTGTGGGAGATCAGGACGACCGGCATGCCGCTGTCCCGGACGCGCTCGATCAGCCTCAGCACCTGGTTGCTCTCCTTGACGCCGAGAGCGGCGGTCGGCTCGTCGAGCACGATCAGCTTCTGGGCGAAGGCGGCTGCCCGGGCGACGACGACGGCCTGCCGTTGGCCTCCGGAGAGCGTTTCGACGGCTTGCCGCATGTCTTGCAGCGTGCCGATGCCGAGCTTCGCCATCGATTCGGCCGCGGACTCGCGCATACCCTTGTGATCGAGCATCCGCAGGACCGACCCGAGCGGACCGGGGCGGCGTCGCTCGCGACCGAGGAACATGTTGCTGGCGATATCGAGTGCCGGTGCGACCGCGAGCGTCTGGTAGACGGTCTCGATACCGGCGTCGCGGGCGTCCTGCGGCCGGCGGAACACGACCGGTTCGCCGTCGAGGAGCACCGCGCCCGCGTCGGGGCCGAGCGCGCCGGTGAGGCACTTGATCAGCGTGGACTTTCCGGCGCCGTTGTCGCCGATGATCGCGAGAACTTCACCCGGGTAGAGGTCGAGGTCGACCCCGTCGAGCCCGACCACGTGCCCGAAGGTCTTGACCAGGCCGCGGGCGGACAGGACGGGTGCGGCGTCGCTGTTCATGCCCGCTCCTTCCGGATCCACTGGTCGACCGCGACGGCGACCAGGATGAGGATGCCGATGGACAAGATCCGGTAGGCCTGGTCGATGCTCGCCATCGCCAGTCCGAAGTTGAAGAAGTAGACGATCAGGGTGCCGACCGCCGCGCCGAGCAGCACGCCGCGCCCGCCGAAGAGGCTGATGCCGCCGATGACGACCGCTGTGATCGTCTCCAGGTTGGCGTCGGGTATGGCGTTCGTGCTGGCGGCCGTGGCCCTGCCGATCATGATCCAGGCGGTGAGCCCGTAGAGTGCGCCCGCCACGGCGTAGACGCTGGTCAGCACCCGGTTGACCCGGATGCCGGAGAGCCGGGCGGCTTCGATGTCGTTGCCGACGGCGTAGACATGGCGACCCCATTGGGTCTGCGAGAGCGCGAATCCGACCGCGACGTACATGGCGACCACCATCACGACGCCGTAGGTGATCGTGAAGTCACCGAGCGCGATCGTGTTGCCGGTCCATTGCATGAACTCGTCCATGTCTTTGCGCTGGATGCTCTGGCCTTCGGTCAGGATCAGCCCCAGCGCGGTGAAGATGCTCAGCGTGCCGAGGGTCACGATGAAGGGCGGCAGCTTGATCCGGGTGACGAGCACCCCGTTGAGCAGCCCGCCGGCCGCGCCGACCCCGATGCCGACGCCGATCGCGAGGTAGGCGGGCACCCCCCACTCCGCGTTGGCCGTGGCGGAGACCACCGCGGCGTAGATGGCGATCGCGCCCACCGAGAGGTCGATGCCTGCGGTGAGCACGATCAGGGTCTGCCCGATCGCGAGGGCACCGATGATCGCGGCTTGCTGCAGGACCAGGGAGAAGCCGTCGGCCGTGGTGAACCGGTCGCTGAGTTGGGCGAAGAAGATCCAGGACAGGATCAGGACGACGAAGGGGCTGAGCGCGGGATAGTCGTGGAGCAGCCGTTGGATTCTCTGGAGCGGGGAATGGCGTCGGCTCGCGAATCGCTCGGCCGCGGTGGCGGGCTCGACGCCCGATGCCGGCTCTGTCTGCGTGCGTGAGTTCATGGCGTTCTTCCTGGCCGTCGTGGTGGGGGCTGGTGGGGAGGGTGACCCGAGTTCACCCTCCACCGATTGTGCTAGCTGCTCAGCCCCAGCACAGCTCCGTGCCTTCGGTGGTGTCGATGCTCTCGACGCCGTCGGCAGCCGTGTCGGTCACGAGCGCGACTCCGGTGTTGAAGAAGTCGAGGCCCTCGCTGACGGCGGGCGGCTCGCCGCCGTCCGCGATCGCCTTGATGGCCTTGACGCCTTCTTCGGCCATCTTCAGCGGGTACTGCTGCGAGGTCGCGCCGATGACGCCGTCCTTGACCTGCGTGACTCCGTCACAACCGCCGTCGACGGACACGATCAGCACACCCTTCTCGCTGCCGGCCTGCTGCAGCGCCGCGTAGGCGCCGACGGCCGCCGGCTCGTTGATGGTGTAGACCACGTTGACCTTCGAGTTCTTCGACAGGCAGGTCTCCATCGCGGTCCGGCCGCCGTCCTCCGCGCCGTTGGTGGGCTCGTTGCAGACGATCTCGTACTCGCCGCCGTCGTAGCTGCCGGTGGGCGCTTCGTCGCCGTTGGCCTTCGGATCCTTCAGGTCGATACCCATGCCGTCGAGGAAGCCTTGGTCACGGTTGTAGTCGACCGAGACGACCTGGTCGTTGAAGAGATCGAGCAGCGCGATGGTCGCCTTCTCGCCCTTCAGTTGAGCCTTGGTCCACTGTCCGATCAGTTGGCCGGCCTGATAGTTGTCGGTGGCGAAGGTGATGTCGACCGTCTCCGGCGGATCCGGCGGCGTGTCCAGCGCGATCACGTAGAGGCCCTGGGCGCGCGCCTCTTCGATGGCGGGGTTCACCGCCGGGCCGGACGGGGTGATCAAGATGCCGTCGTCGCCGCGCGCGACCGCTTCCTCGATCGCCTTGATCTGACCGTCGGTATCGCCGTCCTCGGCGCCCGCCGCCAACGTGATGTCGACGCCGTTCTCGTCGCCGGCCTTCTCGGCGCCCTTGCCCATCGCCACGAAGAACGGGTTGCTGGTGTTCTTGGTGATGAGAGTGACGGCGATGTTGCCCTTGTCGCTGTCCTTGTCGGCGTCGCTGTCGCTACCGCCGCTGCTACCGCTGTCGTCGCCGCCGCATGCTGCGAGGCTCAGTGTGGCCACCGCAGCGATTGCGGCTGCGCGGCCGAGCTTCCTATGGAACATTTCTTTGACCCTTCCGGATGCGTCAGGTCGGTACCTCAGTCTTGTCCAAGGTTCCTGACAACGTTGTCAAAGCCAACATTCGGTCTTTTTGCCCACTGTGTCAAGCTTCGGGGCGAGTGGTTATGACATCGTTGTCTTTTCGAGATGGACATCAGGAGATCGCAGTGACCAGCGGACGCGCCACCATGCAGCACGTCGCCGCGCTCGCCGGCGTCTCCCTCAAGACCGTGTCACGGGTCATCAACGACGAGTCCGGCGTGTCGCCGGAGCTGAGGGAGCGAGTGCGGGAGGCGGTGGCCCGGCTCGGCTACCGTTACAACCTGCCGGCGAGCAATCTTCGGCGTGGCCGGCGGACCGCGTCGATCGGTGTCCTGGTCCAGGATCTCGGCAACGACTTCTGCGGCGACCTCCTGCGCGCCATCGAGGATCGTGCACGCACCAGAGGCATCGTCGTGATGTCATCGAGCCTCGACGAGGAGCCCGCCCGCGAACGCGACCTGGTGACCGGGTTGATCGCGAGGCGGATCGACGGTCTGATCCTGATGCCCGCCACGTCCGACCAGTCCTACCTCGTGCCCGAGATGCAGGCGGGGCTCGTGGTGGTGGTCGTCGACCGGCCGCCGCGCGGGGTCCACGTCGACGCGGTCATGGTCGACAACAGGCGTGGATCGGCGGATGCCACTCGCCACCTGCTCGCTCACGGCCACCGGCGGATCGCCTTCATCGGTGACAGCCCGGACATCGCCACCGCGCCGGAGCGCGCCGCCGGCTATCGCCAGGCACTGGCCGAGCACGGTGTGGCGCCCGACACCGCTCTGGAGCAGATGGGCGCCCGCGCCTCCGAGGAGGCCGAGCGGGCCGTGCTGTCGCTGCTCGCGCTGCCGGATCCGCCGGCCGCGATCCTCGCCGCTCGGAACGTGCTGACGGTCGGCACCGTCCGAGCCCTCCAGCGGCTGGGTCGGTCCCGGCAGGTTGCGCTGGTCGGCTTCGACGACTTCCCTACCGCGGACCTTTTGGACCCGGGGGTGACGACCGTCCGGCAGCCGGTGGCGACCCAGGGTGCCCTGGCGATCGACATCCTGGTGGCACGGCTCAACGGCGACACCGGCGAGGTGAGAAGAGAGGTGGTCGAGACCGAGCTGATCTGCCGTGGCTCTGGCGAGATCGAGCCGTTAGCCGCTTCGTGATCCGGGTCAGGGTGGTTTGGTGAGGTCGGTGGTGCCGGTGTGGTCTCGGCGGTAGGTGTGGTGGTGGGGGCTGGTCCAGAGGTAGGTGCCCGGCTCGGTCATCTGGTAGGTCCAGGGCGTGTGGGTCTTGAGGCGGTGGTGGTGTCGGCAGAGCGGGGCAAGGTTGTCGGTGGAGGTCGGGCCGTCGTGGGCGTAGGGGGTGATGTGGTCGGTGTCGCAGGTGGTGGCGGGGCGGGTGCAGTGCGGGAAAACACATGATCCGTCGCGGAGTTCGATGCGTTCGGCGATGCGGTCCGGGATCTCGTACTGGTCGACCCGGACGGTGTCGTTGAGGTCGATGATCGGTGTGATCGTCACGCTGGTGCCGGGCGCGTTGCACCAGGCCCGGATCTGTTCGACATCGATCGCGGTCCCGGTGTTCTGGCATCGGCCCACCTGGCCGGTCCGGTCGGGGTGGGTCAGGTCGGTGTCGGTCAGGTGGAGATAGAGCGTGACGGGCCGTCGTGGTGTGGTGGGCTCGGGTGAGGCGACATCGCTGTGCGCGAGGTAGCGGCGTGCCAGCTCGCCCAACGCCGCCGCGCGGCGGGCGGGTAGTGGATCGGTAGACCCGGCTGTCTTCAGCGCCTCGGCGCCAGTAGCCAGGGCCTGGTCGAGATCCAGCGCGTCGGCGAGGTCGAGTTCGCCGTAGAAGCCGACGGTTCCCTCGAAGGAGATCTGCCGGTGATCGATCACCACCCGACGGGAATCGGTCGTGGTTTCGTCGGCATCGGGGAACGGGGCCAGCCCGGCCGCCCGGCGTTCGGCCTCGACCACCAACTGGTCCAGCTGCGGCAGGCTCACCCGCCCGGCCACCGCCGCGATCTGCCGGTCCACCATCCGCGCCGCCGCACGCGAGACCCGCTGGGTCCTGCCCGCCACTCGCCTGGCCCGCCAGGCCGGGACCTGCCCCGCTCGGACCTGGGCCCAGGTCGCGGGGAGCCGCCAGGCCAGCTCCAGAGCCTGTCCGATCAGCAGCCGGCCCTGGTCGGTGCTACGACCGACCGCGGCGGCGAACTCCGCGACCGCGTAGTCGGCGACCAACGGCACCCCCTCGCCGGCCAACGAGATCATCTCCCCACGCTCCCACCAGCACGCCGCATCCGCCGGATCGGCCGGCTCGTGCATCGCGGCCCACTCCACCGCGGCCTCCAACAACGCGACCTCAGCCGCCATCACCGCCGCCCGCGCCGCCCGAGCCCGCGCCAACACCCCCGCCGACGACCCCGCCACGGCAACCACCGAACGAGCCTCATCAGCCGCAGTAGCTCCGGTCGTCGACATGACCCCCACTCCAACACACCCCACCGACACTGATGATTGCCGCACCGTGGATGACGACACGAGCGGTTCCCGCGAGGCTCGTCGGCGTCTGGGCGGATCCGAGGTGCTTGAGTACTTCTTGAGTATTGGTGCGGATGCCGATGGGACCCGGTGACCGAAATACTCGACCCATGAACTCATCGATGCCCAAGTCCACCGCTTCCGTCATCGCCCCGTCCGTCGGCCGAATCGTCGCTACCGCCGTCGCCCTGGGACTCTTCGCCGCCGCCATGTGGTTCGCCTGGTTGGGGTGGGACAACGAGTACTACCAGGTCGACGGCGTCGCCCAGGGTCCTTACCGGGCCTGGCAGGTGATCGGGTGTGGCCTGTCGATAGCGGTCGCCTCCGTCCTGGCCTACCTGTCGGTTCGCACCGCGTGGGCGATCGTCGCGCTGGCGGCCGCCGCCGACATCGGGTTCGCCGTGCCGTGGGCAGTGCAGGCCGCCGCCACCGATGACAGCGGGTTGTTCGTGGTCGGGCTGCTGTTCTTGGCGGTGGGCGTGGGGGTCGGCCTGGTGATCCTGTTGGCGGTCACCGCCGCGATCGCCACACCGGGCAAGTCCGCGACCGCGTAGGGTCCACCGACCGCACCACTCGAGACCACCGATCCGATCAACCCGAATCCGCCGATCCGCGCCCGCCAGGGGAGCGATCGGCGGATTCGTGCGAATCAAGCGCAGCCGCCTCGGGGGGCTCCGGATCCGCTCGATTGCTTTGGGTAAAGTGCGACCGATGCGTGCTGATGTCCTGGTAGCGGCGGTGCTGCTCGCGATTCTCCTTCCGTCACCGGCATCCGCGCACGCCGGACTGGTGGATTCGTTTCCCCGGCAAGGCGAACGGCTCGAGAGCCTCCCGGCGGAGATCTTGTTCGAGTTCGACGAGACGATGTCCGATCCGGCGTACGTCGCCGTGACGGCACCGGATGGCACCTCGGTAACGACCGGAGATCCGCGGGTCGACGGTGTCCGGGTGCGTCAGAGCCTGACCAGTGGCATCGACGGCAGCTACACCGTGGCGTACCGAGCGGTCTCCGAGGATGGTCATGCGATCATCGGAGAACTCGACTTTCTGGTCGGCCCCGCCGGATCGGCGGCCGACGGGCAGTCCGCGGCCGATCGTGGCCGAGGTCAGCCAATGCGGTGGCCCGCGGTGGCTGCCGCCGGCGCACTCCTGCTCATCGTGGGGGCGGTGGTCCGATTCGCCCGCCGACCCTCGTGACCGCTCGGGCGGGCGTCGCGACGGGTCTGCTCGGTGGAACGCTGGGGCTGATCCTGCTGTTGACGCTGGGTGGGGGCGCACCCGTTCCGGCGCCTCCAGGACTACCCGATCCGGGTGCCCTGACCGGCTGGGCGCTACCGTTCCTCGGCTATGGCGCAATCATGCTCGCTGTCGCCGTGGTCGGGGCACTCCTGGTTCCGTTGTTGTGTGCGACCGTTCCTGGCGAGGAGATGGCCGGTCGCGCACGTCGGGCCGTGCGAGCCGTCCGGCCGATCGCCGCCTGGTGGCTGCTCGCGGTCCTCCTCGAACTGGGATTCACCTACTCCGATCAGCTCGCCATCCCGATCGCGGAGGCCCGTCTCCGCGATGTCTGGGCTTTCGCGTGGGGGAGCGATCAGGGGCGAGCGCTCCTCGCGGAGGCGGGCCTGATCGCGCTCGTGGTCGTCGCGTCCCGCTGGGTGCTGACGGTCAAGGAGTCCGGGAACCTGCTGACGGTGGCGCTCGCCGCGTTGGTGCCCGGTCTCGTGACGGGCCATGCCGCGTCCGCCGGCAGCCATGACACCGCCGTGGTCGCTCTAATCGCGCATGTGATCGCGGCCACGCTCTGGCTCGGAGGCCTGGTGGCGTTGTGGTGGCACCTGGGCGACTCGCCCGGGCAACAGGTAACGGCGAGTCGGAGGTTCGCTCGGGTAGCGGAGTGGTGCCTGGCCGTGACGGCCGTGTCCGGTGCCGCGAGCGCCCTGATCAGACTGGGTTCGGTGGAAGCGCTCTTCGGGAGCGGCTACGGGTGGGGCGTGCTCGCCAAGGTCGCGCTGCTCGCGATCGTCGCCGTGCTCGCGGCGGGCGCCCGCCGGGCCGTGATGGAGCGATCGGGCGCCCTTACCGCGCTCGCCGGGCTGGAGCTGTTCGTGCTCACCCTCGCCGTGTCGCTGGGAGCCGGACTCAGTCGTACGCCCCCGCCGGTCGGCGAGCCCTACACCTCGGCCGCGGAGCAGTTGGTCGGTGGTCCGATACCGCCTCCGCCGTCCATGCGCGAGTTCCTGTTCTCGTTCACCTCGTCCGGTATCGGATTGGCGGTGATCGGGCTCGGCGGTGCGGCGTACCTCGCGTACATGCTGACCGTGCGGCGTGCCGACGCCACCTGGTCGGCGCCGCGCGCCGCGGCATGGTTCGCCGGGTTGGCACTGGTGGGCTACGCCACCCTCGGTGGCCTGGGTACCTACTCTCACGTGTTGTTCAGCGCTCACTTGGGCTCACACCTGGTGCTCGCCACGGCGGCCCCGCTGCTGATGGTCGTCGGGGCGCCGCGCCAATGGCTCGCCGCCGCACTCGACTCGGCGCCGATTCGATTCCTGACTCGGCCCGTGCTCGCCACCGTGCTCTATGCCATGAGTTGGTACGCCGGGTACCTGACCGGGCTGTTCCCGATCCTGATGGAGAATCACCTCGGGCATGCGTTCATGGAACTGATCTTCCTGACCACCGGCCTGCTCTGGTTCGGGGTGATCCTCGGTGCGGCGCCATCTCCTCGACGGCTCGATCGGGCAGCCCGCGCCGGCCTGGTCCTGACGGCGATGCTGAGCCTGGCGGGCCTCGGGCTCGTGTTCCGGAGCTCCGAGAAGGTCATCGGGCTCGACTACTACCGGGTGCTGGATCGCGGATACGCGACCGACCTGCTCGCCGATCAACACCTGGCCGGCACTCTGACCTGGGTCGGCGGCGCGCTCGGGCTCGTGCTCCTCGTCGTGCTGACCTTCCCTCGAGCCCTCGACAGATCCTAGGCTGCCGGGGGTGAACAATTCATCGGAGATCGTCTTCATCCACGGCATGTACCTGACCGGCGAGAGCTTCGCGCCATGGATCGAGCGCGCGGCCGCGGCCGGCCTCGCCGGCACGGCCCCCTCGTGGCCGTACCACGACGGCGATCCCGCCGCGCTGCGTGCGGCGCTCGATCCCTCGCTCGGACGGCTCACCTTCGGCGCCGTCGTGGCACACTACCGGCGGTTGATCGCGGACCTGCCCGAGCGCCCTTTCCTGGTGGGCCACTCGATCGGCGGACTCGTCGTCCAGAAGCTCGTCAACGAGGGTCTCGCCAGGGCGGCGGTGGCTATCTCGAGCGCTCCGGCTCGCGGCATCCTGAGCCTGTCTCCCCACTTCCTCCGCGCGAACTTCCCGCACCTCAACCCACTCGCCGGCAACCGGCCGGTGATCATGACACCCGCGCGGTTCAGGTACGCGTTCGGCAACACCATGACCTCGCGGGACAGCGACGCGATGTTCGAGCGGTACGCCGTGCCGGAGAGCCGCAACGTGCCCCGCAGCACTCTCACCGGCCAGGGCAAGATCGACTTCCGCAAGTCTCATGCGCCCCTGCTCTTCGTGACCGGCGACCGGGATCGCCTGACGCCGCTGGACGCGGTTCGACGCAACGCGCGCGCCTATCGGCGCTCGGGCGAGGAGGTGGACCTGCAGGTGTTCGAGGGCCGCTGTCACGCGATCTGCAACCAGGACGGATGGACCGAGGTCGCCGACCGTGCTTTCGCCTTCCTGCGCTCCGCTTGAGGGCGACCACGAGCTACCAGGAGATCTCGGAGCAGGCGGCGGTGTTCCATTCGACCTGGAGGGTGGCGTGGTCGATGCCGAAGCGGGTGTTGAGGACCTCGCGCGCGGCCGCGAGGAGTTCGTCGCACTCCTTGCCCGGTGCGGCCACCAGGTGTGCGGTGGCGACGTACATGCCGGAGGTCAGCGTCCACAGGTGCAGGTCGTGGACCTCTCGGACACCTGGGACCGCTTCGAGTTCGGCAACCACGTCGGCCGGGTCCATGCCGGCGGGGGCATGCTGCCCGAGCACGGCGAGTACCTCGCGCCCGAGGATCACCGCACGGACCGCGACGAACGCGGCGATCGCCAGGGCGACGGCGGTGTCCCACCAGACACTGCCGGTTCGGGCGACGAGGGTGCCGGCGAGGATGACGCCGACGGACCCCGCGGTGTCCGCGACGACCTCGAGATAGGCGCCTTTCACGTTCAGGCTCTCCTGGGCTCCACCGCGGAGGAGAACCAGCGCGGCGAGATTGACCAGCAGGCCGAGGGCTCCCACGACCACCATGGGGCCGGCGTCGACAGCGGCCGGCTCGCCGATGCGGCGGGCCGCCTCCGCGGTGATGTACACCGCGGCGCCGAGCATGAGCAGCACGGTGAGTCCCGACGCGAAGATCTCCGCCCGATAGGAGCCGAAGGTGCGCCGCCCGGTGGCGTCGGGTCGGCCGGCGATGCGGGTGGCGGCGAGGGCGGCTCCCAGCGCGACGATGTCGGCCGCCATGTGACCGGCGTCGGAGAGGAGAGCCAGCGATCCCGACCAGAGACCGAACGCCAACTCGACCCCGAAGAACCCCGTGATCAGCCCGAACGCGGCCGCGAGCCGCCAGCGATGACGTGCTCCGGCATGTCCTCCACCGTGCCCGTGTCCGGCGCCCATCAGATCACCTTCCTCGCGATGGCCGCGTCGGCGTGCGCGCTGGGCGACTGTGGATCGACGATCGAGGCACATCCACATGCCTCGCCGCGCCAGGCGCCGACGCCTTCCCGGACAGCGACGACCGCGATCACCAATCCGGCCAGTGAGTCGGCCCAGGACCAGCCCAGCCACGCGTTGAGGACAAGGCCCGTCAGGACCGCCCCCGAGAGGTAGCTACAGAGGAGTGTCTGGGTGCCGTCCGCCTGGACGGCCGCCGATCCGAGTTGGCGGCCGGTGCGCCGTTGCGCCCAGGACAGCCACGGCATCACGAGCAGGGAAGCGCACGCCAGCGCGATGCCGACGGGCGAGGGGTCGGGCTCCGCCCGAGTCGCCAGCGCGCGGACCGACTCGAAGCCGACATAGGCCGCGAGGGCGAAGAACGACCACGCCAGCATCCGCAGAGCACGACGCTCCCGGGTTTGCGGCAGCGAGTGCCGGAACTGCCACAGGATGATCAGGCCGCTGCTGACCTCGATGGCCGAGTCGAGACCGAACCCGATCAGAGCCATGGAGCCCGCGGCCACGCCGGCCGATACCGCGATCAGCGCCTCGACGAGGTTGTAACCCACCGAGGCGGCCGCGAGCCATTGCGCTCGCCTACCGAGCCGTGCGCGGTCCGTCGGTATGGTCCGGGTGAGCTCAGACATCGCGGCTCGCCGGGCCGGTGTTCGGACACAGCAGCACCGCGTCGCCGGTAGCCGCGAGCAGCGTCTCGGCGGCAGCCAGGACTCCGTTCACCAGTTCCGGCTCGGTCACCCAGAACATCGAGGAGCGCCCGACCGGGCGGCTGTCCACCAGGCCGCAGTCGCGCAGGCAGGCCAGATG
>JBOFLE010000314.1:0-38927 GCA_051657705.1 Nocardioides sp. | reverse complement strand
GTGCCGATGATCTCCCGCTCGACGCCGTGAGCTGGGCCTTCTGGTACGACCACGAGTATCAGCCCGCGTTCCTCCGCGCCGACCAGGCGCTGGAGGCCTTCGAAGCGGCGCTCAGCAGGATGTTCCCCGGCCGGCTGCTTCAGGGTTTCCTCGAGATCTGCCAGACCCTCGTGGCTCACCATGCCCCGGTGGGTGGCACGGATTCCGCGCTAGCGGAATCGCGCGATGAGTTCGCCCAGGGCGACCACGAGTTCGCCGGTCATGCTCCCGCCGCCGTGGCCG
This sequence comes from Nocardioides sp., assembly GCA_051657705.1. Lineage (GTDB taxonomy): Bacteria > Actinomycetota > Actinomycetes > Propionibacteriales > Nocardioidaceae > Nocardioides. The sequence goes on along the minus strand of JBOFLE010000314.1, from coordinate 38,645 downwards.
GCCGATTCCAGGACGGTCAGACGGCTGTCAGGCCAGGATCGGTGTAACCGCCACGCGATGTCCAACGGGCCGGAAATGTCATAGCGGCCGTGGATGAGGGTGCCGGGGATCCCTTCGAGCCGATGCATGTTCGCGATCAGTTGCCCGTCGGCCAGGAAGCAGCCGTGTGACCAATAGTGGGTGACCAGTCGGGCGAATGTCATCGTGAACTGCGGATCCTGGCGGCTCAGCTACGGCTCCCAACCCGGCGTCAGCGATACGTGTACATCTTCCCAAGCACACCAACTCGCGGCCGCCCGCCGGCGGACCCGCGGATCGGGGTCGGCCAACAGCCGCGCGTACGCCGCCGACAGGCATCCCTGATGCTCGACCTCCGGGATTTCGGCGACGAATCGCTCCCACTCGCGCGGGAATATCCGGCCCATGTCGCGGGTGATCCACTCGATCTCGCGGCGGGTACCGGCGGTGACGGCGGCCAGTGCCATCGCCAGAACTCGGTCAGGATGGCGCTGCGCGTATGCCAGGGCAAGGGTGACTCCCCAGGACCCACCTGACACGACCCACCGGCGGATGCCCAGGTGCTCGCGGAGTCGCTCGATGTCGGCGACCAAATGATCGGTGGTGTTCACGGCCAGGTCGGCCCCGGGATCGCCGGCCAGTGGCCGGCTCCGTCCGCAACCTCGCTGGTCGAAGAGCACCCCGCGACAGGTGCCGAGATCGAGCACGCGCCGCGTGCCGACGCTGGTGCCGGTACCCGGACCGCCATGGAGCCAGAGCAGGGGCACGCCATCCGGGCTGCCGACCGTCTCCCAGTAGAGGGCGTGTCCATCGCCGACCTCGAGCATCCCCGACTCGTACGGTTCGACGCGGGGACCCGATTCGACCATCTCACCACCGTATCGGGGCAGCCGAGGAACACGTGGCCGGCACCGACGACGGCGATCTTCATCACGCTCCAACCTCGGTGTTCTGCCGAGGGCGCCGCCGAAGGCAACGGACGAGGTCAGTAGGATCGCCAGCCAGTCGTCGTGATCGCTAGGGGGCCGATGAGTGGCGAACCGCGCCAGGTCAGTGTGATCGGGGGCGCCGGCTTCGTCGGTCGGGCGATCTGCGACGCGCTTGCCGCCGCCGGCGCCGACCTCACCGTGGTCGACCGGAATCTCGGGGCGGCCCGCCCCGCGGAGGGACACGATCTCGTGCGGTGCGACCTTCTGGTGGACGAGTTGCCGGTCCTTCCCGACGGTCCGCTGGTGCTTGCCCTCGGAGACAGCGATCCGCGATCGCCGCGGCGCTGGACCCTGCCGGTATCGAACGCCGTGGCCACGGCACGCCTGCTGCCTCTGGTCGGTGAGCGGCCCGTCGTCCTGCTGTCCTCGATCGAGATCTACGGGGCCGCCTCCGGCGTGCTGATCGAGGACACCGAGCCGGTGTTGCCCGGCCTGGAGTCACTGGATGACTGGTGCGACCGAGCCCGCCGGTTCGCCGAGTCGCCGTGCCCGTGGTGGCGGACCGCGCCGTTGGGCCGGGAGTTGGCGGCGGGGGACCCGACCGGCCGCTGGGTCTACGCGCTTTCGAAGCTGGCCCAGGAGTGGCTGGTCCGGGCGGCGATTCCGCCGGAGCGGCTGACGGTCCTTCGGCTCGCGAACGTGGTGGGGATCGGCCAGGACCGCGTCGTGACGAGGCTGATCCGGAGAGGGAGCCTTGGTCTTCCACTCCACGTCGACCGAGGAGCCTCGCGCAGCTTCCTTCCGGCGAGCGCGCTCGGCGAGCTCGTTCGGGACGGGATCGGTCCGGGCACCTACAACGTCGGCGCCGCGCCGGTCGGACTGATCGAGGTGGCCGAGCTGGTATCGAAGCTCACCGGAGCGAGGGGTGAGATCATCGAGCGGGACACACCGGCCTCGGATAGTTCGGGTCTGGTCTGCGCCGACGCGTTGAACCGCGCGGGGCACTGCGTCGCGCCTCTTGCGGACTATCTGCCGGACCTGGTGCGGGCGATCACCGGGCCGGCGGCGACGGTGTCTCCCGAGGTCGTTCCGGTGGTGATCCCACCCAGGCTGGAACGACCTGACGAGGTGGTGTCGAGACAACAGTCCTCGCTCGCCAACGGGCGGATGAAGTACGGCAACTCGTGGACTACCGCGCTGCAGGAGGAACTTGCCGAGCGGCTCGGTCTGGATGGGGAGCACCGGGTGCTCGCGGCGACCTCCGGCACCGCGGCGCTGCGACTCGTGGTCGCGGCGGTTGCCGGGCCCGCCGAGCCCGGGGAGGTGGCGGTGCTGCCGTCCTTCACGTTCGTGGCGACGGCCGAGGTACTGATCCAGTTGGGATATCGACTGCGGTACGCCGATGTCGATCCCGCGACCTGGACCCTGGATGCCGCCGCCGTTCGTGACACTCTCCGGGACGGGCGGGTGAAGGTCGTGGTGGCGGTCGATACCTTCGGGCAGCCGTGTGACTACGCGGCGCTACGGTCGGTGTGCGAGGACGGCGGAGCGCGGTTGGTGTCGGACTCGGCGGCGGCGCTCGGAAGCCGGTACCGCGGCAGACCGGTCGCGGGTCTCGCCGACGGGCATGCGTACTCGATGAGTTTCGCGAAGGCGCTGTCGTCCGGGGGAGCGGGTGGCGCGGTGGTGCTGCGAGCCGAGGCATGCGAGCGGCTGCTGGCCAGCCCGGCCGGCTGGGCGCGGTCCGAGCTGATGACGGAGCTGCACGCGGCGGTGGCGTTGGACCAGGTGCGCATCCTCGACGACATGATCGAGGCCCGGGAACAGGTGGCGCGGGTGTATCGCGAGGGTGCCGCGCTGCTCCCGGAAGCCGAACCGCAGCAGGCGCGAGCCGGAGATCGCCACTCCTACGTGCACTGGGTCGTGCAGGTGCCGTCTCGCGAGCGGGTTCAGGCTCGGTTGCTGGCGCAGGGAGTCGCCACCAAGCCCTACTTCCCGGCCCTGCATCTGACGTCGCATCCCGCCGAGCACTCCGGATCGGAGCCCGACGGGAACGGGGCGCCGCTCCGGATCACCGAGCGGCTGCATCGACGCGCGCTGGCGCTGCCCATGAGCTCGGAACTCAGCGAGCCTCGAGCAGAGGCCATCGTGTACGCCCTGGTCAGAGCAGTCACCGGCCCGTGACGGGTGAGCGCGCCGCGGGGCGTCTCCCGATCACCAGGAGCTGCTTCCCGGCATCGGCGAGGAGCGGATCGGTGGCCAGTGCTCGTTCCAGCGACAGCATCCGCTCGTAGTCCGTCTGCGCTCGCGCGATCAGCTCGTCCCGGCCGAGCGCGCTGGCACTGATCAGAAGGCCGGCGGCCTCCACATCGACCAACCCGCCGATCGTGAAGGCCGACATCAGGCGTTCTCGGTCGAAGAGGTGCAGATCCGCCTCACACTCCCCGACGCGCCACACGCCGCGGCGCGTCGACAGCCGCCGTAGCGCCTCGTCGGTCCGCCCGGAACCCACGAGCTCCAGCACGAGTGCGACCAGCGAATCCACCAGGACAGCGAGCGTCCCTCCGGGTCGGAGCCACGAGCCCAGCTTCCGAATCATGGCCTCGGGATCGCGGGTGTACTGGACCGAACCCATCGCGACGACGGCCTCGGCGCCGGGGCAGTCCGGTGACATCAGCTCGTCGCGACCGACGTCCTCCATCGACTTGGCGGCCACGGAGAAGCCGGGACCGAGCCGATGCCGTCCGAGCTCGGCGAGCATTCCGGGCGACTGTTCGATGCCGGCGACCGAATAGCCCAGGGCGAGCAACTTGCGGGCCCATCGTCCGACCCCGCACCCGGCGTCGACGACCAGGCCCGAGCCGCCGGCGGGCAGCCGTGACACGAAGCGCTCCCATGCCAGTTCGTCGTAGAGGCGGCGGTGAGCGAGGGCGAAGTGATCCTCGTAGCCGGCGGCCAGCAGATCGTAGAGGGGCTCACTGGGGCGCATCCGGTCCGCTGGACTCATTGCCGGGCCAGCGTCCGCCGGCCCCGGCGCCACATCAGCTCCTGCCATCGACTGGCGGGACGCCAGCGAAGATTCAGGCTGTAGTTGCTGCCGCAGCCGACGCACTGCTTCCGGAAGAACCGCTCGTGTTCGGCGCGGTACTCGGGGGAGTCGATCACCTCGCGCACCGTCGTGTCTCGCACGTTGAACCGCGGGTCGTGGGCCCAGCAGCCGCCGATCTCGCCGCGCGAGTGAATCATCAGCTTCAACTGCGATTCCGCGCAGGGCAGGTCTCGTTGCAGGAGTTCGTCGAAGTGCCCCCGGATGTAGTTCAACTCCGGATAGCTGGGCAGCCAGGCCGCGTCGGAACGGCGGATCTCCTCGAGTTCGGCCAACGCGATGTCGAGCTTCTCGGCGTCGACTTCCGTGAGATCGCTGACCTCGTCGGCGCGGAAGAGGAACGTGGTGTCCGTGGCGAGGTTGAGGTAGAGCCGCACCGACAGCCGCTGCGCGAGTCGGGCGATGTCCGGGAGGTACTCGACGTTGTCCCGCATGATCGTGAAGTTCATCCGGATCTTGAGACCGTCGGCCGCACGCCGGTCCACCAACGCTCGGAGATGGTCCATGGTGGTGTGGAAGGAGCCGAGCCGGCCACGCACTCGATCGTGGACCAGGGCCGTCGGGCCGTCGACCGAGATGTTGAAGCTGCGTACGCCGCCGGCGATGACCCGATCGGCGATCGAAGGGGTGAGCTTCAGCGCGTTGGTGTTGAGGTGCAGATGCCGGACGCCGGCCGCGCTCGCGTATTCGATGAGTTCGATCGCGTCCGGCCGGATCAGCGGCTCTCCGCCGGTGAAGTTCGCCTTGTGGATCCGGAGCTTCGCCAACTGGTCCAGCACCTGCTTCCACTCGTCGGTGGAGAGCTCGCCCTTGGTGTTCTCGCGCCAGCAGTTGCAGGTCACGCACCGGAGATTGCAGTTGTCGGTCAGGAACAGTTCGGCGACCAGCGGTCGCACGTGCAGATCCGGCTTGAGGTGCTCCTTGGCCGCCAGCCGAGCGAAGAACCACCCCAGGCGAGCCCGTTCGGTCACCCTCACGATCCTCGCCTCGCCACGATGAAGAGGTTGGCACTGATACGCGGCGAGCGGAAGACCTTGCCGTCCAGCGCTATCGCCCGAGCGAGGAGCGCCTTCGGCCGCCCGCGCAGGAACAGGCTCGGGATCTGGAACCAGCGCCAGAACAGGTTCGCGCCGCCGATCTCGATGATCTCGAGGCCGGCGGCATCGACCAGCCGGGCTACCTCACCGGTCCGGTAGTTGGTGTGCCGGTCGCGATTCACTGCCATGTCGCCCCTCAGGCCGTCGCTCAGGTCCACGAAACGTCGATGATATTCCTCGGCCCCGAACGCGGCCACGTAGAGGAGGCGATGCAGCCGGGGCCAGCGGAACTTCGCGTCGTCGGGATCCAGGACCGAGAACACGTGTCGATGCGGGACGCTCAGCACCAGCCGCCCGCCGGGCTGGAGCACTCGCGCGACCTCGCGCAACAGGAAGTCCTCGTCGGCCGCGTGCTCCAGGACGTCGAGCAACGACACCGACGTGAAGGTCGCGGCGGGGTAGGGAAGCGGCTCGGCGGCGTCGATCCGCGCGACCCGTACGTCCGGATGGACTCGCCGTACCTCCGCGAGGTACCTCGGGTGTACGTCCACGCCGTGAACCTCGCGCCCCCAGTCGGACAACGGCCCGGCGAACTCACCCAGGCCCACCCCGACATCGAGGTGCGGTCCGTCCAGTTCGGCCAACCGCTCCCAGGCGAACGCGAATCGCCGCAGCGGATGATCGCGGAATGGGGCCGCGGCGCCCGCAACGACCGGCCCCGCAACGACCGGCACGGTGGCGTCCGTCACCGCGGGCGCGGTCCACCCGGTCACGGGGCGACGCTCCGCCCGGAGGTCGCGCACGAGTTGGTCGAGCTTCCGGGCGAGCTCGTCGGCGTTCGCGGGAGCGGGCAGAGGCCTGCTCATGAGCCGCCGCGCGGCTTCTCGATGCGTGGCCACCACCTCCGGCAGGGTGTCGATGTCCCAGACTCCGACGACCCGGCCGTTCAGTTCCTCGTGGCGCAGGTAGGCGACCTGATGGTCGTTGCCCATCTCGCCGTACCTCTTCTCCCGCGCGACCGCGATCGGTACCCGGCCGGCCCGCTGCGCCAGCCGCACCGTGTTGCCGGCATGCGTGATCACGATGTCGGCATCCCGGAGCCGTCGTTGGGCCTCGTCGGCGTCCAGGAACGCGGCGGATTCGCACGGCAGCGCGATACCGGAGGTGCCGGTCTGCGCGAACACCTCGGCAGCGGCACACAGCGGCCGGATCCCTTCGAGCAGGCGATCGAAGGGCCAGGAGCCCATGCCCACGGTTACGAAGATGCGGGGACGTCCGGTCACTCCTACCGCCCGCTCTAGTACAACTCGCCGATGAAGACCGCTCGCCGGCGGGTGATCACAAGCTCGGAGCGTTGCACGAGCACGCGGTCCGCCATCCGGGCGCAGAGCCGGGCCGCCAGCCCCGGCCGGTCGATCATGTTGAAGGTCTCGACCCACAACGTCGGGATCCGCATGAGCCGTCCCGCGATGAAGTAGGCCACCGCGACCCCGGTTCCGGCGGAGACGATGACGTCCGGACGGTCGTCGACAAGATCCCGCCGGGCCCGTCGTAGCGCGCCGGCCAGCGGCCGGAGATCCGCGGCGCCGATCTCCGACTCCCATCGCACCGGGGCACCGGCCAGCGCGATCTCGGTGTCCGACGCGAGCACCGACACCCAGCGCGACTGGTGGCGGGACCACCACGGTCGCAGCGCGAGCAGGTCGAGAAGTACGCCGCCGCTGCTGCTCACCAAGAGAATGCGCAGGCGTCTGCTCCTTGTCATCGTCGTCGTTCCGAGTCATCGACTCTAGCGCGAGACCGGGCTCGGTGTAGCGCCGGTCGCACCGCGCGCTCGGAACGACCGGGCGGCTACCATGCAATCGTGATGGCACCGTGACCGAATGGCTGTTGCTCGGTCTGTCCCTCCTCCTGATCGCCGCCTGCGGCGCCTTCGTCGCCGCCGAATTCGCTTTCGTCACCGTCGACCGAGGGGCCATCGACCGGGCCGCCGCGGACGGCGACTTCGCGGCGGAGGGTGTGCAGAGCGCGCTGCGGACTCTCTCCACTCAACTCTCCGGAGCCCAGGTCGGCATCACCGTCACCAACCTGGCGGTCGGCTTCCTGGCCGAACCAGCGATAGCGGGGCTGGTGGACGGGCCTCTGCTGGCAAGCGGCCTTCCCGACTCCTGGGTCCGGATCGTCGCGCTGGGCCTGGGGTTCGCGCTCGGCACCCTGCTGATGATGCTCTTCGGCGAGTTGGTGCCGAAGAACCTGGCGTTGGCTCGACCATTGGCCACGGCCCGGGCGACGCAAGGGTTCCAGCGGGGATTCACCGCCGTGATGGCCTGGCCGATCAGGTTGCTCAACGGGTCGGCCAACGCGATCGTCCGCAGGTTGGGCATCGAGCCGCAGGAGGAACTGCGCTCCGCCCGCAGTTCCACGGAGCTGGCGTCGTTGATCCAGCGCTCGGCCGACCTCGGCACCCTCGACGCCGGGACGGCCGGACTGGTGGAGCGATCCGTTGAGTTCGGCTCCCGGACGGCGGGCGAGATCATGACTCCTCGGGTCCGCGTGGCCTCTCTGGAAGAGGCGGAGCGCGCTCAGCGCGTGATCGAACTGGCCCGGGAGACCGGCCATTCGCGATTCCCGGTGATGGATGCCGAGGGCGGGCCCGTCGGTACGGTCCACGTGAAGCACGCGGTGGCGCTGCCGGTCGCCGACCGGGCCACGACTCGGATCAAGCACATCATGATGCGCCCGACCGTCGTGCCCGATTCGCTCAGGCTGGATCCGCTGTTGGGGTTGCTTCGCCACGACGGCTTCCAGATGGCGATCGTGCTCGACGAGTACGGCGGGCATGCCGGCATCGTGACGCTGGAGGACGTCGTCGAGGAGATCGTCGGCGACATCTCCGACGAGCACGACCCGGACTCCTCGCGGGCTCGGCAGTTGCGCGACGGCGGCTGGATGCTCTCGGGCCTGCTGAGACCCGACGAGGTGGACGACCTGACCGGGATCCGCTTGCCCGAAGACGAGGACTACGACACGATCGCGGGCCTGGTGCTCAAGGTCCTGGGCCGGATTCCGCGGATCGGGGACGAGGCCTACGTCGACGTCTCCCGCACCGAGCCGGACGCGGCCGAGGAGTGGCGCGGACCCCGGGCGCGGCTCCGGATCAGCCGGATGGACGGGCTGCGGGTGGACCACATCGTCGTGCATGTCGAGGACTCGGGAACGAACGGGAAGCTCGATGTCTGATCTCACCTCGCTGCTGCTGGCGACCGGGCTGCTGTTCGGGAACGCGTTCTTCGTAGGCGCCGAATTCGCGTTGGTGTCGGCCCGCCGGTCCCAGATCGAGCCCCGGGCACACGCCGGCTCGCGGTTCGCCGCGATCACGCTGCGGGCGATGGAGAACATGTCGCTGGTGATCGGCGTCAACCAACTCGGCATCACCGTGTGCTCCCTGGTGCTCGGTGCCGTCGGGGAACCCGCGGTCGCGCACCTGATCGAACCCGTTCTCCAGCTGGTCGGCGTCTCGGAGTCGTTCCTGCACCCGATCGCGTTCGTGGTGTCGTTGTCGATCGTCGTGTTCCTCCATGTCGTCATCGGCGAGATGGTTCCCAAGAATCTCGCGCTGGCCGGCCCGGATCGCGCGGCGCTGGTTCTCGGCCCGCCGATCTGGGCCATCGCGACCCTGCTCCGGCCGCCGGTCGCGGTGATCAATGCCATCGCCCGGTGGATCCTCCGGCGAGTCGGCGTCGAGATCGCCGACGAGGTGAGTTCGACCTTCACCCGGGAGGAGGTGACCGCGATGGTCGAGGAGTCCCGCGGCGAGGGGTTGATCGAGCCCGGCGAGTACGTGCGCCTCGCCGGCGCGCTCGGCTTCGCCGAGAAAACCGTCGAGTCGGTACTGATGCCGATGGCGGGCTTGGCGACGATCCGGGAGGGAGCGCCGGTGGCGGAGGTCGAGACCCTGTGCGGCAGTACCGGTTTCAGCCGGTTCCCGGTCATCGCGAACTCGGGTGAGGTGATCGGCTACGTGCACGTCAAGGACGCCTTGGAGTGCGATGACGACGCTCGCTCCAGGCCGATCGGTCCGCATCAGATCCGCCAGTTCGCCGACGTTCGGCGAGGGTCGCTGCTGCATGAGGCGCTCGAAGCCTTGCAGCGCCGGGGAGCGCATATGGCGCGGGTAAGCGATGACGACGGCCTGCTCTTGGGCATCGTCACGCTCGAAGATGTCCTCGAGGAATTGGTCGGGGAGATCCGCGACGCGGCTCATCACCCGGAATCCGCGTAGCACGAGTCGCGAACTCGCGGGTACGGTCGGCATGGCAGCCGGTGCGGGCCGGTTAAGGTGTCTGGTGCAGGCTGTCCGAGGCCATCCCAGGTAAGAGATCGAAACAGGCGATATCCGTTGTCCATCGAGCGCACGCGCACCGACCGCGTCTGGACCATCCCGAACATCGTGTCGATGGTCAGGCTTGCCGGCGTACCGGTCTTCTTGTGGCTGGTGTTGGTCCGCGAGGCGGATGCCTGGGCGTTGGGTGTGCTGATGCTGGCGGGCATCACCGACTTCCTCGACGGCTACCTGGCCCGGAGGCTGAACCAGTACTCCGTCATCGGTGAGATCCTGGATCCGGTGGCGGATCGTCTCTACATTCTGGCGGTGGTGGTCGGGCTGGGGTTGCGCGAGATCATCCCGTGGTGGTTCGCGCTCGCGCTGCCCGCCCGCGATCTATTCCTGTGGATGCTGGTGCCGTTCCTGCGGAGGCGGGGATACAGCGCACTGCCGGTGCATGTATTGGGCAAGGCGGCCACGTTCAATCTGCTGTACGCGTTCCCGTTGCTGTTGCTGGGCGACGGCGACGGTCTGGTCGCGACACTGGCCTTGGTGTGGGGGTGGGCGTTCGCGATCTGGGGGGTGGGGCTGTATTGGTGGGTCGGATTGGTGTACGCATGGCAGGTTCGCAAGCTCCTGGCGAGCGACGACCGATGGGCCGTCGCCGATGGTTAGCCGCTCCACGCATGCCGACGCCCGGCCCCTGTTGACCCGGATCATCGACGAATCGCTGGACCAGGACTACCGCCATGCCGCCGAGGCGCGACTGCGGTCGACGGTGGAGACAGCTCCCTCGACCGGCGTGCGTTCGGCGAAGGGCTCGGTCGCGATCGTGTTGATCGCACTGACCGCGTTCGGCGGGCTCCTGGGCACCGCCGGCGCGGAGTCCTTCCGCTCGGCCGGTGAGACGCAAGGCACTCGAACGGTCCTGATCAACCAGATCGTCGACCGGCGCGAACGGATCCGGGACCAGCAACAGCGTGTTCGCAACCTTCGCGAGGGGAATCGGCTGCTGCGCTCGGACCTGAGCGCGTCCGAACAAGGCATCGCCTCGGCCGCGACCACGAGCAAGCGACTGACATTGGTGACCGGCGCGGGTACGGCCCGGGGCCCGGGTATCCGGATCGTGGTCGCGGCGGCATCCGACGCCACGAACGACCGGTTTGTCCGGGCCGACGATCTCGCGATACTGATCGACGCACTCTGGAACGCGGGCGCCGAAGCGATCGCCATTGACGATCAGCGACTCACGGCATTGAGCGCACTACGGAACTCCGGCCTGAGCATCGGTGTCAACCGGGTATCCCTGAAGGCACCCTTCACGGTGCGCGCGATCGGCGACCCGGCGCGCTTCGAGGCGGACCTGCTGAGTTCTACCAGTGGGGTGATCTGGCAACGGTTGGTAACCGACGTGGGTTTTGAGTATGAGGCCACACCGGTGGAAGCTATGGACCTGCCGTCGGCCGGGCAACCGCGGTTTCGATATGTGGGGGCATCCGGCGCCGGGGCGGCGGATTCGGATGCCCGAGGCCAGGAGAACGCATCATGATCGCCGCGCTGGGGCTGCTCATGGGGATCGTGCTCGGCCTGCTGCTCAAGCCCGACGTGCCACCCGGTCTGGAGCCGTATCTGCCGATCGCGGTGGTAGCGGCTCTGGATGCCGTCTTCGGTGCGCTGCGTGCCTATCTCGACGGCATCTTCGACGACCGCGTGTTCGTGGTGTCCTTCCTGAGCAACGTCGTGATCGCGGCCGCCATCGTCTTCCTCGGTGACCAACTCGGCGTGGGCGGGCAACTCTCGACGGGGGTCATCGTGGTGTTGGGCATCCGCATCTTCTCCAACGTCGCGGCGATCAGGCGGCACGTGTTCCATGCCTGAGGAAGCGCCCGGCCCGTCAACGGCAAGCACTCCGGCCCGGATACCGGGCACGGCGGGGCGTGACCGGCTGCTCCGGGCGCTCCGTCGGCCCGGCAAGTCCCAGATCACGGTCGGCCTGCTTCTCGCGTTGGTGGGACTGGCGGCGGTTACCCAGGTGCGTTCCAATGACCTGAACAACGACTACGGCGGCTACCGGGAGCAGGGCCTGATCGAAGTGCTCGAGTCCCTGGCCAGGGTCTCGGAGCGGAGCGAGCGCGAAATCGCCGAACTGGAGCGGACTCGCGACGAGCTTCGCTCGACCAGCACGTCTCGGAAGGCCGCCTTGAAACGCGCGCAGCAGAACGCGGACGACCTACGGATCCTCGCCGGGCTGGTTCCGGCCACCGGTCCCGGCATCCGAGTGACGATCAACGACGGCGGTACGCCGCTGACGGTCGACGTCCTGTTGGACACGATCCAGGAGCTGAGGACCGCGGGCGCGGAGGCGATCGAGTTCAACGACGAGGTCCGGGTGGTGGCGCGCACCGCCTTCGAGGTCGGTGCCAGTGGACTGCTGGTCGACGACACCGTCGTGCCGACCCCGTATGTCATCGACGCGATCGGCGACCCGGAGACACTGGCTGGCGCGATCACGTTCTCCCAAGGCCCCCAGGAGGTGGTCGAGGAGCGCGGTGGCACCGTGCAGGTCGACGGCCGCTCCGCGATCGACGTCCAGAGTGTCGCCACGGCGCCCGAGCCCGAGTTCGCCCGATCCGACTAGGGTCCGAGTAGGGTTTGCCAGTCGCCCCGGATCGATTCGGTCTCCATCGGCGGCCGGACTAGCAGCGAGGAGGTAGGGCATGTTCCCGGATGACGTGAAGTACACGGCCGAGCACGAATGGGTTCGAGTCGATGATGACCGAGAGGGAACCGTCCGGGTCGGGATCACGCATTTCGCGCAGGAGGCCCTGGGAGACATCGTCTTCGTATCGCTTCCCGAGGTCGGCGAGACCGTCCGAGCCGGAGAGGTCTGCGGCGAACTCGAGTCGACCAAGTCGGTCAGTGATATCTATGCGCCGATCTCCGGTGCGGTGGCGGCTCGCAATGCGGCGTTGGACGCGACCCCGGAACTGGTCAACAACGACCCGTACGGGGGCGGCTGGCTGATCGAACTGACACCCGCCCAGGACACTGATCTCGGCTCATTGCTCGATGCCACCGCCTATCAAGCCACACTTGAGGGTTAGGGTTGCGCTTATGGCAACGGTGGTCGGTCCCTTCTGCACCTCATGCGGCAACGAGAATCCGCCGGGTTCGAGGTTCTGTGCCCAGTGTGGTGCCCGGCTCGCCACGAGTGAGCCCACGGTCGCCGACGAAATGGACGCGACCTCCTCGATTGCCTTCAACAGCCGCGATACCTCCGAGTCGGAACGATTGCTGGACCCGGTTGACGCGGCGGCGGTCGACGCGCTTCCGCCGGGACATGCGCTCTTGGTCGTGCAACGGGGACCGGGCGCCGGAAGTCGCTTCCTCCTCGCCGCCGATGTGGTCGACGCCGGCCGCCACCCGGAGAGCGAGATCTTCCTCGACGATGTCACGGTGTCGCGCAGGCACGCCGAGTTCGTGCGCGACGGCGGCGATTTCCTGGTACGGGATTCTGGGAGCCTGAACGGGACGTATGTGAACCGCGACCGGATCGAGGAGGTCGCTCTCAACGACGGTGACGAAGTACAGATCGGAAAATACCGTCTCGTCTTCTTCGCCGGTCACGAGCGTGCCTGAGCCCGCGTCCAGACCGGACGACGCCGACGATCCGCGCCCTCGATTCAATATCGGGCAAGTGCTTGAGCAATTGTGCCCGGACTATCCGGGTGTCACGATTCCCAAGATCCGATTCCTCGAGGAGAAGGGTCTCATCAAGCCCGAACGCACCCGGGCCGGCTACCGCAAGTTCTCGTCCGCGGATGTCCGCCGATTGCGCTACATCTTGCGGATGCAGCGAGATCACTATCTCCCGTTGAAGGTGATCGGCGAGCACCTCGACGCTCTCGACCAGGGGCTCGTGCCACCACCGATCGAGGCGATCGTCCCGGTTGTTCCCGCCGTTGCGCTGGCATCCGACGGCCTCCCGAGTCCCGAGTCGTTCCGTCGACGCGGCGATCAGCGCGTCTCTCGCCGCGAATTGATCAAGATCGCCGGAATATCGGACGACCTCCTGCAACAGCTCGAACTCTTCGCACTGATCGTTCCCGTGCCGGGTACCGGTCAGTACGACACGGACGCACTGGTGATCGCCCGAACTGCCAGGGAACTGTCCGAGTTCGGGTTCGAGCCGCGACATCTGCGCTCGTTTCGGACCGCCGCCGACCGCGAGGTCGGCCTGGTCGAACAGGTCGTCACACCGCTGCGCAACGGGCGTGACCCGGTGGCCGCGGCGAGGGCGGAGGAGACCAGCGCCGAGATCGCCGCGTTGTCGGTGCGCTTGCATGCCACCTTGGTCAAGGCCGGGCTCTCCCGCCGCTGACAACCGCCTCGGCCGGCAGAGTAGGCTGGTGTCGTGCGCGAGGTAGACGTCGTCGGGGTGCGGGTGGAGATGCCCTCCAACCAGCCCATCGTGCTGCTCCGGGAGGTCGCCGGCGACCGGTACCTGCCGATCTGGATCGGGGCCGTCGAAGCTACGGCAATCGCATTCGCGCAACAAGGCGTCGTGCCACCTCGCCCACTCACTCATGACTTGATGAAGGACATGCTGGCGGCGTCCGGCAACGGATTGAGCGAGGTACGGATCACCGAGATGAAGGACGGGGTCTTCTACGCGAGCCTGTTGCTCGACTCCGGCGCGGAGGTGAGCGCGCGGCCATCGGACTCGATCGCGCTTGCGCTACGGACCGGATCGCGCATCGTGTGTGCCGAGGAGGTGCTCGAAGAGGCCGGCTTGTCGGCGCCGGAGGAGCAGGAGGACGAGGTCGAGAAGTTCCGGGAATTTCTCGACCACGTGACACCTGACGACTTCGAGCCGAAGACCTGACGCGTTCCGGCGTTGGTTTGCGTGCCGGACATGGCGACACGCCGTCTCGGCGATTGACGATAGGAAGCCGGGCGACATACCTTGGAATGTCTCTGTTGTAACTCCATCGTTGTCGTGCCCATCAGCATCACCGACGGGCCTGGCCCTTCCCCGGACGTTACGCGCAACGGAGTAGTCGACGGAGGTCGAAGTGGCGGTCAACGAAACCGGGCAGGGCTCGCTCGACAGCAGCGATGCTGTGGAGCGTGCCGCCGAACAGGCAGAGGATCAGGGCTTGTTGTTCACCGATGACGTTTCGCCGTTGCCGAGCGACGCCGGATATCGAGGGCCGACTGCCTGCAGCGCTGCCGGCATCACCTATCGACAGCTCGACTATTGGGCACGCACCGGTCTGGTCGAGCCTACCGTGCGGGGCGCCAAGGGCTCCGGTTCACAGCGACTGTACTCATTCCGGGACATCTTGATCCTTCGCGTGGTGAAGCGACTCCTGGACACCGGAATCTCCCTGCAACAGATACGCCGCGCGGTCGAGCACTTACGTGAACGCGGTACCGACGACCTGACCAGGGTCACCTTGATGAGCGATGGTGCGACGGTCTACGAGTGCACCAGCAGCGACGAAGTCATCGATCTGCTGCAAGGCGGTCAGGGCGTCTTCGGCATCGCGATCGGCGGTGTCTGGCGTGAGATCGAAGGATCGCTCGCGACCCTGCCGAGTGAGCGCACGGTCGACGGGGAGATCGCCGCGCCGGACTCGCCGGCCGCCGGAGACGAACTCGCCCAGCGCCGGTTGGCGCGTCGGATCAGCTGATAGATTGGCCGCGCTGAAACCCGCACGGGAGAGTCTTGGCGGTTCTCGACAACACGTGGAGCGACCGTCAAGCGCCGAAGGGGCAACCCCTCCCCGGAACCTCTCAGGCGCCCAGGACCGTGCGGCCTGGCAACTCTGAAGCCGTCGGGCGAGGTCCCGCAGGTGACAGAGGGGGAGGCATCCGAGCTCACGCCGAGGAGGCCTCTTTGTCATCTGTGGAACCCCCTGCCATCGCACCTGACCGAACCTTCGCCGCCCGTCATATCGGCCCGACGCCAGACGACATCGCCATCATGCTGGCGAAGGTCGGCTACCACAGCCTCGACGAGTTGATGGACGCGGTGGTCCCCAAGTCGATTCGCACGGCCGGCCTCCGTCTGCCGGATCCGATCAGCGAGGAACAAGCGGCCGACGCGCTTCGTGTCATTGCCGAGCAGAACGTCCCGGGAGTCTCCATGATCGGCTTGGGGTACGCCGAGACCGTCACTCCCGCCGTGATCCGGCGTAATGTCCTGGAGGACCCGAGCTGGTACACCGCCTACACGCCGTACCAGCCCGAAATCTCCCAGGGCAGGCTCGAGGCACTGATCAACTTCCAGACCGTCATCGGCGATCTGACCGGTCTGCCGATAGCCAATGCCTCGCTGCTCGACGAGGGGACTGCCGCGGCCGAGGCGATGACGCTGGTCCGCCGTGCCGTCCGGGGCCAGTCGGGCCTGTTCGTGATCGATGCGGACGCCCTGCCACAGACCATCGATGTGGTGCGCACCCGCGCGCGGGCGATGGAGATCGACGTCGTGGTCGCCGATCTCGAGTCGGATCTGCCGACCGGGCCGTTGTCGGGTGTCCTGATCCAGTATCCGGGGGCGTCGGGTGCGATCAGGGACCTCGGAGCCGTCATCGACACCGTCCATGCACGCGGCGCGAAGGCGGTGGTGGCCGCGGATCTGTTGGCGCTGAGCCTGGTGGAGGCGCCGGGGGCGTGCGGAGCCGATGTCGTGGTGGGGTCGTCACAGCGGTTCGGAGTGCCCCTGTTCTACGGTGGCCCGCACGCGGGTTTCCTGGCGGTGGCCGCCGGCCTGGAGCGCCACCTGCCGGGTCGCCTGGTAGGCCTGTCGGTAGACGCCTCCGGCCGCCCGGCCTACCGGCTCGCCCTGCAAACCCGGGAACAACACATCCGCCGGGACAAGGCCACCTCGAATATCTGCACCGCTCAGGTCCTTCTCGCGGTGGTGGCGTCCATGTACGCGGTGTATCACGGAGCCGACGGATTGCGCCGGATAGCGGCGCGCGTCCATGGTCATGCCCGCGCCATCGCCGAGGGGTTGGCGAGCCGTGGCTATCGAGTGGAGAACTCGACGTTCTTCGACACGCTGACGGTGGTGACCTCGGGGCGCGCGGACGACTACGTCCGACGAGCCCGGCAGCGCGGCCTGCACCTGCGGCGGGTCGACGCCGATCGGCTCGGCATCGCCACCTCCGAGACGACGACCGAGGCCACGGTGCAGAGCGTTCTCGACGTCTTCGGCGGCGACGGTTCCGGCGATGACGGTACGGCCATGACGACCTCGGCGGCGCCGGTGGGCCTTCCCGAGGAGAGCCGGCGGCGCACCGACTTTCTCACTCACCCCGTCTTCAACTCACACCATAACGAGAGCGCCATGTTGCGCTACGTGAAGCGGTTGGCGAGGCGGGACTATGCGCTCGACAGGGGCATGATCCCACTGGGCTCGTGCACGATGAAGCTCAACGCGACCGCGGAGATGGAGCCGGTGAGCCTGCCGGGCTTCGCCGGATTGCATCCCTTCGTGCCCCCCGAGGACGCGGCCGGCTATCGCCGGCTGATCACCGATCTCGAAGCGTGGCTGGCCGAGGTGACGGGCTACGACCGGGTATCCATTCAGCCGAACGCCGGGTCTCAGGGTGAGCTGGCGGGGCTGCTCGCGATTCGTGGCTACCACCGTTCGCGCGGCGAGGGCTCGCGGACGGTGTGCCTGATCCCGTCATCGGCGCACGGTACCAATGCGGCGTCGGCGATCATGGCCGGCATGCGGGTGGTGGTCGTGGCCGCCGCCGAGGACGGCTCGGTCGATCTCGACGATCTGCGAGCCAAGTGCGCCGAGCATGCCGGCGAACTGGCGGTGATCATGGTGACCTACCCGTCGACCCACGGGGTCTACGAGGAGTGCATCACCGAGCTTTGCGACATCGTGCACGAGCACGGGGGACAGGTGTACGTCGACGGTGCGAACTTCAACGCCCTTCTCGGCTACGCCAAGCCGGGGGAGTTCGGCGGCGATGTGTCCCATCTGAATCTCCACAAGACCTTCTGCATTCCGCATGGTGGCGGTGGACCCGGCGTCGGTCCGGTCGCGGTCCGCGAACATCTGGCCCCGTTCCTCCCGACCCACCCGATGCACCCGGAGCCGGCGAAGCGTGACGGTATCGGAGCGATCAGCGCCGCGCCGTACGGCTCGGCCGGAATCCTTCCGATCAGCTGGGCCTACATCATGATGATGGGCGCCGAGGGCCTGAGCCGGGCCACCGCGACCGCGGTGCTGGCGGCCAACTATGTCGCCGTACGGCTGGGGCCGTACTTCCCGGTGATGTATACGGGACAGGCGGGGCTGGTGGCTCACGAGTGCATACTCGATCTGCGACCGATCACCAAGGCGACGGGCGTGACGGTCGAGGACGTCGCGAAGCGGTTGATCGACTATGGCTTCCACGCTCCGACGATGTCCTTCCCCGTCGCCGGGACGCTGATGGTCGAACCGACCGAGTCCGAGGATCTGCGCGAGCTGGATCGGTTCTGCGATGCCATGGTCGCGATCAAGGCGGAGATCAACCTGGT
Organism: Nocardioides sp.; assembly: GCA_051657705.1. Taxonomy (GTDB): domain Bacteria; phylum Actinomycetota; class Actinomycetes; order Propionibacteriales; family Nocardioidaceae; genus Nocardioides. The sequence continues at coordinate 20,681 of JBOFLE010000314.1, read as the reverse complement.
GGCCGCCGGGGAGTGGCAGGTCGAGGAGTCGCCGCTGAGGGGGGCCCCGCATACCGCTCACGACACGCTCTCGGCATGGGGGCGGGGCTATTCGCAGGAGCAGGCGTGCTATCCGGCCGGGCCGGATCCGGACAAGTACTGGCCCCCGGTCGCCCGGATCGACAGCGCCTACGGAGATCGGAATCTGGTGTGCTCCTGCCCTCCGCCGGAGGCTTTCGCCGACTGACGCATATCGTCGTTCCGGTCGGTCGGAAGTGGATTTCAAAGCGACTAGTGGCGGGGTAAATCGATCTAAACGATGGCAAACGGTAGAGAGTGATTACTCTCACATCTGCTGCTTATGTGGTCACAACTAACCACGAGGATGAGACATCGAAGCCAAAGTGTGCTTATCGTCGTTGTGCATCGACCGATGCATCCTCCGGGATACGCCTAATCTCGTCCGCCCCGGAGGAGCCACGATCCAGTCGACGGACGGGAGCGGGGGACCCACAGGTTCCACCGCAAGCCGCACCGGCAGGTCCGGTGCGGAGTGCTAGGGGTGAAGCCGCCGACACGGCGGCGGAGCAACTTTCCGGCTCTAACCCGACAGCTCACCTCGCCGGCGTGGGAAAGGGATCACACCTATGCCTGCGACTCATCGCATGCCCTGTTCTGTTCTGCCCGAAAGATCTGAAAAGCCTGAGAGCGACCCCGGCAATCGATCCGGCAACCGATGGTTCGCCCGGCTGCTGGCGGGTTTCGCCGCCACCACGGTCGTCGTCGGCATGACCGCTGTTTCCGCCACGGCGTCCGCCGAGTCGGAAAGCCCCCGCGCGAAGCGCATCCAGGCGGCCGCGAACGTCGCGGTCCGCCAGATCGGGGATCGCTACGCATACGGCTCGGCGGGCCCGCGAAGCTTCGACTGCTCAGGGCTGATCTTCTACAGCTTCCACCGAGCGGGACTGCGAGGCTTGCCGCGGACCTCGTCCGCTCAGGCTCGATTCGCCCGGCGCATTCCGAGGAGGTCCTTGCGCCGAGGAGATCTGATGTTCTTCCACAACTCCTACGGCGTCTATCACGTCGGCATCTTCTTGAAACGGAAGAACGGTCACGTGGTGATGCTGCACTCGCCGTATCCCGGAAAGCGGGTGCAGCGAGCGGTGCCGTGGACGTCTTCTTGGTACGCCGGAACGCTGCGTCGGCGGCGCTGATCACCACGCTGCGCCACCCTGTGTGAGCCTTCCTGAAGCAGCGCGTCTGCCCTACTAAATCACTGGCGGCGGCCGGTCTCATCGTGGTGCGATACGAGAGTGATCTCGCTCTCCAGGCCGTCTCGTGACCGGTACATCGCATGGCGGGACTGCATCCAGGAGTACGACGAGTATCCGAATGGGTGCGGCATCCCGGGCGACGAGTTCGGTACCTCACGGCTGGTTTTCGAGGCCGCGATCGCTCGGGCCGAACAGTTCCGGGACCCGGGCTGCCGGCTCCCGGGCACAGCGATGCACTCGGACCATCTCTGGATCGACGACGGTGAAGACGTGGTCGGCTTCGTGCGGTTCACGTGGTGCTTGAACGAGCGGTTGCGGCGACATGGTGGCCATATCGGCTACTCGGTTCGCCCCAGCCGGCGATACCGTGGATATGCCACGCGGGCGCTGGCCCTGACCCTCGACCGGGCGAGGCAACGCGGGCTTGGTGAGGTGCTGCTGACCTGTGACGACGACAACCTCGGGTCGATCCGAGTGATCGAGCGTAACGGCGGTGTCCTCGACGCGGTGGCTTCCGGCAGCCGTTTCTATCGGATCCCACTCCGGCGGGTGGTGCCCGCTATTGCGCCTGGGACACGCTCGACATGTGGAAGTCCGGGACCCGCAGGGCCGGCATGCTCACCCAGGGAAACTCCTCGCCCCACTCCCGGCTGAAAGACTTCGTCGGCGAACTCGAGTCATCGAATCGACTCAAGATCCCTAACGGGCTCTCGTTGAACCGGAAGTTGTTGACCTCGCCGGTCACCTCTCCGCCCTCCACCAGGTAGACGCCGTCGCGGGTCAACCCCGTCAGCAGCAGAGACTGCGGATCGACCTCGCGGATGTACCACAGACAGGTGACGAGCAAGCCGTGATCGGTCCGGGCGACGAGGTCCTCGATGTTCCCGGTCCCGCCGGTCTCCAGGAGGAGGTTGCCGATCGCCGGCGTCGCTTCGTGACCGGTCAGTTCCGCGGTATACCGCGTGTGGACCAGAGATCGCAGCACGCCCTGGTCGATCCAACTCGTCTCTTCTAGCGGTAGGCCGTTGTCGAACACCGACGTTGCCAAACCGGAGGCCGGCGCGAGGGCGAACGGAGCGGTGGGAAGATCCGCGCGGCCGGGATCGGACCACATCCGGACCCGGGTGGATGCGACCGGCTCGCCGATCCGGGTACCGCCACCTGGTCTGCCGTAGACCGACTGCCCGTCGTGGGCACTCCGTGCGTCTGCCACCCAGTACGCATAGATCGCGAGATCGGCGACCGCATCTGAGGTAAGGATCGTCGGGTACCGCGCCGCCGGAAGGCTCACCGACCTCGCGGCCCAGCCGAGCCGGGAGGCAAGGTTGCGCTCGACCTCGACCGGATCGACATCGGTGAAGTCAGGGGTGGCGCGACCGATCCACGCGCTGTGTCCGAGGTCGGCGGTCTTGGCGGTGCAGGTCAGATAGCCGCTGGGTTGCACGTGTCGTCGCCGCAGACCGCGCGAGGATCCCAGGTAGGTGGTCGTGATCTGATGATCGACGAAACCGTAGAGCAGGCGTCGCCCGGACCCGGCATTCTCGAAAGCGGCTCCCAGCCGAGGCGCCAGGTCGGCGTAGACCGCGATGTCGGTCGGTACCGGCTCGTCCTCCCACGCCGGATCGGATTGCCCTTCGAGCAGCGGCGCCGCATCCTCGGCGAACGAGGCCGATCGAACGGCGGCTTCGGCATCGTCGATCAGGAGCGCGACCTGGTCGAGGGTGCTGGCCGATCCGGAGACGGAGGCGGCCGCCACGCCGCCGGCCCGATACTCGAACGCAATCACCGTCACCCATGAGGTCGCCATCAGCCCGTTGGTGGTCAGCGTGTTGTTGGCCCACCGGATGTTGGCCGAGGACCGCCGGGCGGCAATCACGATGCAATCGCCGGAGCGAGCACGAGCGAGCCCGTACTCGACCAGATCCTGCGGCGTCGCCGGCGACGCGGGGGTCATCGGACCTGCTCCGCTCGGGTGTTGAGAATTCGTATGCCGTCGAAAACCGCGGCCGGGCAGCCATGACTCACCGCCGCGATCTGTGCGGGCTGGGCCTTCCCGCAGTGGAGCGATCCGCCCAGGACGTAGGTGTCCGGGCCACCCACCGCGCTCATGGCTCCCCAGAAGTCCGTGGTGGTCGCCTGATAGGCGACGTCGCGGACCTGACCGACGAGCCGGCCATTTCGGATGGCGAAGAAGCGTTGCCCGGTGAACTGGAAGTTGAAGCGTTGCATGTCGATCGACCACGACTTGTCGCCGACGACGTAGATGCCGCGATCCACACCGGCGATCAAGTCGGCGGTGCTCGGGCCGTCCGGGACCGGTTGCAGCGAGACATTGGCCATCCGCTGAATCGGCATGTGGCCGGGGGAGTCGGCGAAGGCGCAACCGTTGGAACGCCCGCCACTGATCTCCGGATGTGCGTGTGCCATCGCGCGGTCCAGCTGATACCCGACGAGGACACCATCGGCGATGAGGTCCCACTCGCGAGTGCGCACCCCCTCGTGGTCGTAGCCGACCGTGGCCAACCCGTGCGGCGTCGTCCGGTCGCCGGTGACCCGCATCAACTCGGAGCCGTAACGCAGGTCGCCCAGCCGGTCGGGGGTGGCGAACGAGGTGCCGGCATAGTTGGCCTCGTAACCCAGCGCCCGGTCCAGTTCAGTGGCATGTCCGATGGATTCGTGGATCGTCAACCAGAGGTTGGACGGATCGATGACAAGGTCGTAGGTCCCGCCTTCCACGCTCGGCGCGGCGAGCTTCTCCGCCAGCAGTTCGGGAACCTGGTCGAGTTCGTCATCCCAGGGATAGCCACCGACAAGGTATTCCCAGCCGCGCCCGACCGGAGGAGCCAACGACCGCATCGAGTCGACGATGCCGGCCGACTCGTCGACTCCCATCGCCTCGAACTCGGGGGCCATCCGAATCCGTTGCTGCAGGATGTCGCTGCCGGCCAGATCCGCGTAGTACGTGAGTTCTTGCACCTCATGCAGTGACGCCGACGCGTGGGCTACGACCGGGTGGGACCGCAGACGGCGAGTCCAGTCGACGAGCAGGTCGCTCTTCTCGGCTGTCGGCACAGCGCCGGGATCGACGTCGTACTCGGAGATCCAGGTGATGCCGCGATAGGTGGGTTCGGGAGCCATGGCGACCGGCTCCGAGGTCATCGTCGCGGCGATCTCGGCAACCGCGATCGCCTGGTCGACGGTCCTGGCGACCGCGTCGGCACTCAGGTCGAAGCCCGCGGCGAACCCCCACGCGCCACGATGGACGACCCGGATCGCGTATCCGGTGTCCGCCGACTCCGTGCTGCCCTGGACCTGCTGGTCACGCGCCTGGAGGCGTAGCTCCCGAACACGTTCGAAACGGAAGTCGCCATGCTCAGCCCCACTCTCGCCGAGTCGGTGCAGGGCAGTAGCCGCGAGTTCTCTGAACGGAAGTGCCTGGAACGAGGGGTCGATCTGTCGGTCAGCGGCCGAGTTGCTGGTGGAGACGGACATAGGGCAGACCGTATCGGAGGACGTCAGGCCGACTCGCCGACGACCGCGATGGTGGATCCGGCGCGTCGTTTGGTGAGATCGATCCGGGCCGGAATGCGCTCCTTCATCTCCGCGACGTGGCTGACCACGCCGACCACCCGGCCACCTTCGCGGAGGTTGTCGAGGGTATCCAGGACATCGTCGAGAGTGTCCGAGTCCAGGGCTCCGAAGCCTTCGTCGACGAAGAGCGTGTCGAGCTCGGTTCCACCGACCTCGTGGCCGATCACGTCCGCCAGCCCCAGTGCCAACGCGAGCGACACCACGAAGGTCTCGCCACCCGAGAGCGTCGCCGGGTCTCGGCTCTCCCCGGACCACTCGTCCCGAACGAGCAGGCCCAGTCCGCCACGACGCTGTCCCGCGGCCTTCCGGTCGGTCTGTTCGAGGGTGTAGCGCTGATCGCTCATCGTGCGGAGCCGATGGTTGGCGGCATCGACGACCTGGGCCAGCCGGTAGCCCAGGACGTATGCCGAAAGCCTCATGTGCTGGGCATTGGCAGGTGACGTGCCCTCGACCAGCGCGGCGAGCGCGCCGACCAGAGCGTGCTCGGCCAACTGTGGCAACCAGGCATCCATCGTGGTGGCGAGTTGACCGATGAGGTCACCGACCCGGCTCACGGTCGCCTTGCACAGGTCGTGCGCGGTGCGCGCGTCCCCGTCGATCTGCCTGGCGCGCACGAGATCGGACTCCGCGTGATCCAGGTCAGGCACCGGCGCGGCTCCGACCGCGGCGATCTCGGGCTCGGCGAGCGTCGTCTCGGCGGCGGCCCGGCGACGGTCGGCCGACGCGAGTCGTTTCGTGAGCCGGGCCTGCTCCTCGTCGGTCAGCATGGTGGTCAGGGCCTCGTCCAGGCCGGTGAAACCGGCGTGACGCGCGGCCGAATGCAGGCTTCGCCGGCTTTGTTCATGGGCCTGCCGGGCCAGCCGCAGCTGGTCGTAGGCCGCGAGGGCTCCGGTCAGCTCTTGCTGGCTCTGGTGCACCTGGGCAAGGGCGTCGTCGAGTTCCTCGGTGCGATGCCGGTCATAGACCGGGACCAGCTCACCGCGCAACTGCTCGATGCGCCGGTCGAGATCGTCCGCACCGAGAGCGATGGCCTGCAGGCGCGCCGCTGTGCGATCGAGTTCTCTGGTGGCCGTGTCAGCGGCCGCGATGGCGGCCTCGAGGTCGCGGGTGAGTGCGGGCAGCCGGTTCTCGGCCTCCTGAGCCCGGCGGAGTTCGGTATCGAGAAGCGTGGCTCGGTGTGCGAGGTCGGCACCATCGACTCCCGCCAGTTCGTCGGCGAGTACCGCCAGCCGGGCCCGGAGTTCACGCTGGCGGTCTTCGGCCGCATGGAGCGCCACCTCGGCGTCGTCCAGCTCGCGCCGAGCGGCTCGCTCGGCCGCCGCATCCGGAGCCGAGGGAGTCGGAACCGCGGGATCCGGGTGGTCGGTCGAGCCGCAGACCGGGCATCCGCAGCCGGCGGCCAGGCTGCCGGCGATCTCCGCGGCCATGCCGGCCAGCCGGGTCTCCCTGAGGTCGAGCCAGATCTCCTTCCGGTTCAAGGCGAGCGCTCGCCGGTCCTCGACATCGACGGTGGCGGACTCTAGCTGCTCGGTGAGCGCCCGGGCCTTGGCGTCCGCGGCAGCGAGCGCGGTGATCCGCGTCAGCTCGGTCCGCAGCAGGGGGAGCTGTCGGGCGAGCTGCTCCGCCGTGTCGATTCTCGGGCGCAGCCGGGCGATCTCGTCGCGGCCCTGCGCGATCCGCGTTCCCAACCCGCCGTGCGCCAGGAGCCGCTCGGCGTGCTCGCGGTCCAGGGCCGCCCGCTCGGCCCGCACCGCGCGCAGTTCGAACTCGCGAGGCTTCAGGGCACGAAGCTCGCCCAGGCTGGCGGACAGTCCCCGAAGCTCTTCGTGGGCACGGGATTCGTCGAAGTCGATGCCCGGCCGATCGGGCACCCGGGCCTCGAAGGCCGCGCGAGCCTGCTCCAGGATCACGGCGTCTCGATCACGTTGTTCGACCAACGTCGCCAGGCCGGCGGCTCGACCGGCGGACGCGAGCGCGGTCCGGGCCGCGGTGAGATCGGCCGAGGCCGCGTCGAGGGCGGCGAGATCTGCGGTCGCGGTGCGCCAGCGCCGATGGCGCTCGGCATCTTCTCGCACCTGCCGCAGCCGGGTCGAGGCATCCGTGAGCGCGGCCTCGGTGGCGCGCCGGTGCCGGACGGCTCGCCGGGACTCCCTGCGTGCCTGGGCCAAGACAGAAGTCGCCCAGTCGTTCGCCACAGCGGGATCGGGGGACGAGTCGTCGTGCAGCGCCTCGGCAACCGGTGCGCCGGCGGCCTCCGCGATGCGGTTCAGGAGGACCGAGACTCGATCCCTGCTGACCTGGCTGGCCCGCGACAGCTCCCGTCGGCGTTCGGCCAGATGCCCTTCGACCTGGGCGAACCGGTGGGTCCGGAACAGTTGTTGGAGCACCCGATGCCGCTCGTCGTGCCGCGCGCGGAGAAACTCCTGGAATCGGCCCTGCGGGAGCATCGCCACCTGGCAGAACTGCCCCAGGTTCATGCCCAGCAGTTCGGCGATCAACTGACCGGTCTCGTCGAGTCGAGTGGATCGGGGCACCCACTCGCCTGCGACGCGCTCGGTCAGTGTCACCCGAGCCTGCTCGACGGTTCTGCCGGATCCTCGTCTCTTCGGGCGTTCCCAGGACGGTGAGCGTGTCAGCCGCAGGCGCCGCCCCCCGATCGTGGTCTCGAGCTGCACCAGCGGAGCGAGTCCCGGCTCGGCTCGGTCGCAACGCAATCGTTTGGCGAGATTGCGGTCCCCGGGAACCTCGCCGTACAACGCGAAGCAGATCGCGTCGAGCACGCTGCTCTTGCCGGATCCGGTGGCTCCAGACAGTAGGAACAGGCCGGCTCGGTTGAGCGTGTCGAAGTCGACGGCGACGGTCCCGGCAAACGGGCCGAAGGCGGTGATCGACAGGGTATGCAGCCGCATCGCTAGTGACGCGCCTTCCGAGCCGCTGCGCCGACCGGATCCGGAACGCCATGGTCCAGGTCGGGGTCATCGGTGCACGCGTCGCAGGCTGTCTGCAGGATCGCCGATTCGCTGCCGGTCGCCGGGGTGCCGCGGACCGCGGAGACGAAGTCGAGCGCGATCTGATGGTCGGTGCGACCGGCCGAACGGGTGGAGACGTACCTGCCGTCGTTCAGTCCGCCGGCGAACGCCAGCGTCAAGGTGTGCGGAAAGCGCTTGCGGAGCCGCTCCATCGCCTGCTCCGGGCGCCCGACGTCGGTGAGAGTTGCCTGGACCCAGGCGTCGCGATCCGCGTCGAGAACGGGATCGGTCAGCAGTTGCTCCAGGTCCCCGCGCAGGCGGACCAGCCGGCGCGGAACCGGGGCCGCGACGAACTCCGCGGTGATCGATCCGTCGGCGGCGAGATCGGCGAGCCAGGTCCCTTTCCGATGGTCGGCCTCGGAGAACGAATAGGCCAAGGGGGAACCGCTGTAGTAGATGCTCTCGGTCAGCCGGTGCCGGCCGTGGAGGTGCCCGAGCGCGACGTAGTCGATGCCCTCGAAGGCCGAGGTCGGCACGATCGACACGCCGCCGACGCTGATATCCCGTTCGGACTCGCTGGCCGCCGCCCCGGCGACGAAGGCATGCGCCACCACCACGCTGCGGGTGTGCCGGCGCCCGACGAGATCGGCTCGCACCAGCGACATCGCGTGGCCCAGAGCCGCCTCGTGGGATCGCGCGCTCAGGCCCCATGGCTCGCGCACCGACTCCGGATCCAGATAGGGCAGAGCATGGACCGCGACGGCGCCGTGACGATCCTCGAGAGTGACGGGCGTGCCGACACCGCGAACGTCCGCCCGGATGAAGACCCCGGAGGCATCGATCAGGCGCGAGGCGAAGCCGAGGCGTTGTGCCGAGTCGTGGTTGCCGCTGGTCACCACGACCTGAGCGCGGGAGCGGGCCAGCCGGGCGAAGGTCTCGTCCGCGAGCGCCACCGCCTCGACCGGTGGCAGCGCGCGGTCGTAAATGTCGCCGGCCACGATCACCAGGTCGACCTTCTCGGAGTCGATGGTCTCCAGGAGATGATCCAGGTACACCGCCTGGTGGGTGAGCATGCCCTCGCGATGGAATGACCGGCCGAGGTGCCAGTCGGAGGTGTGGAGGATGCGCACGCACCGAACCTAGAACCGGGCGCCGACAGCGTGTGGCTCCCACGCCGGAGCCCGGGTGTGGCGCGGTGTTATGCGTACCGGACGGTGCGTCGCTCGGAGGTAAAGCCGTAGACCCGGAGCCCGGCTGAGAGCGCGTACTGGACGGCCAGGCTGGTCGGAGCGCCGACCGCCGCGACGGTCCCCACACCGGCCGCGGCGGCCTTCTGGACGAGCTCGAAGCCGATCCGGCCACTCAGTGCGAGTACGGCGGCCGCCGGGCGCTGTCCGGCGAGCAGCCGGGCGCCGGTCACCTTGTCGACGGCGTTGTGGCGCCCGACATCCTCTCGGACCACGAGGAATCGCCCGGTCTCGTCGGCCAGCCCTGCCGCGTGTACTCCGCCGGTCCGCGCGAAGAGCGCCTGAGCCTCGCGCAGCGTGCCGGGCAGTGACCGGATGACCGACGCGGTGGGCCACGGGCCCGACCACGGGTCCCCGCGGGGGGCCGCCAGCGCCTCCAGCACGGTGTCCTTGCCACATACCCCGCAGGCCGACGAGCCCGCGCTGACCCCGCCATGCTGCCGGGTCGTCTCCCGCGCCGGCGCCGAGTCCAAGGTCACGGTGACCACGTTGAGTTCCTGTTCCGCGGTCAGGTCCCGGTCCGTGCAGTAGGCGACCCCGGCGATCTGGTCACCCGAGGCGAGGCCCTCGTGGCACAGGTACCCCGCGGCCAGCTCGAAGTCATGGCCCGGGGTCCGCATGGTGACCCAGATCCGCCGCGCACGCGTTCCGGGCCAGGCCAACCGGATCTCGAGCGGCTCCTCGGCAGCCAACCGGTCTTCCCGGGCGCGCTCGCGGCCGTCCGCCAGTTCGGTCACCCGCGCCCGTACGCTCGGGCCCGGTCGCCGCTCGATGCTCGACATGGTTCGCGGGGACTCGCTCAGGCCGGCTCGGCCGCGGCGACCAGCAGAGGGTCGAGCGCGCCGTCGCCCGCCTCGATCAGCGCGGTCAACTCCGCGCGCATCCGGGCCTCCCAGAACTGGTCGAGGTGGGCCGCGATGGCCGCTACCGCGTCGTCTCGTCCCAGGTGGGCGAACTGACGAGCGATGTCGTTGCCGAGCCGGGCGACCGCGGGAATCGACTGCCGCCCCGGCTGTGACACTGGCTGTGACATCGGCTGGGGGTTCGGCTGGGACATCAGTGGTCGACCAGCTGATCGGCCGCCGCCGCCGTGGCGGAGGTCCCCTGAGATGCTCCCGCCTCCTGACGACGAGCGTTGGCGACGGCGACTTGGACGGCCGTCACCTTGTACTCGGGGCAATTCGTGGCCCAGTCGGAGTTCTCGGTGGTCACCACATTGGCGCCGGTGACGGGGTGGTGGAAGGTCGTGTAGACAACGCCGGCCGGTATCCGTTCGGAGACCTCGGCCCGAAGGGTGGTGGTGCCGACCCGGCTGGAAAGTTCGACGAGGTCGCCGACGGAGATGCCGCGCACCTCCGCGTCCGAGGGATGGATCTCCAAGGTGTCCTCGGCGTGCCAGGTGTTGTTGGCCGTACGCCGGGTCTGCGCGCCGACGTTGTACTGGCTGAGGATCCGGCCCGTGGTCAAGATCAACGGGTAGCGCCGGTTGGCGCGTTCGGTGGTCGGCACGTACACGGTCTCCACCAGTCTGCCTCTGCCGCGGACGAATTCGCCGACGTGCATCGTGGGAGTTCCGCCGGGAGCCTGCTCGTCGACCGGCCACTGCATCGATCCGGCCCGGTCCAAGGCCGCGAAGGAGACTCCGGCGAAGGTGGGGGTGGTCGCGGCGATCTCGTCCATGATCTCGGCCGCGGAGGCGTAGTTCATCTCATGGCCCATGGCGGCCGCGATATCGCAGGTGATCTGCCACTCGTCCTTGCCCTGCCTGGGTGCGAACACGGGCCGGACCCGGTTGATCCGCCGCTCGGCGTTGGTGAAGGTGCCGTCCTTCTCCAGGAAAGAGGTCCCGGGAAGGAAGACATGCGCGAAACGGGCAGTCTCGTTCAGGAACAGATCCTGGACGACCACCAACTCCATCGCGCGGAGGGCCGCCTCGACATGCCGGGTGTTCGGGTCGGACTGCGCGACATCTTCGCCTTGCACGTAGAGACCCTTGAAGCTTCCTCCGAGAGCGGAGTCGAACATGTTCGGGATCCGCAGTCCCGGCTCGGCCTGGAGCGGCAGGCCCCACCGCCGCTCGTAGATGCCACGCACGTCGTCGAGACTCACATGGCGATATCCCGGGAACTCGTGTGGAAACGAGCCCATATCGCACGAGCCCTGGACGTTGTTCTGGCCACGGAGGGGATTGACGCCGACCCCCACCCGGCCGACGTTCCCGGTGATCATGGCCAGGTTGGCCATGCCCATCACCATGGTCGAACCCTGGCTGTGTTCGGTCACGCCGAGCCCGTAATAGATAGCTCCGTTGGGCGCCTCCGCGTACAGCCTGGCAGCGGCACGCAGCGACGCCGGGTCGACCCCGGTAGCTTCGGCGACAGCCTCCGGAGAGTGGGCAGGATCGGCGATGAAGGCCAAGTAGGCGTCGACGTTCTCGCACCGCTCGGCGAGGTAGGCCGGGTCGTGCAGGCCCTCGGTCACGATGACATGAGCCATCGCGTTGACGAAGGCGACGTTCGAGCCCGGCAGGAGCGGCAGGTGGTGGGCGGCCTCGACGTGGGGACTGCGCACCAGGTCGATGCGGCGGGGATCCGCGACGATGATCCGCGCGCCCGTCCGGAGCCGCCGCTTCAGGCGGGAGGCGAATACCGGATGGGCGTCGGTGGGATTGGCACCGATCAACACGATGACGTCCGCGTGTTCGACGGAGGCGAAGTCCTGCGTGCCGGCCGAGGTGCCGAAGGTCTGTTTGAGTCCGTACCCGGTGGGGGAGTGGCAGACCCGGGCGCAGGTGTCGATGTTGTTGTTGCCGAAGGCGGCGCGCACCATGCGCTGCACGACGTACACCTCTTCGTTGGTGCAGCGCGAGGAGGAGATGCCGCCGATAGCGCCGGTCCCGTGCTCGGCCTGGATCACCCGGAAGCCGTCGGCCGCGCGTTCGATCGCTTCCGCCCAGCCGACCCGGCGCCATTCGTCGTCGATGGAGTCGCGAACGAGGGGATGAAGTTGCCGGTCGGTATGGGTGGCGTAGCCGTAGGCGAACCTGCCCTTGACGCAGCTATGGCCCTCGTTCGCGCCGCCGCTCTTGCTCGGGACCATGCGGACCAGCCGGGCGTTCTCGTCCGCACCGGTGACTTCGGCCCGGAACGAGCAACCGACGCCGCAGTAGGCGCAGGTGGTGTCGACCGATCGAGTGGGCATGCCCAGCTCGATCACGCTCTTCTCCTGAAGTGCCGAGGTCGGGCAGGCCTGCACGCAGGCGCCACACGAGACGCACTCGGAGTCGAAGAAGTCGCTGCCGCCCGGTGAGATCCGGCTGTCGAAACCACGGTTCTCCACGGTGAGGGCGAAGGTGCCCTGGGTCTCGGCGCAGGCCCGGACACAACGCGAGCAGACGATGCACGCGGACTGGTCGAAGTCGAAGTAGGGATTGCTGGCGTCGTAGGTGGCCTCCGGCGAGCCTGCCTGGTGGGTGCGAGACGCGATCGCCGAACCCACGCCGAATCGGACTTCCGCCGCTCCGACGACCCGGGACAGCGCCTGTATCTCGCAACTGCCGCGCGCACAGCCGGCGCAATCGACCGGATGGTCGGACAGGTAGAGCTCCATCACATTGCGCCGCACCGATCGCACCTGGTCGGTCGCCGTGTCCACGATCATTTGGTCGGTGCACGGCGTGGTGCACGACGCCGGCGTGCCCCGTATCCCGTCGATCTCGACCAGGCACATCCGGCACGACCCGAAGGCCTCCAGCGAGTCGGTGGCGCACAGCCTCGGCACGTCGACGCCGGCCAGCGCCGCTGCCCGCATCACCGAGGTTCCGGCCGGCACGGTCACCCGGCGGCCGTCGACGGTCACCGTCGCGGCGCTACCGGCACGTACGGCTGGCGTGCCCAGGTCCGGCTCCGGGGCGTACCAGGTGCCGCCGAGGTCGTGACTTCCCGCTGCTATCACTCCGTCGCTCACGGGGCCACCTCCTGCTGGGGATCGCTGAAGTCCTCCGGCCAGTGTCGCACGGCGCTCTGCACCGGCATCGGCGTCAACCCGCCCATCGCGCACAGGGAGCCCTTGGTCATCGTCTCGCACAAGTCGTCGAGAAGGGTGAGGTTGGCGCCCACGTTCTCGCCGGCGATGATCCGGTCGATGGTCTCGGTTCCCCGCACGGATCCGATCCGGCACGGGGTGCACTTCCCGCAGGACTCCGCCGCGCAGAACTCCATGGCGAACCTGGCCATCCGCGCCATCTGCACGTCGTCGTCGAACACCACGATCCCGCCGTGCCCCAGCATGGCGTCGATCGCCGCCAGCGACTCGTAGTCCATCGACGTGTCGAGCTGGTCGGGATGCAGGTAGGCGCCCAGTGGCCCACCCACCTGGACGGCCTTGACGGGCCGCCCCGATCGGGTGCCGCCGCCGTACTCCTCGATGAGTCCGCGCAGGCTGACTCCGAACGGCAACTCGACGAGGCCGCCGCGCGCGACGTTCCCGGCGAGCTGGAAGATCTGGGTGCCCAGGGACGTGCCGACGCCGAGGTCGGCGTACGCCGCCGCGCCGTCGGCGAGGATCATCGGGATAGCGCTCAGCGTCAGCACGTTGTTGACCACGGTGGGCCGGCCGAATAGCCCGGAGACGGCCGGAATCGGCGGCTTGGCGCGGACCTCGCCACGCTTGCCCTCGATGCTGTCGAGCATCGAGGACTCCTCGCCGCAGATGTAGGCGCCGGCGCCCACCCGGACGTGCAGGTCGAATCGGTGCCCGCTACCGCCGATGTCCTGGCCGAGATAGCCGTGGGTGTACGCCGTCTCGATCGCCCGGCGCAGCGTCGCGATCGCGTGCGGGTACTCCGAGCGCACGTAGACGTAGCCCTCGCCGGCGCCCACGGCGTACGACGCGATGATCATGCCCTCGATCAGGGTGAAGGGATCCCCTTCGACCATCATCCGGTCGGCGAACGTGCCGGAGTCGCCCTCGTCGAAGTTGCAGCACACAAACTTCTCCTGGGCCCGCTGCTCTGCGACGGTGCGCCACTTGATGCCCGCCGGGAAACCGGCACCACCACGCCCGCGCACTCCGGACTCGACGACGGTGGCCACCACATCGGCGGGGCTGATCGCCAGCGCTCGACGCAGGCCCGCCCAGCCGCCGTGATCGGCGTAGTCGGAGATCGAGGCCGGGTCGACGATGCCGACCCGAGCGGTGCTGACCCGGGTCTGGCCGATCAGCCAGGGGTGTCGGTCGACGATGCCGATCGACCTGGTCCGCACCGCGTCCCAGCCGCGAGTGGACACGGCGTTCGCGTCGGCCACCGTGACATTGGCGTACCCGACCCGGCCGGCGTCCGTGACGAGCTCCACCAACGGCTCGGCCCAGAGCATGCCGCGTGAACCGTTGCGGATCACCGTGGTTCCGGGTTGGGCGGCGAATGCCGCGGCTACCTCGTCCGCACCGACGGAGACTGCGGCGGCGTCGCCGGGGACGTAGAGCACCGTGGCGCCGTTCTCGGCCGTCATCGCGAGTGATCTTCCGGCCAGTCCGCGGTCAGCGACTCGATCAGTTCGCCGTCCAGCCGCCCGACGAGTCGGCCGTCGATGGTGCCGGCGGGACCCAGCGCGCAATTGCCCAGGCAGAACACCTCGCGGACGTCGACATCCTCGTCGAGGCGGTAGCGCGAGCGGGTGGCGTCGAACAGTTCCTGGGCGCCGACCGCTTGGCAGGCCTCAGCCCGGCACAGGGTGATGGTGTGCATCGGCGGGGGAGAGGTGCGGAAGTCGTGATAAAAGGACACCACCCCGTGTACGTCGGCGACCGACAGATTGAGGACGTCCGCGATCACCGGGAGGTCGGCCCGGTCGAGGTAGCCGCATTCGGCCATCACCTCGTGCAGGACCGGCAGCAATGCGCCGCGTTGATCCTTCAATCCGTCGGCAATGGCTCGGACCAGGGTGGTCCGGGCCGGCTGGGACTTCGTCGTCATGGGTCTCTGCTTGTCGGAGGTGTTGGGCATGTCGGAGGCACTGGACTCGACAAGTCTAGAGCGGTGTGGCCGACTCGGACGGCTCGCGAGAAACTTCGTCCATGACATCCGATCAGCGCGAGGAGAACGCCGGCGGCGAGCGCCTGCCGGAGTCCGACGAACTCCGGGTCCGGCGGCTCCCGGAGTATCAGCGGTTCGACCGGAAGGCGCTGGACCACATCCTCGACGAGGCGCTCGTCGCGCACGTCGGAGTGGTGCGGGACGGACGCCCATTGGTACTACCGATGGCGTGCGCCCGGGACGGGGATGCGCTTATCCTGCACGGCTCGACCGGGGGAGGGTTGCTGCGAATCGCCAGTGGGACGCCGCTGTCGGTGGCGATCACCCATGTGGACGGCCTGGTCTATGCCCGATCACTGTTCGAGAGTTCGATGCACTACCGGAGCGCGGTTGTCTTCGGAGACGCCGAGGTGCTGGCCGGCGAGGAGCGGATCGCCGCCCTCAACCTGCTCTCGGAGCATCTGTTTCCGGGTCGCGTCGAGGAGGTCCGCCCGCATCTGAAGAAGGAACTGGCGGCTACCTTGGTGCTCCGGCTGCCGCTGGAGCGCGCTAGCGTGAAGATCTCCGCCGGTCCCGCCGACGATCCCGACGACGGCGAGTCCCGTGAGGTGTGGGCCGGCATCGTCGGGTTGCGGACGGTCGCGAGCGAGCCGCGCCCGGCCGCCGACGTACCCGATCGGGTGCCGGTCTCGCGCTCCGCCGTGCGAGCGGCACGGCGTCACCGGGGATAGCGCGAGGGCGCGCCCGCGCTGGTCGGGTACCAGCCCGGCTGCCCACGGTCCTCAAGCCGGTTCGGAGAGTTCGATCAAGTTGAGGTCGGGATCGCGCACATACACCGAGCGGATCCGCCGCGTTGCCCCGGTACGCATGACAGGTCCTTCTACGATCGGCCAGTCATGCCGGCGCAGCCGCTCGATCACGGCGTCCAACGGGATGGTGGCGATGAAACACAGATCGAGCGCGCCGGGTAGGGGCAGATGTGCGTGCGGCTCGAACTCGGATCCCTGCACGTGCAGGTTGATCTTCTGATCGCCGAACCGGAGAGCCAGCCGCTCCCTCGGCGGATCGCCACCGATGAACTTCTCGAGCCGCATGCCGAGGACACGGGTGTAGAAATCGACGCAATCCTCGCGACGCGTAGTCGTCAGCACGAGGTGGTCGAGACGGTCGATCACTGCACTACAGGCGGGCGTCGATGAGTGGCCGAAGGCCGTCAGATCAGCGAACGGTGACCGAAGTGATCTCCACCTCCTGCTTCGGGGAGCCGTCCGGTGCTCCTTCGACGGTGCCTTTGCCGGCCACCTTCTGGACGACGCGGATGCTGGCGGCGTCCATGGTCCCGAAGACCGTGTAGTTCGCCGGCAGGCCGAGCGAGTCCTTGTAGACCAGGAAGAACTGCGAGCCGTTGGTGCCGGGTCCCGCGTTGGCCATGGCGACGGTACCCGCTGGGTAGCTCTCCTTGCCGCTGAGTTCGTCGTCGAAGGCGTAGCCCGGCCCGCCGCTCCCGGTAGCGGTCGGGTCGCCGCACTGCAGTACCCAGATCCCGTCCGTGGTCAGCCGGTGGCACTGGGTCTTGTCGAAGTAGTCCTGTTCGGCGAGGGCCACGAAGGAATTCACGGTGCACGGCGCGGTCGTGGCCTTCAGTTTGACGGTGATCGTCCCGACGTTGGTCTTCACCACGGCCGGCACATCCTTCTTCACGGCCGGCTCTTCGGCGGGCGGTGTCACCGGTTTCGCGGGCTCGGAACCGTCGGCCTGATAGCGGCACTCGTCTCCGGCGGAAGTCTCGGCGGGGGACTCCGTGGCTTCTGCCGCCGATGACTCCGAGCCGGTGGCCGGGCCGCTCGATTCGCCTTCCCCCTCGTTGCCGCATCCGGCGAGCACGAGAGTGGTGAGCAGGGCTAGCAAGGTCAGGGAGGGTCGCGAAGTCACCCGGGCGATGCTATCGGGCAGCCAGATTAGCAACGCATCGACCCGGCGCCAGGCTCGCCGGCGTGTAGTCCGAATGGGTACTTTCGCCCCACTTGTCGGAGTCTTGGGAGATTCCGGTTGACTATTCGTTAAATTGCGGCATCCTAGTCAATATGTGGACCACCACCAATGAGACGACAACGACGTTGTCTCACGATCTGCCATGCAGCAGCTGCGGTCATGCCGCACATCTCTACCTCTCTTGCTCGGATACCTGCGACTGCGTGCCGGCCCTCCGACCAGGCCAGGCGGAACTCGTCCGCGGCTAGCACGTTGGGCGGATCAGCCGCCTGGCCGAGTGGCCTGACACAATGCCGCGCATGCCCAAGCAACCGAAGGTGAGGCTCGACCCCGAACTCGTGGCGAGCCGGCAAGCGCAGCTCGAGTCCGCGCGAGTCGGCTTGCAGCGGCACTTCATCGGTATCGACTCGATCATCGACGAACTCGTCGAAGCGGTCCGGATCTGGTACGTCGCCCCGGAACTGCTGGCGCGTCCGGTCATTGTCAACCTCTGGGGCATGACGGGCGTCGGCAAGACCGATCTGGTACGTCGAATGGTCCAGGCCCTGGACATCGGCGATCGGTTCGTCGAGATCGAACTCACCAACAACGACCAGACCACCATGCACACCTCGGTGGCCTCGCGGCTCGCGCAATCGGGCGCGCTGGAGGGTCGGCCGACATTGCTGCTCTTCGACGAGATCCAGCGTTTCAACACCCTCGATCATGAAGGCAAGCCGGTCACCGGGACCAAGTTCAGCGACTTCTGGGAGTTGCTGAGCGACGGTCGGATCGTCCTGCGGGAGTCGCCCGATCTGCCGTGGCTACTCGCCTCGCTGAGCTATTCCGCCGACGAGGCGGCACGCACACGGGCCAAGGATCCCTCGGTGGAGCCCGACACGATCGGCATCTGGGAGGCTCAGAATCTCAAGCGCACGGCACGACTCGACGATGAGATCGAGCATTTGGCCCAGCTCAGCTATGCCCAGGCGCTACACCTCGCGCGACGTGCCCGCCAGTCCAAGCAAGTGTTCGAACCGCTCGACTGCACGAAGTGCTTGGTGATCATCAGCGGCAACCTCGACGAGGCGTTCACGATGGCCACCGAGGGTGCCGAGGCCGACGTCGACGCGGACCTCTTCGCGACGTACACCGACAAGGTCACCGTGGTGGACGTCAAGTCGGCGCTCACTCGTCGATTCAAACCGGAACAGGTGGCGCGATTCGGCAACACGCACCTGATTTACACCAGTCTCCGGCGTCGGGATTTCGAGAACCTGATCAAGCGGGAGGTGGATCGGGTCCGCGCGATGGCCAAGGCCAACTTCGGCGTCCGGGTCCGGGTGGACTCCAGTGTGCACGCGCTGATCTATCGCAACGGCGTCTTCCCGGTTCAGGGTGTGCGCCCGGTCTTCTCCAGCGTCGCCGACATCCTGGAGAACAATCTGGCCAAACTACTCTTCGACGCCTTCGTCAACGGTGTGACCGCGATATCCCTGCGTTACGACGAGGCGAACCAGGCCTTGATCGGGACCGTGGGGGAGGAGTCCCGGACGCTGCCGTACACCGGGCGCATCGACAAGATCCGACAGAGCAGCCCGCCCGACAAGGTGGCCAACATCGCGGTACACGAGGCCGGACACGCGGTGATGTACGCGCTGCAGTTCGGTCTGGCGCCGTTGCAACTCACCGCGCGAGTCGCCTCGACGTACGTCGGCGGGTTCACCTCGCCGCATCCGGTCTACGAGACCGCCGACACCATCATCCGGCAGGCCAAGGTGGCGCTCGCCGGCGGTATTGCGGAGGAAATCGTCTTCGGTCGCGAGCTCGCGTCGATCGGGCGGGAGTCCGATCGCGCGAAGGCCACGGAGTTGGTGATCGACTTCGTCCGCAGGCATGGCTTCGATCGCGAGTTCCAGGCCAACTACATGCTCGGCAACGAGTACGCCATGGATCGCAGCGTCCCCGAGCCCGACATCGAGAAGATGGTCACCCGACTGACCGCCGAGGCTCGAGGCGAGCTGAACGCCCACCGGGACACCCTGCTCGCGCTGGCCCGGAGGCTGTCCGCCGAAGGCCTGCTGGATGCCGCGACCGTCTCCAAGATCCTCGACGAGCGGGGTATTCCGGCGGAGGTCAGATCGGAGGAGCACGTCCATCTTTCGGCCTACCGCCAACTGCTCCACGGATCCGCGGATGACTCGGCGTCGTGATTAGCGAAGGCGATCGATGGTCATGCCGGCCTACGGCTTGGGGGAGTGCCGCTTGACCGCACAAGTCGTCGGACGGCCGTGGCGGTCGATCCTCCGATCAGCGCGACCATGAGGAGTATCCCCGTAGTGGCGTGAATGCTCCAGCCGTAGCGGACCACGTCGACCAGGCCGTCGCCGTCGTAGTCCAGGGAGCTCTCGTAGTCGACGGCAGCCACCGGATCGATGGCGGCGGGCATCAGCAGGGCGCAGGCGACCAACGTGACACCCCAGGTGAGGAACGCCGCCATCGCGCCCCCGACGAACCAGGAGAGATCCGCATGGACCCGGCCGCCTAGTGCCGCGGCGCCGACCCGACAGGCGGTCTCGGCCAGTACGACGCCGGCACAGAATCCCACCGCGAACCACGGCAGGACCATGCCGCCCAGCGTGACCCAGACGAGCAGGCCCGGCACACTCACCAGGACGGTCGGAACGCCCCACGGCACGTGCCAGCGCAGCGGCCACAGCACCACCGGCACGAGCAGCAATATCGTGCTGAGCGCGTAACCGTGCAACCACGAGGCGTCCTGGCCGGCGATCGGCATGGGCTCCAGACCGGTCCCGACGGCCGGGAAGCCGAGCGCGGTGGCGTGGTTGGTGTAAATGTGTACCGGCATCGCGGCGATGACCAGACATAGCACTACAAGAGCCCGGTCAGACCCATTCAACCGGCCATTGTCGGGCTCCGCCCACCGCAGCAGAACCGGTCCGATGGCGACCAGCACCATGCCGACGATCAGGCCGGTATGGCTGGGGCTGATGAAGATATCCAGTTCGTCCTCGATGCCGAAGATGTTGTGCCAGCCGGTATCGATGGCGCCGGACACAGCCAGCAGGCCCATCCCGGCCACCGGGACGAGCAAGGGGCGAGGCAGTTCGAGAATGCTCCGCGGTGAGAGATCGCCGGACAGCAGATGCGGACCCACGAGCCAGGCGAGAACCGCCAGGCACACGGTCATGCCGGAATACATCACGCCGTGCCACACGGTCCAGAAGGTCTCCAATTCGGGGATGTTGGCGTGGGCCCAGGCATCAGTCTGGAGCCCCGCGATCATCCAGACGGAGGCAAGGGCCAGAAGCCAGCGCTGGCGTTCCGAGACGGTCGGTCGGGATGCGACTTTCGGCGCGGTGCTCGTCATGGCTAGAACGCTAGTTGGCGGGCAACTCTGGGAGTTAGCGCAAGATTCGCAACCGTATTCTTGCTTCGAGCGCGGGTGATCATGCGTCGTACTCGGGCGTTGGTTTCATAGTGGGCCGGGTGGTGGGCCGGTGGCGGGTGGTGGGCCTGGTGCTTGTTTGGTGTGGTTGCAGTGTTCGCAGAGGCCTTGGCCGTTGGTGTAGGTGGTGGGTCCACCGCGGGCGTG
>JBOFLE010000313.1:0-4517 GCA_051657705.1 Nocardioides sp. | reverse complement strand
CCGATGGCGCTGCCCGGCGAGGCCGTCAACAGGTTGGTACCCAGCCGGTCCAACTGAGCCAGCAGTTGCGCCCGGCTGGAGTCTGAGATGCCCAGCACCGCGACCAGCGAGGCGATGCCGATGGCGATGCCGAGCGCCGACAGCGCGGCGCGGAGCTTGCGGCCCCACAACCCCGAAGCCCCGACCCGGAGGACGTCGCGCGGCAGCAGCCTGCTCGGCGCGATCGGCGTGCCCGAGTCTCTCGCTTTGCTCATTGCTGTTCCTTCGCTCGCAGTTCGAGCGCGCACACGCCCTCGGTGAACACACGCCGGCCGCCGCACGCTCTCGCATCGCTCATCGGGCGACCGCCGCTGTCGCGGCCAGATCGGCTTCGACCTGGCCGTCCCGCATCGAGATCTGGCGGGGAAACGACTCGGCCAGCTCTCGGTCGTGAGTGATGACGCAGACCGTCGTGCCCTCCCGGTGGAGCTCCCGGAGCAGGTCGACCACCGCGGCTCCGGAGCGCGAGTCCAGGTTGCCGGTCGGCTCGTCGGCGAACAGGATCTCCGGCTGCCCGAGCAGCGCACGGGCGATGGCGACGCGCTGGCGTTCCCCACCGGAGAGCTCGTTCGGCAGGTGATTCGTCCGCTCGCCGAGCCCCACCCGCTCCAGCACCGCCGCCGCCTGGCGCCGCCGTTCGGCGACGGGCACCCCGCGATAGAGCAGCCCGGTCGCCACGTTGTCGATGGCGGACATGCTCGGAATCAGGAAGAACTGCTGGAACACGAACCCGATGGCCCGCGCCCGGACCGCTGCGACCCGATCGTCGGTCAGCCGCGACACCTCCTGCCCGGCGATCCACACCTCGCCGGCGCTGGGCCGGTCCAAGGTGCCCATGATGTGCAGGAGCGTGCTCTTGCCCGAACCGGAGGGGCCGACGATCGCGACCAACTCGCCACGGTCGATTCGCAGGCTGACCGAGCGGAGGGCCCGTACGCCGCCGGCGTACGACTTCTCGACCTCCCGCAGCTCCACCACCGCCGACCCGGCATCCCCGGAGTGTTTCTCCCCCGGCCCGCTCACGTGGGCACCACCACGGTGGCGCCCTCGTCGAGCTCGCCCCCACGGATCTCGACATAGCCGTCCGAGAACAGGCCGGCCTCGACCGCGACCACGGCCCGGTCGCCGCCCGACTCCTCTACCTCGACGCCGTAGCCCCCGTCGCGCAAGGCGAGCAGCGCGGTGATCGGCACCGCGAGCACATCGCGGCGGGTCTCGCTGGCGATCTCCACCTCGACCGGAGCGCTGTCGAGCGCGGTGACGCCACTCGAGTCCTTCAGGACGAGCGTGATCTCAATCGTCGGGTCCTCCCCAGGCTGGGCGGCCTGCGCGACGGCGCCGACCTCGGTCACGGTCGCCTTCACCTCCTTGCCGCCCGGCAACGTCACCCGCGCTTGGGTGCCGCCGTCCACCAGGCCCTGCCGGCGGGCGTCCAGGTCCACGGTGACCGAGCGCTTGGTCGAGGTGCTGTCCAGGACCGGCTGACCCGGCCGCAACACCGCGCCCGTGCTTACCCGCGCCTTGCCCATCCGTTGGGCGCCGTCGAGGAAGACCACCTGGCCGAGCTCGATCCGCCCGGTCTCGTCCTGCCCGAGCGCCGCCTGCCAGTCCAGCACCGCCTGCTCGGTGTCCCAGTCGTAGGCGCCGTCGATCTCGATCTCGGTCCCGCCATCGGGGTAGCCGAGTTCGGTGAGGTTGCGCTGGAGTTGCCGCACGTCCGGACCGGAGACTCCGTTCTGCAGCGTCCGGTACGCCGGCACGGTGCCGTAGAGCAGCGTGACAGGCGTGTCGTCGACCCGGTAGAGCACGCCGCCGCGCTTGACCGTCGTCCCCTCGCCGGCGACGCGGGTGAGGGTGCCGCTGGCGCGGTTGTTGACGATCTGCGGGTCGGCATATCCGAGCGCTCCGTCGAAGGTCTCCCGGTCGACCATCGTGCGCTTCTCCGCCGTCGCGATCCCGGTCTTCACCCCGGACGAGTCGGTGTCGGTATCGGCGTCGTCCGAGCCGAGGGCCGCGACCGCGCCCGCCCCGATCAGGGCCGCCGCGACCAGGGCCGCGACCACCAGGCCGGTTGCCCGCCTGCGCCGCCGGGCGGTCACTGCGTGCCCTCCTGGGCATCTTGGAGCGCCTCCTGGAAGATCGGCCCGCAGACCTCGAGAGCGTCCTGGACCTTCGGATCGTCCTGATCGAGGTCGCCGAAGTTTCCGGGGCCCAGTTGATTCGGATCGGGATCGTCCACGTCGATGCCCTCGTCGCGCAGGCACTGGGCGAACTTCAGTTGGGCGTCACGCAACTCCGTCTGCTGCTCCTCGGAGAAGTTGACCGCCCCTTCGAGGTAGGACTGGCACTCCGCCAGGCCGTCCCGCAGGGCCTCCTGGTCGAGGTCGCCGCCGGTCGGCGGCGTCAGTTGGAGGTCGCCGTTCTCGTCGGGCTCGGGGTCGGGGAAGTCGGGCACGCCGCCGTCCTCTCGCATGCAGCGCGAGAAGTCGAGGAGGGCCTGGTCGCGGTCGGCCTCGGCGGGTTCCGTCGTCGATTCGGCGCTACTCGACGCGCCGGTGTCGGCCTTGGCCACCCCGTCGCCCTCGGAGTCGCCGCCACACCCGGCCAAGGCGGCGGCGAACAGCACCGCAAGCGCCGCCGTTGCCGAGCGATACGGGTACCGCCGATCCCGGACCCGTTCCGGAGTCGGCGCGGGTGCGGTGTCACTGGGCCGGATCGGCCTACCGCCGGCTGATCGCATCGTGAAAGTCCTTCCGTGGATTGGCGTCTCCCGGGGCCCCGGGAGACAACCTCGATCCTCACCGGCCTTCATCAAGATTCGATCAACATCACTGCGGGACAGCCTCAGGAATGACCGTGAACTTGCTGAGCCGCGGCTCCAGACATCCAACCGGCATGGTTCGGTGAGACACCGGTTCCGTCGACACGCGGTCCCCTCAAGCCAAGGTCGAGTTCTACCAAGTACTCCAAACTACTGTAAAAATGTTACAGTAGTTTTATGAACCCGGGCGGCGTCGACCGCATTCTTGCCCTGCCTCCCGAAGTAGCAGTCGAGCAGCTCGCGGGCCTGCCCGAGGACCAGTGGTTCGAGCGCAAGGCCGGTCGGATCAGCGCTCGGGACCTCGCTGTCCCGCTGGTGGCAATGGCAAACGCCGAGGGTGGCTACCTGGTCGTCGGCATCCACGACGGCACCATCGATGGGATAGCGCCGCCCCATCTCAACGCGCTGCGGCAAACCGCGCAGGACTTCACCTCGCCTGTAGTGCGGTGCACCGCGACCGAGTTCACCACGACCGATGACCGTGTCGTATTGGTGCTCCGGATCGACCCGGGAGACCGCGTTCACGAGACCACCAAGGGCGATGTCTACCTTCGCGTCGGAGACGAGTCGCGCAGGCTCGGCTATGCCCAGCGCAGGGAGTTGGAGTACGACCGGGGCAGCGCACCCTTCGACGGCACGACGGTCGAGGCCGAACTCAAGGACCTCGATGCCCACCTCGTGACCGACTACCAGCAGTCGATCGGCGCCCGGACACCCGACGGCATGCTCGCAGCTCGTGACCTCCTTGCCCGGGACGGGCGACTCACGGTCGCCGGTTGGCTGCTGTTCTCTGAACGACCACAGTCGTTGCTCCCGAGCGCCGTCGTGCGAGTGCTGCGGTACGCCGACACCGAGCGCGGCACCGGCGCGACGATGTCGCTCTACGAAGGGGGCGACGTTCGATGCGAAGGCTCGATCCCCACGCAGATCACCCGCGCCGCTCAGGTGATCGAGGAATGGGTCCCTCGGGTGCAGGCCCTGGCGCCCAGCGGTCGATTCGAGCCGCGTCCGATCATCCCGCGAGACGTGTGGCTTGAGGGCCTGGTCAACGCCGTGCTCCACCGGTCGTACTCCATGGCCGGGGATCACGTCCGGGTCGAGATCTTCCCCAACCGAATCGAGATCGAGAATCCCGGGCGATTTCCAGGCCTCGCCGACCCCACGAAACCGCTTTCGATCAGCCGATACGCCCGCAACCCCCGCATCGTCAGGGTCTGCTCGGACATGGGGATCGCCCGAGAACTCGGCGAAGGGATCAAGCGCATCTTCGGCGAGATGCGGAAGCTCGGACTCACCGACCCCATCTACTCCCAGACCACCGGGTCGGTTCGCCTCGTGCTGTCTTCGGCAGACGCGCTCCCTGAGCACGTTCGGGCGAACCTGCCGAAGGCCGCCCGGAGACTCTTGGACACCCTCCGGCTGGAAGGCCGACCTCTGAGCACCGGTCAGATCGCCGAGCTAGTAGGCATCACGCGACCCACCGCATCCCGGCACCTGCAGTCTCTTCGCAAGCTCGGACTCGTGGCCTGGGAAGGGCAGGGACCAAAGGACCCGCGCGCTTCCTGGACCCTGCGCTGATCTGCCGCAACGCAGGTGATGAACTCATAGGGCCGGTGTCCGGAGCGCGGCGAACTGCCGGCCTGTCCGGCTTTTCCAC
>JBOFLE010000312.1:0-1439 GCA_051657705.1 Nocardioides sp. | reverse complement strand
ATGATCTGGGTGCCGTCCAGGTCAGGCCGGATGGAGGCTAGTTCCTCCTCCTCGGCGAGCCGCGCGATCCGCGCCTCCAGCTCGTCATAGGTACGCCGCAACCGGGCCGCCTTGCGCGCGTTGCGCGTCGTGCAATCCGCGCGGGTCAGGATATGCAACCGCGGCAGTTGGTCGCCCGCGTCGCGCACGTATCGGCGTACCGCCGAGTCGGTCCACTCCCCCGAACCGTATCCATGGAAGCGCAGATGCAGCTCGACGAGCCGGGCCACCTGGTCGATCTGCTCCTTCGAGAACCGGAGTGCCTGCATCCGCCTCCTGGTCAGCTTCGCGCCGACGACATCGTGATGATGGAAGGTCACCGTGCCGTCGGTCAGGAACCGCCGGGTCTTCGGCTTGCCGACATCGTGCATCAACGCGGCGAATCTCGACACGAAGTCCGGGCCCCCGCCCGGCAACCGCGACTCCAGCTCGATCGACTGCTCGACCACCGTCAAGGTGTGTTCGTAGACGTCCTTGTGCCGATGATGCTCGTCCCGCTCGAGCCGCAGGGCGGGTAGCTCGGGGAGCACCAGATCCGCCAGGCCGGACTCGACCAGCAGGCCGAGACCCAGCCGCGGATCCACGGCGCACACCGTCTTGACCAGTTCCTCGCGAATACGCTCGGCGGAGACGATCGAGATCCGGTCCGCCATCGCCGACATCGCGGCCACCACCGCCGGATCGACGGAAAAGCCCAACTGAGCGGCGAACCGGGCGGCGCGCATCATCCGCAACGGATCGTCGCTGAAAGAGTCCTCCGGCCGGCCCGGCGTCCTCAGGATGCCGTGAGCGAGGTCGTTGATCCCGCCGAACGGATCGGAGAAAGCGCGATCGGCTACGGAGATCGCCATCGCGTTGACCGTGAAGTCCCGGCGTCCGAGATCCCCCGTCAAGGACTCTCCGAACTCGACCGCGGGATTGCGAGAGCCGGGCCGGTACCGCTCGGACCGGTACGTCGTCACCTCCACCTGCGAGCGTCCCTGACGGGCGCCGATGGTTCCGAAGTCCCGACCCATGTCCCAGGTCGCGTCGCCCCACTGCGACAACAAGCGCTCGGTCTGCTCGGGACGGGCGGAGGTGGCGAAGTCCAGGTCCTCGTGAGACCGGCCGAGCAGCGCATCCCGGACCGGGCCGCCGACCAGGGCCAGTTCGTGGCCGGCCGCCGCGAAGAGTTCGCCGAGCGGCCGCAGGACCGGCGCCAGCCGATCCAACGCGTCAACCATCCGGCGCTGGGCCTCGACCATGCGCAGTGGCGGATGCTGGTCGGGCACAACCAGACACCCTAGTGCCCACAGCGCGTACGGCCACCCCGGCCATCCCCACCACCGTGCCCGCCGAGTCGCTCCGCGCCACGACTCTCAGGATGCGTGAGTAGAGTCAGCGCGTGGTGCTTGGTCCGA
>JBOFLE010000311.1:0-1615 GCA_051657705.1 Nocardioides sp. | reverse complement strand
CTGATGCGGAAGGCACCCTGCGCGCCTCAGGTACTCAGGACACAGCAGGACGTGGGACGTTCGAAGTGCAGTCGGAGGACTTGTGGGGACGGTTAGTTTCTGAAAAGCTCCCCCCAGAAGCTTCTAACGTCCCTCGGGAGGCAGTGGCATGACGAACGACCGCCTACGCACCACATTGCGGGCCAGCGGCTACACCGAAGCGGGGTTCGCCGAGGAGATCGGCGTCGATCCGAAGACGGTGCAGCGGTGGATCACGCGAGACCGCTGTCCGCACCGGAACACGGCCGTGCGGGCAGCCGGTCTACTGAACGTGCCCGCGACCTGGCTCTGGCCGGACCTCGATGCCGGCGAGAACGGTGCCGGCGGTGGGGAGATCGTCGGCTTCTACGCCCACCGCGCCGAGGTCCCGAACGTCTTGTTCCAGGAACTGCTCGTGGGTGCGCGGGAGACGATCGAGTTGGCGACCTTCGCGGCTCTGCATCTGGTGGAGGACAACCCCGAGACAGTCGCATTGTTGAGGCACAAGGCCGCTCATGGAGTCCGGGTGAGGATCGCGATGGGCGATCCGGACCACGAGGCGGTCGCGCTTCGCGGACGCGAGGAACACATGTCGGACGGCCTGGTCGGTCGGGTACGGATGGCCAACGCCTACTTCTCGCCGCTAATCGGCGCACCCGGAGTGGAGTACCGGCTGCATCACACGACGCTGTACAACTCGCTCTACCGCTACGACAACCAGATGCTCGTCAACCACCACATCTACGGCATCCACGGCTATCTCGCGCCGGTGCTCCACCTAAGACGGACCGACCTGGGGGACCTGTTCGAGACCTACGAACGCAGCTTCGAAGCCATCTGGGACGAGGCCTACGAGCCGCTTACGACCGCAGCAGATGCGCGGACGGGACAGGCACACGGATCCCGCTCACTCGGCTGATCACGCTCGTCAACGCCGTGAGATCAGCCAGGCCGGGGAGCGCTTCATGGGCACCTGCCTGGAGCAGTTCGGAAGTGCTCTGAGCGCCGTTGGCGATCCCGATGACCTTGGCGCCGCCGAACAAGCCCGCCTCGACATCGCGAACGGTATCGCCGAGTACGACCGTCACATTCGTGGCGGGGTCGAAGCCGTACCGCTGCGCTGCCCTACCTTGCGCGACGGCTATCAGCATCCCACGCTGTGAATGGGTCTCGCCATAGCCGCCGACAGTGAAGTCCACCCACGAATCGAGACCAAAGGCTCCAAGTTTCGCCCGGGCATTGGCCTCGATGTTCCCGGTCAGCACCGACTGAATCAATGCGCGGTGCCGACCTAGCAGACGAAGCGCCTCCAGGGCACCTGGCAACGCACGTCCGCGCGCGGCGAGCAGGCCTGCGTTCTCGCTTCCGGCCTGCTCCAGCGCCGCTACCTGCTCATCGTTGGTATAGCGGTCCAGCGGCACATCGTTGGCCGCAAGGAGGGCTTCCATGATGCCTACATCGGTGCGCCCGTCGGTCTGTGCCCTCACCACGGGATCGCGACCGGTCAGCAATCGAAAGGCAAGCTGGTAGTTCTGCTTGCTGACGCCGCCATTCTCGATCAACGTGTGGTCGATGTCCCACAACAGCAGGGCCCGAG
>JBOFLE010000310.1:0-40774 GCA_051657705.1 Nocardioides sp. | reverse complement strand
TGGATATCCCCGGTTGGAGTGGTGGGTGCTGGGCTGGAACCAGCCGGCGATCGACTTCTACTCCTCGCTCGGCGCTCGCGGCATGCCGGAATGGACCCACTATCGAATGGAGAGGCCGGCACTCGGCGAGCTCGGGGCGAGAGGCTTCGCCGTCGCCTGGAGCTCGGGGCGAGAGGAGCTGCCGTGACTCGGTTGAGGCGGCTACTTCGGGACGGGTCAGCGTCGACTGCACTGGGCCGGGCCGTCGCACCGGGTCATGCGAGCGGTCCGCGCCCTGATCTTGGCGCGCTGGCCGGTGGTGAGCCTCGAGTACACATTGCGGAGTTGGTGGGTATCCCGCCTTCGGTAGTACTCCCGGGCTCCGCCCGCATACTGCACGTACGTGCCGTATTTGGTGAGCAGCGCCGAGTACCGCGGCGGACGGGCCCCCTGCCGATCCGGGTCGCCGGCGCCGCCGTCCGTCCGTCGATGTTCGATCAGAGCCCCCGTCCGCCAATTCGACACCGTGGTGCCTTCCAGCAGCGGCAGCATCGATCGACCGTCGGCCTCGGGCAGCGTGGTGCCGGCGATCGCCGCGAAGGTCGGCCCGAGGTCGATGTTCTGGACGAGCGCCGGGTTCCGCTGCGTCTTCACGCCCGGACCGTCGATCACTAACGGCACCACGATGTCGTGGGTATAGGCGGTCTGCTTGCCGGCCGGGAGCCGATGCTGCCCCAGGTGGAAGCCGTTGTCCGAGCTGACTACCAGGTAGGTATCCCGCGCCACGCCGGTGCGGCGGAGCGTGTCCTGGAGGCGGCCGATCATCCGGTCGACAGCAAGCACCGAACGGACGCGCTTGCGATACCGCCGGTCGAAGTTCCGTTTGTCCGCCCTGGTCAGTCGCGGCAGCCGGCGTACCCAGGCCGGCTTGTCGGATACGTTCGCCTCGTTGAAGGACGGCGGCCGGGGTGCCTCGAGGCGCGGGAAACGCGTGCGGTCTCGACGGGCGGGCGTGGCCGGGGCGTGCGGCGCGAAGGTGGCGATCTCGATGGCGAACGGCTCACCCGCGGCCGCACTGGACTCGATGAACGCCGTGCTCCGGCGGCTCAGCACCCACGTGAGGTAATCCTCTGGTCTCGAGCCGTACTCGACCACGCGGTCATCGACCCGCAGACGGTAGTCGTAGTTGCGGTATCCGTTGCCGGCGACCGCCCAGCTGTCCCAACCCGGTGCCGGGGCGTCGGTGGTGCGGTACTCGTTCAGGTACTTGCCCATCAGGGCCGTGCGGTACCCGGCGCGTTGCAGAGCCACGGCGTAGGTTTCCCGCTCCAGCCCTTCCCGCTTGAATCTCTGATAGCCGCCTTTCGGCGATCTGTTGCTGAACATCCTGGTGTTGTGTGGATACCGGCCGGTCAGGATCGAGGCGCGCGACGGGCAGCACAGCGAGTTCGACACCGAGTATCGGGAGAAGCTCGTGCCGCGCCTGATCAGGGCCTTCAGGTTCGGCATGAACTCGACCAGGTCGGTGCTCAGGTCGTCGGTCAGGATGAACACGATGTTCGGCTTGCCGGGTGCCGCGGCAGGCACCGGAGCGCCCGCTCGCTGATTCGGCGCCGAGGATGCCGGCTGCGAAGGAACCGGGTGAGCCGATGCGGCGAGACTCGTCATCGCGAGGATCGCGGCGAGAGCGGTCACCAACGGCGCGGTTCGAAACGGCGTGATGGTCCTCAACGGAAGCTCCCCGGGTGGCGATCGACTACGACGGGTGTCATTCTCGTCTGGGCGGCGGCGCGATGCGAAACCGCTGTCCACAGCCTCGTCGCGAGACCGCCTATGGTGAACGAGTGAGCGGATCGGAGACCGGTGCCATCGAGATCATCGCCGCGCGCGACGTCCCGCTGGGGGGTCCGCGGGCGATCGGCGTACGACGTACCCTGCCGTCGCGGCACCGGACCACGATCGGCGCCTGGTGTTTCGTCGACCACTTCGGGCCGGATCGAGTCGAGCACCCGATGAGCTTCCCACCGCATCCGCACACCGGCCTGCAGACGGTGAGTTGGCTCTTCTCCGGCGAGCTGAGGCATCGAGACAGCGCGGGGTATCAGCGGATGGTGAGATCCGGTGAGCTCAACCTGATGACCGCGGGACGGGGCATCAGCCACTCCGAGGTCTCCAGCCCCGGGCGCGAGCCCTTGCACGGTGCGCAGTTGTGGATCGCGCTCCCCGATCCGAGCCGTCACACGGAGCCGGGACTCGATCACTACGCACCTCCGGAGATCGCCGGTCACGGTTGGTCCGCCCGGGTCTTCCTGGGCGGCACACTGGGTTCGACCTCTCCGATCGCCACGCACACGCCACTGGTGGGTGCCGAGCTTCGGCTGGACGCCGCGACCGCATTGCCGCTCCCGGTCGATCCGGCATTCGAGCACGGAGTGCTCCTGGACGCGGGTTCGGTCCGGGTCGATGGCGATTCGCTGGCGCCGGGCGAGCTCGGATACCTGCCGGCCGGGCGGCGGCGCCTGAGGTTGGAGACCGGCGAGACACCGGCCCGGGTCCTGCTCCTGGGCGGTGTGCCGTTCGGCGAGCGGATCGTCATGTGGTGGAACTTCATCGGCCGCAGTCACGAGGAGATCGAGGCGTACCGGACCGAATGGCACCGGCAGATCGTTCGCGAGGGCCAGCCGGTCACCGACGGCCAGGAGGTGGCCCCGGGCCGGTTCGGCGTCGTCGCCGGGGAGTCCCTGGCTCCGATACCCGCGCCGACCTTGCCCAACTCGCGGATGTTGCCGCGCGGTTAGCGACTACCGCCTGACCTTGGGTGGCAGCGTCGCGACGTACTCCCGTGCGCGCACCACCCACTCGCGAGCCGTCGCGTCGTCCATGCCGAGTGGCAGCGTCAGGTAGCCGCTCATGGGCTTCTGAGGTGGCCCGAACGGCCCGACTCCATCGAGCGCCGCGAGCTCCGCGGCATCAGCCGGGCTCAGCTTCACGCCGATGTGCGGACTGAACAGCGCCGCGAACATGGTGCCGTCGATCCACGCGCCTACCGAACCGAACAGTCGCTTGATCTCGACGCCCGGGTGCGGGTCGACGAGGGAACGGAACCGTTCCTTGTCCTCGGGACTGTGGGTCGCCATCGAGAT
Organism: Nocardioides sp.; assembly: GCA_051657705.1. Classification (GTDB taxonomy): domain Bacteria; phylum Actinomycetota; class Actinomycetes; order Propionibacteriales; family Nocardioidaceae; genus Nocardioides. Next base: position 37,652 of record JBOFLE010000310.1, on the reverse strand, counting down.
GCTCCTTCGCTGGCCGTGTCCGAGCGGTTGTCGGGGCTGGGGCGTACGGTGTGGCCAAGCGTACGACGATCGGGGGAGGAGACGACACTATGCCTTCGGAGATGTCTACAGTGGTCCGTGGAGCCGACGGGCGGTGGCGTTGCCCCTGGGGGGCCTCCAGCGCGGAGTACATCGCCTATCACGACGACGAATGGGGCCGTCCGGTCCACGGCGAAGCGGCCTATTTCGAGCGGCTGACCCTGGAGGGCTTCCAGTCCGGTCTCTCCTGGCTGACCATCCTTCGCAAGCGCGAAGGGTTCCGGGCGGCCTTCGCCGGCTTCGACGCCGACGTGGTGGCGGCGTACGGCGACTTGGAGCAGGCCAGGCTGATGGCGGATCCCGGGATCGTCCGCAACCGGCTCAAGATCCAGGCCGCCGTCACCAACGCCCGGGCCACCGTGGCGTTGCGTGAGGAGGGCGGGCTCTCGGCGCTCGTCGACTCGTTCCGGCCGCCGGAGGCCGCGCGGGCCGCGCCGGTCACCACCGCCGAGGTGCCCGCCAGTACGCCCGAGTCGTCGGCACTCGCCAAGGCTCTGAAGAGACGAGGGTTCGTGTTCGTCGGCCCCACCACGATGTACGCCTTGATGCAGGCGATCGGAGTGGTCGACGATCACCTGGCCGAGTGCCATTGCCGAGGCCTGTCCTAGCGATAGGCGAGCGACAGCGTGATGCGGGCGCCTCCGAGACTGCTGTCCTCGATCACCAGGTCGCCACCGTGGGCGATGGCGACCTGGCGGGCGATGGTCAGACCCAGCCCCGATCCGCCGACGGACACCCGGTTCCCTCCGCCGTTGCCGCCGCGCTCGAATCGATCCAGCACGCGTGCTCGATCGGCGATCGGGATTCCGTCGCCGGCATCCTCGACGGTGATCGTATGGCCACCGCCGGCCGCCGCGACGGTCACCCGGATGCGGCTCGTGCCGTCGGCGGAGACTCCGTGCACGCGCGCGTTGCGCAGCAGGTTGGCGACGGCCAGTTCGACGCCGTCGCGCCACACTTTTGCGTGAGTGGCGCCACGTGCGAGCACGTCGATCGGGTCCCGCCCGCGTCGTCCGGCCTCCCTGGCAACGGCCGCCTCGACCACGTCGGCGAGGTCCGTCGATTCGAACCAGGCGGGATCGGGCGACTCGGCGTCCGCCAGCGCGCGTACGGCGGCGAGTGCGGTCGCCATTCGCCGCACCTCGGCCTGCGCCGCGGCCAGCATCCTGGACCGCACCTCGGGCTCGACGTGATCGTTGCGCGCGACATCGATGCTGGTCATCGCACTCTGTAGCGGAGTCCGCAACTCGTGACTGGCCGATGCCGCGAAAGCCCGAGCCGTCGCGAGCGCCGCCATCCGGCGGATGTTCTGTTCCGCGAGCCGCTCCAGGCTGGTGTTGAGCACCTTGGCGACCTCGTCGACCTCGGTGGCGCCGTACTCCGTGCCGACTCGCCAGGTTTCCGGGGCGGAGTCGTCGATTCGTTCGGTGTCCCGGCGCAAGGATCTCAGCGGCCCGGCCGCCAGCAGCCCGAGAAGATAGCCGGCGAGTCCGGCCAGGATGGACAGCAGGGTGAACACGAGCAGGATCTGTCGTCGTACCTCACGGGCTCGGATCTCGATCGCGCCGAGCGGGGCCGCGAGTTGCACGAGCGCCTGGTCCCCGGCCTTCGGTACGTCCGGAACCGCGATCGTGTACAACCGCCACCGTTGACCGTCGGCAGACGACGTGGACCACCCGGGCCCGGTCGGCGCCGGGAGCGAGTCGGCGGGCCACCGGCCGAGGTCGACGGTCTCCTCCTCGGACACCACCCGCGCCCGCTCGGTCAGGCTTGCCAATTCGCTGGCGGACAGCCGTCCGGCGACGGCAGCGAGGATCGGCGCGGTGTCCGCGCGGTCTCGGAGCTGGGCGTCGACCGTCTCGGTGAGGCGCTGATCGAACTGGCTGCGGTAGACCGCCCCGCCGACGACGAGAGTCGTCGATGCGGCCACCAGTGACGCAAGCCCGGTGCGCAGCGCCAGTCGCATCAGCGATCCCGCAGTTGGAACCCGATGCCGCGGACGGTGACGATCAGGCCGGGGGAGCCGGCCGAGTCGAGTTTGCGCCGCAGGTAGCCGATGAACACGTCGACCACGTTGGTGTCGACATCGAAGTCGTAGCCCCAGACGAGTTCGAGCAGGCGGATTCGCGACAAGACGATTCCGTGGTTGGCCACGAACACGGCCAGCAGGTCGAACTCGCGACGAGTGAGTTCGAGTTCGACTTCTCCCGATCGGGCCAGCCGGCGATCGAGGTCCATCCACAGCGGACCCGCCGACAGGACTCGGGTGAGTTCGAGCGGCCGTAGGCCGCGTCGGCGCAGTGCCTCTAGGCGGGCGACCAATTCGTCGAGAGCGAAGGGCTTGACGAGATAGTCGTCGGCACCGGCTCGGAGCCCGGCGACGCGGTCACCGACCTGGTCGCGAGCGGACAGGATGAGGATCGGGATCTCTACCAGGCGCTCGCGAAGCCGACGACACAACTCGATGCCGGACATCCCCGGCAGTCCGATGTCGATCACCAGCAGTTGGGGCTGGTTGGTGGCTACCAAAGGCAATCCCGATTCGGCGTCCGCGGCAAGCACGACATCGAAGCCATGCAGTCGGAGTCCGTGTTCGAGCGCGGCCCGGACGTTGCCGTCGTCTTCGACCACGAGCACCCGGCCGTCGCTCCGGGCGCCCGATCCCGGCTCCCTCACGCCCGATGTCACGCTGAGGTCGCTCGCGGGTCCGCGTCCCGGACCCGGCGCCTGGTCACGGGCACCTAGCCACGGTCGCGTTCGGACTCCAGTTCGCGCAACAGCCGGTCGATCTCATCCAGTTCCGCCTCCAGTTCGGCGACTTCCGCGTCGCTGATCGTACTGCCGGACCCGGACCCGGACCCGGACTCGTCCGTGCCGGCCTTGCTCGTCGGTGGCTCGGTCTCTCGGTCCGTCCCGGTGCCATCCGACTCGCCAACCTCATCCGAGGCGGTCTTCGAGCCCGTCGGGCGGTCCTCGCTACCGGGTGCCGCATCCTCGATCGTGGTGTGGTCGGTCTCGGTCGCCGACGTGGTCGGCTCCAGCCCGTCACCCGGCTGATCGTCGCGGTCGCGTTGACAGCCGCCGAGCAGCCCCGACGACAGGAGCGCCAGGCCGGCGATCACGGCGACCGGTCGGCTCGCCGCGCCTCGCATCACTCGGCGCCGCTGGCCGCGGCGCAGGTCTCGGCCACCTCGGCCAGACGAGATTCGAGCTCGCGCAGCTTGACCAGCACCCGCTCCCGCCTGGCCAGCCGATGCTCCAGCACCGCGGCCCGCCGATCCGCACCGGCCTCGCGGGCCTCCTCGATGCGGTCCCGCAGCCAGAGCAACGAGCCGGTCGTCGAGGCGTCGGCTTCGATCCAGGCGACGAGGTTCTCGCGCCGGGTCTCTAGCAACGGAACCCGCGCACAGAGGCGCTCGTACCGGAGTCGGTTCGGATCTTCGGAGGCAGTGGCGGCGCGTGGGGACGGGGCGGTGGCCGTCACGGCCGAGGTCGGCGTCGTGTCAGTGAGCGAAGCGGCGGATGCCGCCACGGGCATCGCCAGCACCGCGGCGGCGATGACGGAAATGATCGGATGGCGGATCAAGTGTGCGCCGATCATGGGTATCTCCCTTGAGTTGGTGGCTGCTGAGTTGGTGGCGGCTTGCGTCGACCCCGGTGGTCAGGTGAATCATGGTGGCTCTGAATCATCGTGGCTCCGGGCGGGAGCACGACCGCTCCCGCCCTCGAACCTCGGCGTCGTCAGCGGCAGGACGCACCACTGCAGTCGCTCAATTCTTCGAGTCGCGAGCTCAACCGATCGACCAGCTTTCGATGCGCCTGCCGGCCCGCGGCGTCGACCAGGAGGTTGTCGAGCTGTGCCGGATCCTTGCGAAGGTCATACAGTTCGAGGTCTCCGGATCCGTCCTGCCACTCCACGTACAGGTGGGTGGTGGTGCGAAGCCCGCGCCATGCCGGTAGGTCCAGTTGAAGGGTCCCCGAGGTGCCGGCGGGGAACTCCTGCGCCACGCCGTCCGTGCTCATGGTCCCGTTGCTGACGTACTGCCCGATGAAATCCGTGCGCCAGTCAGCGGGCCGCTTGCCCGTCAAGAGCGGCACCAGCGACCGGCCGTCCGTGGCTGCCGGCACCGGGAGGCCGGCGAGTTCCAGGATCGTCGGCGCGAGGTCCGTCTGCAGGGCCATGCCGGCCTCATGTCGCGTCGCGGCCTCCGGGCCGGCGATGACCAGCGGGATACGCAGGGACTCCTCGTACGGTGCCTGCTTCTGCCACAGCCGGTGTGCTCCCATGTTGTAGCCGTTGTCGGAGACGAACATCAGATAGGTGTTCTCGAGTTCGCCGGTGCGATCCAAGGCATCCACGATCGTCGCGATCATCTCGTCCGCCGCGATCATCGAGCCCATCCGGTCCTGATGATCGGTATCCATCACGGATCGCAGCAGCGCCGATCGGCGACGTGCGGTGTCTTGCAGCCAGTCCGGTTTGTCGGAGACGTCGCGCTCGTTGTAGTTCGCCGGTCGAGGCGCCCGGTCGTCGGCGAATCGATGGTCGGCGTGCCGGCGTGCCGGCGGCAACGGCACATGTGGCGCCGTGGAATTGACGCTCCAGAAGAAGGGGGCCCGGTCGGCGGCCGCGTCTTCGATGAAGTCCACCGACTTGGCGGCCATCACGTCGGTCGAGTAATCGCGGGCCCGACTGCCGTACTTCACGATGGTGCCGTTCTCGTTGAGCGCATAGTTGTAGCCGGCGTAGAACGCGTTGTCCACCGCGCCGTACCACTCCGTCCAGCCCGGAGGCACATGGGCCGGATCCGCGTCGATTCCGTTGAGGTACTTGCCGGCCAGGCCGGTGCGGTAGCCGGCGTTCTGCAGGTCGACGACGAAGGTCTCCTCCTCGTTCCCGTTCGCCACGAACTGTTCCCAGCCGCCGAAGTCTCCGGCGTTGGTCAACACGCCGGTGTTGTGGCCGTACTTTCCGGTGAAGATGGTCGAGCGTGCCGGGCAGCAGATCGGCGTGGGGGCGAACGCGTTGTCGAAGACGGTTCCCCGGTCGGCGAGCAGCTTCTTGGTTCGGGGCATCGCGTCCCAGTAAGGGGTGTTGACGGCGTCCAGGTCGTCCATCACGATCATCACCACGTTCGGCCGGTCCGGCCGGTTCGGTCGATCTCCGGTTGCGTCGGAATCGGGCGTGGCCGCTCCGCTCGTGGCCGGACCCGCCGACAGCGTCGCCGCGACGACGGCCGTCGCTGCCAGCGCCGTGGTCCGGGCTCGTAGGCCGGCTCGGCGAGCCATCGTGGCTATCAGCCTGGATCTCATCTGACGTCGTCACTCCCTCGGGTTCTCCCGCGCCGGTCCCCCCGGCCGCTCGGAGTGCCGAGCCTGGATCGGAGGGCTAAGAGAACTCTGTGAACCGAGATCTGTCTAGACCAGGCCGGATCGCCGTGCCATCGACGGCCCGTGCGTCGGCGATCTCGAACCACGGCACGGCCGGGCAAACCGATTTCCCGAACAGACGAGCCGGGTTGTAGGGTTGGCGGCTGCTGCTTGCCCCTTTAGCTCAGTCGGCAGAGCGTCTCCATGGTAAGGAGAAGGTCTACGGTTCGATTCCGTAAAGGGGCTCTGGGTGTGGCAATCGCCGGGCTTCGGCGACGCACCTCACCCGAGGCGGCGGGGTAGCTCAGGTGGTTAGAGCACACGGCTCATAATCGTGGTGTCGCGGGTTCGAGTCCCGCCCCCGCTACACAACACGCAGCAACGTAAGCCCAGAACGCCAGAGGAAGTTCAGAGGAAATCACCGTGGCCAGCAAGAGTTCGGACGTCCGCCCCAAGATCACGCTCGCCTGCGAGGAGTGCAAGGAGCGCAACTACATCACCAAGAAGAACCGGCGCAACGATCCGGATCGGATGGAGTTGAAGAAGTTCTGTCCGCGCTGCCGGACTCATCGGCCGCACCGCGAGACCCGCTGAGACTGCCCGAGGCCAGCCTGGTGGCTCTGACGAGCGCGGTGGTAGGCCGGTCCTTCCCGGCCACCCGGCTCTATGCTGTGTCGGCCGAGAAGGTAGCCGAATTCGTCACCGCGACCGCCGGTGCCGAAGCGGGCGCGAACTACAACGGCGCGACCGTCCCGGCGACCTTCCCGATCCTCCTCTCCTTCGATGCCATGTTCGCCTTCCTGGCCGCCGAGCGGATCGAGTTGTCGCGCATCATCCATGGCGATCAGAAGTTCCGCTACGAGCGGCCGCTGCGACCCGGCGACGTGCTGGCGGCCACGTTGACGGTGACCAGCCTGCGCCACATCAACGGCACCGACATCATCGGCACCACCAGCGAGATCACCGACGCCGACGGCGAACTGGTCTGCACGACCTCGGCCACCCTGCTGCATCGCGGACCCGGCGATGAGTGAGCCGCTGGGCGGCTCAGCCGACGGGTCCGGAGGGTGGCGGGGCGGCGAGGTGCTGCTGCCTCAGATCTTCACGGTGACTCGCGCCGACCTGGTGCGGTACGCCGGGGCGAGCGGCGACTTCAACCCGATCCACTGGTCGGATCGCGTCGCGCTGTCGGTCGGATTGCCGGGCGTGATCGCCCACGGAATGTTCACGATGGCATTGGCCGCCCGCGCCGTCGAGGTCTGGTCGGGCGGAGCCGAGATCGTCGAGCTGGGGGGCAAGTTCACCAATCCCGTCGTCGTACCCGACGACGACGGGGGAGTCGAGATCCGAGTCGGCGGCAGCATCACCCAGGTCGCCGACGATCTGGTCACGATCGCGCTGGAGGTGACAAGCCAGGGCACGAAGGTGCTCGGCATGCCCAAGGCGATCATTCGTGTCTGACGGTCGGCGCAGTGTCCTGCTGCGCGACCACACCACGCTGCGCCTCGGTGGCCCCGCGGACCGGTTCGTCGTCGCCAGCAGCGAAACCGACCTCGTCGGCGCCGTCCAGCGCGCCGACGAGCGGGGCGAACCGCTGCTGATCATCGGCGAAGGCAGCAACATCGTCATCGGCGACGGCGGGTTTCCGGGCACGGTGGTGAAGGTGGCCACGAGCGGGGTGAGCGCGGACGTGGACGAGGCCGACACTCTGGCTTCGTGCGGTGGGGTCACCGTGGAGGTGGCCGCCGGGGAGTCCTGGGAGCATTTTGTTGAGCGTGCCGTCGGACAGGGCTGGGTCGGAGTCGAGGCGCTGGCCGGGATCCCCGGTCTGGTCGGTGCCACCCCGATTCAGAACGTGGGCGCCTACGGGCAGGAGGTCGCCGACACCATCGCCTCCGTGCGTACCTGGGACCGCGTCGATCGGTGCCAGCGCACCTACGCCGCCGGTGACTGTGGGTTCGGATACCGCACCTCCCGATTCAAGATCGATCCCGGCCGCTACGTCGTCCTCGAGGTCATCTTTCAGCTCCGGCAGGGCACGTGGGGCGCGCCGATCCGGTACGCCGAGCTGGCTCGGTCGCTCGGCGTTCAGCCTGGCGACCGCGCTCCGATCGCCGACGTACGCCGGGCGGTGCTGGCGCTGCGGGCCGGCAAGGGCATGGTGCTCGATCCGGCCGACTACGACACCTGGAGCGCCGGCTCGTTCTTCACCAACCCGGTGCTCGATCCCGCCGGTGCGGAGGAGTTGCCGGCCGATGCGCCGCGTTGGGTGCAGCCCGACGGCACGGTCAAGACCAGCGCGGCATGGTTGATCGAGCGGGCCGGCTTCGCCAAGGGCTTCCGGCTCGGTTCCGGTGCCGCCCACGTGGCGGTCTCCGGCAAGCACACCCTGGCGTTGACCAATCGCGGTGGCGCTCGGACCGACGACCTGATCCGGCTGGCCTCGGTGATCCGGGCCGCCGTGCGATCCGCCTACGGTATCGAGCTGGATGCCGAGCCGACGCTCGTCGGCTGCGCCCTGACCGACGCCGACCCGTCCCGTAGTAGCGGTCGACCCGTCCCGTAGTAGCGGTCGACCCGGCACTTGCTCCTCGACACGCCGCCAATCTGGCCAGATAACTGCCGGGTCGGCGTTAGTTGAAGTCGCCGGTGGCGATGCCGATGGCCAGCGACCCCACACCACCCAAGAGGGCCAATACCAGCAGAACCGTACCGATGATGCCGAGGATCCGTCCGGCTTGGGCATGGTCGCGCCCGCCCACCTGCTGACCCGAGGCGTCGATCTCCTTGACCGCCTTGCCACCCATGAACCAGGCGAACGGGGACACCACCAGCGTGATGCCGCAGCAGGTGGCGATTCCGATCAGGCCGACCAGCCCCAGGACCAGAGAAGTGGTGGCCGACGGGTGCCGGGGAGCGATCGGCACGTAGCCCGGCGCGGGATATCCGGACGAGTACGGGTCGGGCTGATAGCCGTATCCGGGCCCGCCGGCCGGCGGGCCGTACCCCTGACCGCCGGCCGCCGGCTGCTCGGCGCTCGGCGGCTGAGCGGGCCCTGGTTGCGCTCCGTAGGCCGGCGGTGGATCGGCGGTGGGTTGGGGCGGCTGCGGGGCCGGCGGCCGGTACGGATTGTCGTCCGCGCCGTCGGACGGCGTGGCCCAGGGGTTCTCCGGTGGTGTCGTCACCCGGTCATCCTGCCAGAACCTGAATCGCCGCCGTCGAGACCCCGCGGCCCCGGGTTGCGCGCCAGCCAGACATCGATCTCGGCCAGCAGTGAGGCGGTCAGGTCGTCCGGCGCCGTCGAGGCGCGGATCGAGCCACTGGCCAGCTCGGCGAGCTCGGCGTCGGTCAGGTGGTGCGCGGTTCGCACGGCGTCGTACTGGGCCAGCAATCGGTTACCGAACAAGAGCGGATCGTCGGCACCCAGCGCCACGTCCAGCCCCGCCGAGAGCAGCCGGCCCAGCGGCACGGCCGCCACGCTCGGATAGACACCGAGCGAGACATTGGAGGTCGGGCACACCTCCAGCGCGACTCCGCGCTCGGCGAGCTCGGCCAGGAGCGCGGGGTCTTCGGTGGCCCGGACGCCGTGCCCCAGCCGGTGCGCTCCCAGGTCCAGCACGTCGCGAACGCTCGCCGGCCCGAGCAGTTCTCCACCATGCGGTGTCAGCAGGAGTCCGGCTCGCCCAGCGATCGCGAAGGCCGGCCCGAAGTCGGCGGTGACCCCCCGGCGCTCGTCGTTCGAGAGCCCGAAGCCCACCACGCCGTCGCCCGCGAACCGTACGGCGAGCCGGGCCAGGACCCGGGCGTCGAGCGGGTGTCGGGTGCGGTTGGCCGCGATCACGATGCGGATGGGGAGCCCGGTGGCCAACGTCGCCTGCCGGCTCGCGTCGAGGACGAGTTCGGTAAAGGCCGTGATGCCGCCGAAGCGGGCGGCGTACCCACTGGGGTCGACCTGAAGCTCCAGCCAGCGACCGCCGTCGGCGACGTCGTCCTCGGCGGCCTCCCGCACCAGCCGCCGTACGTCGTCCGGCGTTCGCAGCACCATCCGTGCCGCGTCGTAGAGCCGCTGGAACCGAAACCAGCCGCGTTCATCGGCGGTCGAGAGCTGGGGTGGCCAGTCCTCGACCAGGGCGTCGGGCAGGTGCAGACCATCTCGCTCGGCGAGTTCGATCAAGGTGAGGTGCCGCATCGAACCGGTGAAGTGCACGTGCAGATGGGCTTTGGGCAGGATCCGCAGGTCCCGGGAACCGGTCACCCCGCCCGCCGATCCATCACCGCCGACACGTCACAACGCACGCCGAGGCGTCGGAAATGCACGCCGATACGTCACCAATGCGGCGCCGACATGCCTCAAGACGACAGCGAACGGCGTCAACCGAGCAGTTTCTGCATCCGGGTGATGCCCTCGACCAGGTCGTCGTCGCCGAGCGCATAGGACAACCGCAGGTAGCCAGGAGAGCCGAACGCCTCGCCGGGAACCACGGCCACCTCGGCGCGCTCCAGGATGAGCTCGGCGAGTTCCGCCGAGGAACCGGCCACCGGCCCGTCCGGGGCGCCGATCGGCTTGCCGAGCAGTCCTTTGACCGAGGGGTAGGCGTAGAAGGCGCCTTCGGGAGTCGGGCAGACGACGCCGGCGATCTCGTTCAGCATCGACACCATCGTGCGTCGCCGGCGGTCAAAGGCTTCCTTCATCCGTTCCACGGCGGCCAGATCGCCACTGACCGCGGCGATGGCGGCTCGCTGTGCGACGTTGGCAACGTTCGAGGTCGCATGCGACTGCAGGTTGGTAGCGGCCTTGACCAGGTCCGCCGGGCCGATCATCCAACCCACCCGCCAACCGGTCATCGCATAGGTCTTGGCAACCCCGTTGACGATCACCGTGTTGTCGGCCAGGAACGGACACAGCACCGGAAGCGAGCCGGTATCCACGCCGTCGTAGACGAGGTGCTCATAGATCTCGTCGGTCAGCACCCACAGTCGATGCTCTTCGATCCAGGCTCCGATCGCCCGAATCTCGTCGGCGGTGTAGACCGCGCCGGTGGGGTTGGACGGTGAGACGAACAACACCACCTTGGTGCGCTCGGTGCGTGCGGCTTCGAGTTGTTCGACGGACACCTTGTAGCCCTGCGTCTCGTCCGCGAGCACCTCGATGGGAATGCCGCCCGCGAGCCGGATGGCTTCGGGATAGGTCGTCCAGTACGGCGCCGGCAAGATGACTTCATCGCCGGGATCCAGCATCACGGCGAGCGCGGCATAGATCGCTTGTTTGCCGCCATTGGTGATCAGCACCTGAGCAGGATCGATGTCGTAGCCGCTGTCCCGCTTCGTCTTGGCGGCTACCGCCGACTTGAGTTCCGGAAGGCCTCCGGCGGGTGTGTAACGATGGTTCTTGGGGTCGCGACAAGCCTCCGCGGCGGCCTCTACGACGTAGTCCGGGGTCGGAAAGTCGGGCTCGCCGGCCCCGAACCCGATCACGGGTCGGCCCTCGGCCTTGAGTGCCTTCGCCTTCGCATCGACCTTGAGCGTCGCGGACTCGGCGATGGCGCCGACGCGGCGCGACACCCGGCGACCGCGTGCGCCGCCCTCGGCGACCGGAGGAGCGGTGGAGTCGATTGAGGACGTCATGGATCCCATCGTAGGCCGACCGACACCGCCCGCCGCGAATCAGCCGAGCCGAGGTGATGGCAGGCGTGTCTACCGGCCGCCGGACCGCGATCAGCCAGTGGCGCGTTTGGACGGGTTTACCGCAACCGGCGTAGACTTCCGCTTTGGCGGTTCCACCCGTCGGTCAATCCTGCTGTCGGGCAGGAGTTTCCGTAGAGCGGGCAAGGGTCGTCGGAGGGCACTAGCTCAACTGGCAGAGCATCGGTCTCCAAAACCGAAGGTTGGGGGTTCAAGTCCCTCGTGCCCTGCGGTGCGCCACGTGTGCGAAGTGCAGGCGGCGACGTAAGAGAAGCCATCGACTCGAAAGAAGGATTGCGCCATGGAAGGGGCCAAGAGCGTCGTGAGCGAATCCGAGGGGCGCCCGGCCGATCGCCGTACCAGCCCGGTGACGTTCTATCGCCAGGTGATCGCCGAGCTCCGCAAGGTGGTCTGGCCGACTCGTGAGCAGCTGGTGACCTACTTCCTCGTGGTGATGGCATTCGTCGTGGTGATGATGTCGTTCGTCGCCCTGCTGGATCAGGCGTTCGGGCGCCTAGTGCTGTTCATCTTCTCCGGGGGCAAGAGCCAGTAGTCATGCCTGGCAACGGGCACACCACCGAGACCTCTCAGGAAATGACACCCATACATATGACAGAACAGCAGGTTGACGAGTTCGAGGCTGATTCTCAGCCCGAGGCAGTCGAGTCCACGGTCGAGTCCGATCTGGAACCAGCCGAGCCGGCAAGCGCCGCCGACGGTGCTTCCGACACCGAGGAACCCGAGGCGGACTCCGCCGAGGTGTCGGCGGATCCGGCCGAGGGCGCCGAGAGTCCGGAACCGGAGAACCCGCAAGCGGAGACTCTAGATGATTCGGATCCGAAGCCTACTGACCAGGCCGGCGATGACCAGGTTGGCGATGACGATCCGCTTCAGGCGTTCCGAGACGAGTTGTGGGCCAAGCCCGGCGATTGGTTCGTGGTGCACACCTATTCGGGTATGGAGAACCGGGTCAAGGCGAACCTGGAGAACCGGATTCTCTCGCTCAACATGGAGGACTACATCCACGAGATCGTGGTTCCGACCGAGGAAGTAGCCGAGATCAAGAACGGGCAGCGCAAATTGGTGCGGCGTACCGTGCTTCCCGGCTATGTGCTCGTCCGCATGGATCTCACCGACGAGTCCTGGTCGGCAGTGCGGCATACCCCCTCGGTCACCGGCTTCGTGGGCCACAGTCATCAACCGGTTCCGCTGAGCATGGCCGAAGTCGAGTCGATGCTTGCGCCCGCCGTAGTCGCGGCCGCTGAAGCCGAAGCGGTCGCTTCCGGCAAGCCCGCTCAGGCGTCGTCCGGCACCGCGGTCAAGACCGTCCAGACCACCGACTTCAGTGTCTCCGATTCGGTCATGGTGGTCGACGGGCCGTTCGCGACCCTCCATGCCACGCTGACCGAGATCAACCTCGAGGCTCAGCGGGTCAAGGCTCTGGTCGAGATCTTCGGTCGGGAAACCCCGGTCGAGCTCAGCTTCAGCCAGATCGAGAAGGTCTGATTCTGGACCCGTAACGCCGAAGGCAACACCGCAACACCCAGGTGGCAGGCCGACTGATCGCTCTCGCGTCATGCGAGATGAGTCGTTCATCAAGACCACGACGTACACACGAGAAAGTTCCTCTAGAGAAATGCCTCCGAAGAAGAAGATCGCCGCGCTGGTCAAGGTCCAACTACAGGCGGGCGCGGCCACCCCGGCTCCGCCGGTCGGCACCGCCCTGGGACCCCACGGCGTCAACATCATGGATTTCTGCAAGGCCTACAACGCGCAGACCGAGAGCATGCGCGGAAACGTCGTCCCCGTCGAGATCACCATCTTCGAGGACCGATCGTTCACCTTCATCACGAAGACTCCGCCGGCTGCTGAGCTGATCAAGAAGGCGGCGGGCCTCAAGAAGGGCTCTGGCGTTCCGCACAAGGAGAAGGTCGGCAAGCTCACCAAAGAGCAGATCCGGGACATCGCCACCACCAAGCTTCCCGATCTCAATGCCAACGACATCGACGCGGCGATGAAGATCGTGGAAGGTACGGCGCGCTCGATGGGCGTCACCACCGACTAACCCAGCCGACGCGTCACAAAAACGTGGCAACGCGTCACAAAAGCACGCGTCACAAAAGCACAGTCCAACATTCTGTGGCAGGACCGCGCTGGTCCAGATGACCACACCGGAAGATCGGAACCAGCAATGCAGCGCAGCAAGAACTACCGGAACGCCGCGGCGGCGATCGACAAGGACGCCGCCTACGCACCGCTCCAGGCCATCCGGATCGCCAAGGATGGCGCCAAGCTCAAGTTCGACGAGACCGTCGATGTCGCGATGCGCCTGGGCGTGGATCCACGCAAGGCGGACCAGATGGTCCGGGGCACCGTCAACCTGCCACACGGGACTGGCAAGACCGCTCGAGTCTTGGTGTTCGCGAACGCCGACAAGGCCGAGGCCGCCAGGACGGCCGGCGCCGACATCGTCGGTGGCGACGAGCTGATCGAGAAGGTGAGCGGCGGTTGGACCGACTTCGATGCGGTGGTGGCGACTCCGGACATGATGGGGAAGGTCGGCCGGCTCGGTCGGGTACTCGGCCCGCGCGGCCTGATGCCCAACCCGAAGACCGGAACCGTCACGCCGGATGTCGCCAAGGCGGTCTCCGACATCAAGGGCGGAAAGATCGAGTTCCGCGTCGATCGACATGCCAATCTGCACTTCATCATCGGCAAGGCATCCTTCACCGAGACCCAGCTGATCGAGAACTACGCCGCCGCCCTGGACGAGGTGCTCCGACTCAAGCCATCCAGCTCCAAGGGCCGCTACCTCAAGAAGATCACCCTCTCCACGACGATGGGGCCCGGCGTGCCGGTGGACACCAATCGCACGCGAAACGTGACTGAGGACGAGGCGACCGTCTAGGTTCTCCCCTCGTCGACTCGTCCTTTGGTAGCCAGGTTGCGGTATCTGAAGACCGGCCTACCGCTACTTCGGGACGGGTCGGCGGCGATTATGGGACGGGTCGGCGGAGGGGTAGCATCTGGCCTCGAACCAAAGACCGCCGGTCGCCGGACCATGGGTGCGTAACCCAAGTCCGACCGAAGGTTCGCGTCAGCGAACGGCCCGCGCAGGTGAGGAGTGCCGAGCAGTCGTCGACTGCTTCCACGCCCCGTGCCTGCGCACGGGGCGTTCGTCGATTTCGGCGGGATCCACGTTTCGGACAAGCGGAAGGACACTCATGGCACGCGCTGACAAGGCCGCCGCCGTCGCCGAGATCAAGAACTCGTTCGAGGAATCGGCGGGCGCCGTACTCACCGAGTACCGAGGACTTTCGGTGCAGCAACTCCAGCAGTTGCGGCGTTCGCTCGGCCAGAACGCCGACTATGCCGTGGTCAAGAACACGTTGGCCAAGCTCGCGGCCACCGAGGCCGGTATCGCCGGTTTCGACGGGTTGTTGACGGGACCGACCGCGATCGCCTTCATCAAGGGCGATGTCGTGGAAGCCGCGAAGGGCTTGCGCGCGTTCGCCAAGGACAACCCGGAGTTGGTGATCAAGGGCGGCGTACTGGACGGCAAGTCGCTGGAGCCATCGGACGTGGCCAAGCTGGCGGACCTGGAATCTCGCGAGGTTCTGTTGGGCAAGCTGGCCGGCGCGATGCTCGCCTCACTGTCGCAGGCGGTGTACCTCCTCAATGCCCCGTTGTCGCAGGCGGCTCGGGCGTTGGGCGCGCTGCAGGCGCAACTGCCTTCCGGCGAATCGTCCGAAACCGAGGAAGCACCCGCCGAACCGGCTCAGGCCGAAGAGACAGCTGCCGAACCGGTTCCGGCCGAGGCCTGATCCGGTCGGCTCCAGCTCGACCGAATCCCCCAACCGACTTCAGACAACCCGGCCTCAGACGAGGTCACCCAACGAAAGGAACGGCCAATCATGGCGAAGCTCAGCACTGACGATCTGCTGGACCAGTTCAAGGAGATGACGCTGATCGAACTCAGTGAGTTCGTGAAGCAGTTCGAGGAGACTTTCGGCGTCACCGCGGCCGCGCCCGTCGCCGTTGCGGCCGCCCCGGCCGCCGCCGGTGCTGCCGGGGGCGACGCTCCGGCCGACGCCGAGCAGGACTCGTTCGACGTGATCCTGGAAGCCGCCGGAGAGAAGAAGATCAACGTGATCAAGGAGGTGCGTTCGCTCACCTCGCTCGGTCTCAAGGAGGCCAAGGACCTGGTCGAGGCCGCACCGAAGGCCGTCTTGGAGGGTGTCGACAAGGCCGCCGCCGAGTCCGCCAAGGAGGCACTCGAGGGCGCTGGAGCCTCCGTCACGCTCAAGTAGTCCCGCCAATCGGATCGAGGCGTCACGAAAGCACGCGCTTTTGTGACGCCTCGATCTGTTTTTGTGACGCCTCGGCACTGGTATGGAGGGGCTCGCGGGGGTGGTCGCCGCAGCCTAGGCTGGGGAGATGATCGATGAGACCCGTGCCTTCGAGTTGGATCGCGCCCACGTCTTCCACTCCTGGTCGGCGCAGGCCACGCTCAAGCCGATCGTGCTCGCCAAGGCGGAGGGCTCGCGGGTGTGGGACGAGACCGGCAAGGAGTATCTCGACTTCACTTCGCAACTCGTCTTCACCAACATCGGCCACCAGCATCCCAAGGTCGTCGCGGCGATCGCCGAGCAGGCCGCCAGGCTCTGCACGGTCGCGCCCCAGTTCGCGAACGCCGCTCGTTCGGAGGCCGCCAGGCTGATCACCGGCCTCGCGCCGGACGGTCTTGACAAGGTGTTCTTCACCAATGGCGGGGCCGACGCCATCGAGCACGCGGTGCGGATGGCGCGCCTGCACACCGGGCGCCACAAGGTGCTCACGACGTACCGCTCGTACCACGGCGGCACCCACCTGGCGGTCAATCTGACCGGTGACCCGCGTCGGTGGGCCAGCGACAACGGCAGTGCCGGCACGGTTCATTTCTTCGGGCCGTTCCTGTATCGCAGTCCGTTCCACTCGACGTCGGAGGCGGAGGAGTGCCAACGGGCCCTGGCACATCTCGAACAGGTCATCGCCCTCGAAGGTGCCGCTGGGGTCGCGGCCGTGGTCCTGGAGTCGATTCCGGGTACGGCGGGCATCATGCCGCCGCCGCCCGGGTACCTTGCCGGCGTCCGGGAACTGTGCGACCGGCACGGCATCGTCTATATCGCCGACGAGGTGATGGCCGGCTTCGGGCGCAGCGGGCGCTGGTTCGCCGTCGATCACTACGACGTGACGCCGGACTTGATCACCTTCGCCAAAGGCGTCAACTCCGGCTATGTGCCGTTGGGTGGGGTGATCATCAGCGGGCCGATCGCCGCGACCTTCGACGAGCGGGTCTATCCGGGCGGCCTGACCTATTCCGGGCACCCGCTTGCCTGCGCCGCCGCGGTGGCCACCATCGAGGCGATGGCGGAGGAAGGCATGGTCGAGAATGCCGCTCGCCTCGGCGAGGAGGTCTTCGGTCCGGGCCTGGCGACGCTGGCGGCCGACCACCGAAGTGTCGGCGAGGTCCGGGGTGTCGGCGCGTTCTGGGCGATAGAACTGGTGGCCGATCGGGAGACCCGCGAGCCGTTGGCGCCGTACGGCGGGACCTCGCCCGCGGTCGACGCCACGGCCGCCGCCTGCCGGGAGCGTGGGCTGCTGCCGTTCGTGAACTTCAACCGGATCCACGTCGTACCACCGCTGAACATCAGTGATGCGGACGCGTCGGCGGGCCTGGCGATCATCGACGAAGCACTCTCGATCGCCGACTCGCACGCGACCGGATGATCCAGTATGGGTGTATGGGCTAGACGATATGGTTGCCTGTATGAAGACCACGATCGATCTCCCTGACGAGCTGTTCAGCGAACTCAAGGAGCGGGCCAAGCGCGACAACGTCCCGATGCGCGATCTGGTGATCGAGGGGGTTCGCCAAGCGCTGGCCCAGGGCTCCGACCCCGAACCGGAGGCCGAGTTCCAGTTTCCGGTGGGTCCTCGCGGAAATGGCCTGCGGCCGGGAGTGACGGTGCGGAATATGATCGAGCTCAGCTACGAGGATCGTTGGTGATCGCGCTCGACACGAATATGCTGGTGTACGCGAATCGCCCTGAGGCCAGACAGCACGACCAGGCGCACAGAGCGGTCACCGCGCTACTCAACTCCAGATCCCGAATAGCGCTGCCGTGGCCATGCATCCACGAGGCGCTCAACGTGTTGACGCATCCGCGCATCTACGATCCTCCCTACCTTGTCGACAGCGTCATCACCGACTTCGAGACTCTGACGAGTCATCCTCGGGTGACCGCTCTCGGCGAGACTCGTGCGCACCTGGCAATCCTGCGCTCGCTGACCGGGAATCCGCTCGTGCTCGGCCCGAAGGTTCATGATGCGCGTATCGCGGCGATCTGTATCGGTCACGAGGTCGACGAGTTGTGGACGGCCGATCGCGATTTCAGTCTCTTTCCGGCGCTCAAGACTCGCAATCCCCTGGTCGGCTAGCGGTCACCAGTCCCGAGCGTCGTTGGCCGCACGCAGCAGCGCCCGCTCCAGGTCGCCGGCCGCCAGACCCGCCTCCGCCGCGGCCTCCCGGGCGATGTGCCCGAGGACCTCCAGGAGTTCATCGCGTTCTTCGGTCTCGATGAACATCCATCGTGCGTCCAGCGCGTTGAACGCCTCGGCGTACTCGGCTCCGATCCCGGCGAGTCGGCCGGTGATCGCGTCGGTTCCGGCGCCAGTCTTGACGAGTTCGATGACCTCGCGTCGGGTGGTCTTGCATTGCTCGAACGCCTTCTTGACCACACTCGGCCGCAGCTCTTCCCGGCCGTCCCAGTCGCGCAGCGGGCTGTCCCGGTTCTCCGCGATCCAGTCCGGCCGGCGGGCTTCGTAGATCTGCAGGAAAGTCCCGTTGACGGCCTCAGGTCGCCAGAGCTTACTCATCGCGGCGGAGTACTCCCGAGGGATACCCTGCAGCCAGATGTACTCGAGTTCACCGATTTCGGCGGGCGTCACGACGTCGTCGGCGGTCATCCCGAACACCTCGTAGAGCATCAGTTCGCGCAGGCTGGTCAGCCGACCCAGTGTTCGCGCGTTCCGTAGCGTTCCGAGATCGCCGGAGATGTGCAGCTCGACGAGTCCTGGGAACAGATCGGCCACCAAGTTCGCATCGAGATCGCCGATGTCGCCGTAGATGTCCAGGATTCGAATCGCCGGGTCCGGGGTCCGCGTCGGCAGGTCTCGCGCCTCGGGACCCCTGAGGTGCAGGCTGCCTCGCTTCTGGGTCTTCTCGCGCACGCCTGAATGCCAGAGCCGCGACTTCCAGAGACTATCTCCGAGTCGCCATCCGGTGCCGCCGGTAGTTGTTCGTTCGGACGTCAACGGGGGGAGACGCCCGATGATCCGGAAGGATCGCGGTAGCACCCACCCGCAATAACTGTGCACGCACCACTGGCCATTCTTCTTGAAGGGGTAGCGCAACGGCTCGACATCGCCGAGATCGTGCACCCCGGTCGCCTCCGGGCCCGACCAGTCGAGTTCGAGGACAGCGACCTCTTTCCACTCGTGTTTGACATCGGTGATCTGGGCAGCCGTCCACTCACCAAGCAGATCACTGAAGCGGACGACGATGTCGCCGACGTCGAGCGGCCGGGGCGGTCCGGCGCGCCGCGGGGAGGCCATCGGCGCATGGTACGCCGGCGGCGTCGACCTGGCAGTTGACCGTCGACACGCCGGCAATCTGGCCAGATAACTGCCGGGTCGGCGGTGCGGGGGTGCTTGACCCGGGCCACCCGGTGGTTCATGCTTTTGTACATCCGGGTGGGGGTCTCCCGAGGCCGGGCTGGCACGAACGGGCCAGCTTGTGCAGGAGAGCTTGACACCGGTATTGAAGTGTGCCTTTACATCGGCTACGCTAGACCTTCGCGCCCTCTCTCAAATGCCCTTTGGCCTGCCCGGTGGCCGGACTGGTGGTGGACGGCGTCATCTGGATAGCACAATCGCCGAAGGACACGTTTTGGCCGCGCGCAAAGCCGCACATAGCTCTCCCCGCCGCATCTCATTCGCGAAGATCAACGAGCCTCTCGAACTTCCACAACTCCTCAGCCTGCAGACCACCAGCTTCGACTGGCTGGTCGGCAACGAGGCGTGGCAGGCCGTCGTGGCCCGCCGTCAGGAAGCCGGCGAGGACGTCTCCACGAAGTCCGGCCTCACCGAGATCTTCGAGGAGATCTCACCGATCGAGGACTTCTCCGAGACGATGAGCCTGTCGTTCGAGAACCCGGTGTTCTACGACCCGAAGTACTCCGTCGAGGAGTGCAAGGAGAAGGACTTCAGCTACTCCGCTCCGCTCTACGTCTCCGCCGAGTTCACGAACAACGAGACCGGTGAGATCAAGGGGCAGACCGTCTTCATGGGCGACTTCCCGTTGATGACTCCGAAGGGCACCTTCGTGATCAACGGCACCGAGCGGGTCGTGGTGTCCCAGCTCGTGCGTTCGCCCGGCGTGTACTTCGAGCGGACCGCCGACAAAACCTCCGACAAGGACATTTACACCGCCAAGCTGATTCCGAGCCGAGGTGCCTGGCTGGAGTTCGAGATCGACAAGCGTGACATGGTCGGGGTGCGCCTCGACCGCAAGCGCAAGCAGAATGTCACCGTGCTGCTCAAGGCGTTGGGCTGGACCAACGAGCAGATCCGCGAGGAGTTCGGCCAGTACGAGTCGATGATGCTGACCCTGGAGAAGGACAACACCCAGGCGACCGACGACGCGCTGATCGACATCTATCGCAAGCTGCGTCCCGGAGAGCCGCCGACCCGCGAGGCCGCGCAGACGCTGCTCAACAACTACTACTTCAACCCGAAGCGCTACGACCTGGCCAAGGTCGGTCGGTACAAGGTCAACAAGAAGTTGGGCCTGATCGAGGCCTTCGACCAGCAGACACTGACCCTCGACGACATCGTCGCCGCGATCAGGTACATCGTCGCGTTGCACGACGGCAAGCACGAGCTGGACATGCCGCAGGGCACGATCGAGATCGCCGCCGATGACATCGACCACTTCGGCAATCGCCGAGTGCGCACGGTGGGCGAGCTGATCCAGAATCAGCTGCGCACTGGTCTCGCCCGGATGGAGCGGGTGGTCCGGGAGCGGATGACCACCCAGGACGTCGAGGCGATCACGCCGCAGTCGCTGATCAACATCCGGCCCGTGGTCGCCGCGCTGAAGGAGTTCTTCGGGACTTCGCAGAGCAGCCAGTTCATGGACCAGACCAACCCGATCGCCGGCCTCACCCACAAGCGCCGATTGTCGGCGCTCGGCCCGGGCGGTCTCTCGCGGGATCGCGCCGGCATGGAGGTGCGCGATGTCCACCCGTCGCACTACGGCCGAATGTGTCCGATCGAGACCCCGGAAGGCCCCAACATCGGGCTGATCGGATCGCTCGCGTCGTACGGCCGGATCAACCCGTTCGGCTTCGTCGAGACCCCCTATCGCAAGGTCGTCGACGGCAAGGTCACCGACCAGGTCGACTACCTGACGGCCGATGACGAGGACCGCTTCGTCATCGCCCAGGCCAATGCCGCCGTCGAAGACGACGGTGCATTTGTCGAGGATCAGGTGCTGGTGCGCCAGCGCCGTGGCGAGGTCGACGCGGTAGCACCGCAAGAGGTCGACTACATGGACGTCTCGCCGCGGCAGATGGTGTCGGTAGCGACCGCGTTGATCCCGTTCCTGGAACACGACGACGCCAACCGAGCACTGATGGGTGCCAACATGCAGCGCCAGGCGGTGCCGCTGATCAAGACCGACTCGCCATTGGTCGGCACCGGCATCGAGTACCGCGCCGCGGTGGACGCGGGCGACGTGCTGGTCGCCGAGAAGGCCGGCGTGGTCCGGGAACTCTCCGCCGACGTGATCGAGACCATGAACGACGACGGCACGTACACCACGTACAAGCTGGCTAAGTTCAAGCGGTCCAATCAGGGAACCTGCATCAACCAGCGCCCGCTGGTCGCCGAAGGCGACCGGCTGGAGGCCGGCTCCCCGATCGCGGACGGTCCGTGCACCGACAAGGCCGAGATGGCACTGGGCACCAACCTCCTGGTGTCGTTCATGCCGTGGCAGGGGCACAACTACGAGGACGCCATCATCTTGTCCCAGCGGCTGGTGCAGGAAGACATTCTCACCTCGATCCACATCGAGGAGCACGAGGTCGATGCCCGCGACACGAAGCTGGGGCCGGAGGAGATCACTCGCGACATCCCCAACGTGTCCGAGGAGATGCTGGCCGATCTCGACGAGCGTGGCATCATCCGGATCGGCGCGGAGGTCACCACCGGCGACATCCTGGTCGGCAAGGTCACGCCCAAGGGCGAGACGGAGCTGACCCCGGAGGAGCGACTGCTGCGCGCGATCTTCGGCGAGAAGGCGCGCGAGGTGCGTGACACCTCGATGAAGGTGCCGCACGGCGAGTCCGGCACCGTCATCGGGGTGCGGGTTTTCGACCGCGAGGACGGCGATGAGCTTCCGCCCGGCGTCAATCAACTCGTGCGGGTGTACGTCGCTCAGAAGCGCAAGATCTCGGTCGGCGACAAGCTGGCCGGGCGGCACGGCAACAAGGGCGTGATTGCCAAGATCCTGCCGATCGAGGACATGCCGTTCATGGAGGACGGTACGCCGGTCGACGTGGTGTTGAATCCGCTGGGCGTCCCGCGCCGGATGAACATCGGCCAGATCCTGGAGTTGCACCTCGGCTGGTTGGCCAAGCAGGGCTGGGACCTCAACCTCCACGAGGACAAGAAGAAGGCCGACTGGAAGACCCGATTGATCGAGATCCACGCTAATGCCGCCGAGCCGGACACCAAGGTGGCGACGCCGGTCTTCGACGGTGCTCGTGAGGACGAGATCACGGGGCTGCTCGGTTCGACACTGCCCAACCGGGACGGCGTGCGGATGATCGGCGAGAACGGCAAGGCGATGTTGTTCGACGGGCGCTCCGGGGAACCATTCCCGCAGCCGGTGTCGGTGGGCTACATGTACATCCTCAAGCTGCACCACCTGGTCGACGACAAGATCCACGCCCGCTCGACCGGCCCCTACTCGATGATCACGCAGCAGCCTCTGGGCGGCAAGGCCCAGTTCGGCGGCCAGCGATTCGGCGAGATGGAGGTGTGGGCGATGGAGGCCTACGGAGCGGCGTACGCCCTGCAGGAACTCCTCACCATCAAGTCCGACGACGTGCCTGGTCGGGTGAAGGTCTACGAAGCCATCGTCAAGGGCGAGAACATCCCGGACTCCGGCATCCCGGAGTCGTTCAAGGTGCTCGTCAAGGAGATGCAGTCGCTGTGTCTCAACGTCGAGGTGTTGTCGCAGGACGGTACGTCGATCGAGCTGAAGGACGCCGAGGAGGACGTGTTCCGGGCGGCCGAAGAGCTGGGCATCGATCTGTCCCGCCGGGAGCCCAGCTCCGTCGAAGAAGTCTGACTCGAAGAAATCGGAAGAGGGTAGATACACAGTGCTAGACGTCAATTTCTTCGATCAGCTTCAGATCGGCCTGGCCAGCGCGGAGGACATCCGCACGTGGAGCCATGGCGAGGTCAAGAAGCCGGAGACGATCAACTACCGCACGCTCAAGCCGGAACGCGACGGCCTGTTCTGCGAGAAGATCTTCGGTCCCACCCGGGACTGGGAGTGCTACTGCGGGAAGTACAAGCGGGTTCGCTTCAAGGGGATCATCTGCGAGCGCTGCGGCGTCGAGGTCACCCGCTCGAAGGTACGTCGCGAGCGGATGGGCCACATCGAGCTGGCCGCTCCGGTGACTCATATCTGGTACTTCAAGGGCGTTCCGTCCCGGTTGGGCTACCTGCTGGACCTGGCCCCGAAGGACCTGGAGAAGGTCATCTACTTCGCCGCATACATGATCACGGCCGTCGACGAGGAGGCCCGGCACCGGGACCTGTCGTCGCTGGAGAACAAGGTCGGCCTGGAGCGCGAGCGGCTGGAGAAGCGTCGGGACTCCGCGCTCGACGAGCGCGCCAAGAAGCTCGAGGAGGACACGGCGGCTCTCGAAGCCGAAGGCGCCAAGGCCGACGCCCGCCGCAAGGTCCGCGACGCGGCCGAGCGCGAGATGAAGCAGGTCCGCGACCGGTCCCAGCGCGAGCTGGACCGGCTCGAAGAGGTGTGGAGCAACTTCAAGAACCTCGCCGTGCAGGACCTGATGGGCGACGAGCTTCTCTACCGCGAGATGAAGGCGTGGTTCGGCAAGTACTTCGAGGGGCACATGGGCGCCACGGCGATCCAGAAGCGGCTGGAGTCCTTCGATGTCGACGCCGAGGTCGAGGCGCTGCGCGACGTGATCGCCAACGGCAAGGGCCAGCGCAAGGTGCGCGCGCTCAAGCGGCTCAAGGTGGTCGACGCCTTCCGGAAGACCGGCAACAAGCCCGAGGGCATGGTGCTGGACGCCGTCCCGGTGATCCCGCCGGACCTGCGCCCGATGGTGCAGCTCGACGGCGGTCGGTTCGCGACCTCGGACCTGAACGACCTCTATCGCCGGGTGATCAACCGGAACAACCGGCTGAAGCGACTGCTGGATCTCGGCGCGCCCGAGATCATCGTCAACAACGAGAAGCGGATGCTCCAGGAGGCCGTGGACTCGCTGTTCGACAACGGACGCCGGGGCCGTCCGGTCACCGGACCTGGTAACCGGCCGCTCAAGTCGCTCTCGGACATGCTCAAGGGCAAGCAGGGCCGGTTCCGCCAGAACCTGCTCGGCAAGCGCGTGGACTACTCGGGTCGTTCGGTGATCGTGTCGGGCCCGCAGCTCAAGCTGCACCAGTGCGGTCTGCCCAAGCAGATGGCGCTCGAGTTGTTCAAGCCCTTCGTCATGAAGCGGTTGGTCGACCTGTCGCATGCGCAGAACATCAAGTCGGCCAAGCGGATGGTGGAGCGGGCTCGTCCGGTGGTGTGGGACGTGCTGGAGGAGGTCATCACCGAGCATCCGGTGCTGCTCAACCGGGCACCGACCCTGCACCGCCTCGGCATCCAGGCGTTCGAGCCCCAGCTGATCGAGGGCAAGGCGATCCAGATCCACCCGTTGGTGTGTACGGCGTTCAACGCCGACTTCGACGGCGATCAGATGGCCGTTCACCTGCCGTTGTCGGCGGAGGCGCAGGCCGAGGCGCGGATCCTGATGTTGTCGACCAACAACATCTTGAAGCCGTCCGACGGGCGACCGGTGACGATGCCCACCCAGGACATGATCATCGGCCTGTTCTTCTTGACCACCGACCGTGACGACCCACTCGGTGCCGGCCGGAAGTTCGCCTCGATCGCCGAGGCGATCATGGCCTACGACCGAGGCGAGCTCGCGCTGCAGAGCACGATCGTCCTCCGGTTCGCCGGTGCGGTTCCACCAGCCGGTTTCGAAGGCGAGGTCGCCGGGGACGGCACCTTCGTCCTGGAGACCACGCTCGGGCGAGCGCTGTTCAACGAGACCCTGCCCGCCGACTACCCGTACGTGAACTACGAAGTGGGCAAGAAAGCGCTGGGAATCATCGTCAACGACCTCGCCGAGCGCTACACCAAGGTCGACGTGGCGGCGTCGCTCGACGCGTTGAAGGACGCCGGCTTCCATTGGGCCACCCGTTCCGGGGTCACCGTGTCCATCGACGACGTGGTCACGCCTTCGGAGAAGACCACGATCCTGGCCGGCTACGAGGAGCAGGCGGCCAAGGTGCAGCAGCACTTCGATCGCGGTCTGGTCACCGACGACGAGCGGCGCCAAGAGCTCATCGAGATCTGGACCCAGGCCTCCGACGAGGTGGCCAAGGCGATGGAGGGCAACTTCGACCGGTCCAACCCGATCTACATGATGGTCGACTCCGGAGCATCGGGAAACATGATGCAGATCCGGCAGGTCGCGGCCATGCGTGGCCTGGTGGCGAACCCGAAGGGCGACATCATCCCGCGACCGATCAAGTCGAACTTCCGCGAGGGTCTGTCGGTGTTGGAGTACTTCATCTCCACCCACGGCGCTCGCAAGGGGTTGGCCGACACGGCGTTGCGTACGGCGGACTCCGGGTACCTGACCCGGCGCCTGGTCGACGTGTCGCAGGACGTGATCATCCGCGAGGACGATTGTGGGACCGAGCGTGGCCTGCCGAAGCGGATCGGTGTCAGAGTCGAGGACGGCTCCGCTCCGGCCGGGGTGGTCAAGCATGAGAACGCCGAGACCGCGGCGTACGCCCGGTCGGCGGCGACCGACATCGCGCACCCGGGCACCGGAGAGGTGCTGGCCAAGGCCGGCGAGGATCTCGGCGACGTCAAGATCGCGGAGTTGAT
Source organism: Nocardioides sp. (assembly GCA_051657705.1). GTDB lineage: Bacteria > Actinomycetota > Actinomycetes > Propionibacteriales > Nocardioidaceae > Nocardioides. The sequence continues at coordinate 12,208 of JBOFLE010000310.1, read as the reverse complement.
CGCCTCCGGGATCGAGGAGGTCAAGGTCCGGTCGGTGCTGACCTGTGACGCCAAGACCGGTACCTGCGCGAAGTGCTACGGCCGTTCGCTGGCGACGGGCAAGCTGGTCGACATCGGTGAGGCGGTCGGCATCATCGCCGCCCAGTCCATCGGCGAGCCCGGTACGCAGCTCACCATGCGGACCTTCCACACCGGCGGTGTGGCGTCGGCTGACGACATCACCCAGGGCCTGCCTCGGGTGGTCGAGTTGTTCGAGGCGCGCTCACCGAAGGGGCGTTCGCCGATCGCCGAGGCTGCCGGTCGGGTGCAGATCGAGGACACCGACAAGGCCCGCAAGGTGATCATCACCCCGGACGACGGCTCGGAGGAGCAGGAGTACCCGGTCTCCAAGCGGTCGAGGTTGCTGGTCGCCGACGGCGATCACATCGACGTCGGCGAGCAGATCACGGTCGGTACACCGGATCCGCAGGACGTGTTGCGGATCCTCGGCGTGCGCAAGGCCCAGGAGCACCTGGTGGACGAGGTTCAGGCTGTGTACCGCAGCCAGGGTGTGTCGATCCACGACAAGCACATCGAGATCATCGTGCGGCAGATGCTGCGCCGGATCACGGTGATCGAGTCCGGTGAGACCAACCTGCTGCCCTCCGACCTGGTGGATCGGGTGCGGTTCGAGTCCGAGAACCGGCGAGTGGTCTCCGAAGGCGGCAAGCCGTCCTCGGGCCGTCCGGTGCTGATGGGTATCACCAAGGCGTCGCTGGCGACCGAGTCGTGGCTCTCGGCGGCCTCCTTCCAGGAGACCACCCGGGTGCTCACCGACGCGGCCATCCATGGCCGTTCGGATTCGCTGCGCGGGCTCAAGGAGAACGTGATCATCGGCAAGCTGATCCCCGCTGGGACCGGTTTGGAGCGGTATCGCAACATCCGGGTGGAGCCCACCGAAGAGGCCCGGGCGGCTGCCTACTCGGTGGTCGGGTACGACTCCTACGACTACGAGTTCGGCATCGGTGGCGGCCAGGCGGTTGCCCTGGACGACTTCGACTTCGGTTCCTACCAGCGCTGAGAGTCCCTGCCGAGGCGCGTGGTCCCGATGCCGACACCCGAGGAGATCACCCGTCACCACGAGTCCGCGGCACCGGAAGGGCTCTCCGCCTGGGTCGAGGGTATGGAGCCTCGGCCCGGGGTCGAGCCGAGAATGGAACGAAGGGTCGAGATCGTCGATCCCGACCCGCTGTGGCCGGGCGACTTCGTACTGCTGGCCGATCGGATCCGGGAGGCGCTCGGCAGCCGGACGTTGGGCATCGAGCACGTCGGTTCGACCTCGGTGCCCGGCCTGCCGGCCAAGCCGGTGATCGACATCGACCTCACGGTCGCCGACTCGGCGGACGAGGCGGCTTGGTTGCCGCGGCTGGAAGCCGTCGGCTTCACGCTGGTCATCAGGGAGCCGTGGTGGCACGAGCACCGCTGCCTGGTGGCCGATGGCCCACGGTGCAACCTGCACGTGTTCTCTCCCGACTGCCCCGAGGTGATCAGGCACCGGATCTTCCGGGACTGGCTCATCGAGAATCCCGAAGATCGAGCACGGTACCGCGATGCCAAACTGGCTGCCGCCGCGACCGCGAACGAGTTGGCGGAGCACGTGATGGACTACAACGCGCGCAAGGAGCCGATCATCCGGGAAATCTACGACCGGGCATTCCGCGCGGCCGGACTGCTGTAGCCGCGGACCTCGGCACGCCGCACTCTGCTTCACGCCGAGGCGTCACAAAATCCGGTCGACAGGTCACGAAAGCAGGGCGACAGGTCACAAAGGCATCTGCTTTGTGACCTCTCGCCATGCATATGTGACGCCTCGGCAGGGCGTGGCGCCTCCTCAGGTGCGGAGTCCACGACCTCCGTGGTCACTGTCGTGGCTTCGGTGACCGTGCCGGCGGGAATCCCCGGCGAGCCGTCGACTTGGACCGTTCGCTGACCCAGGTGCTCCCGGAGTCTGGGTCGAAGACCAGTGCGGTTCGTTCCTGGATCCCGTGCTCCACACTGCCGACGGCTACTCCGATCCGCCCGTCGAGCACCGCCCGATCGGCGGTGACGTCCACCCCGGGATCTCTTTGACTGCCTCGAAGAGGGCGTTCCTCAGGTTCGCCGGGGCAAGCCCCGACCTGAGCAATTCGGCCGCATGGTGGAGCATTCGCTGCTCGGTCGACGGCCCCTCATCGATCCCGGGCTCCGCGCGCAAGCTCTCGTACAGAGCATCCGGCTCGGCGACCATCCGACCCGCCCGGCGGGAGGCGAAGCGGTGGATCGGTACGGCGTACCGATCGAAGAGCTCCGCGAAGGCGGGCGGCGAGTCCCAGGAGATGCGGACGATCTCGTTGTCGTTCACACCCATTGTTGCCCGATTGCGTCTCTTAGGTTCCCGGTACCAGTCGGTGGAGCTCCAGCCTAGTGGTACCGCCGACACTGTCGGTGCGCATTGGTGACCTCTAGGCACACGGGGATGATCCATGCGTGATCATGAGGTGGTGGAAGAGGAAGCGGTTGTCGCGTCGTTGCGAGCCTTTGCGTTGTCCCTGCCCGAAGCCTGGCTCGACCACCCCTGGGATGAGGATGTCGTCAAGGTCCGTAAGAAGATCTTCTTGTTCGTCAGTTCCGTCGGCGCCGAGCGGTCGGTAGTGACCGTGAAGTTGCCCATCTCGCGCGACCACGGCCTGAGCTTCGCGGGCGCGCATCCCACCGGATACGGGCTCGGCAAGCACGGCTGGGTGACTATCTTCATCGATGGCGTTCCCGACGAAGAACATGATGTGCTGATCGACTTCGTCGAGGAAAGCTATCGGTCGGTGGCGCTGAAGAGCCTGGTCAAGCGGCTCGATGCCGAGATCGACGAGGGTGAGTCGCCCGGCTCGGTGTCGTCTTGACCACCACCACACCTACTCGCCCTCGACGAAGATGCAGAAGGGATGACCAGCCGGGTCGAGCATCACTCTGATTCGTTCCGGATCGCGGTCCACCGATTGATGCAGTGCCTCACTGCCGCCGCTCGCGAGCACGAGTCGCACGGCAGCGTCGAGATCGTCGACCAGTACTTCGAGATGCATCATCTTTGTTTGACGCCCGGCCTGCTCGGGCCAAAGGGGCGGTTCGTAGGCGTCTTCGGCCTGGATGTTGAGGCCGACCCCGCCGGCCGGATCGCGCAGCTGTAGCCAGGCCACTCCGTCCCGGGCGGTGATCGGCCAGCCCAACAGGTGGGAGTAGAACTCGCCGAGCGCTTCGGCGTCCGAACAGTCGAGAGTCAGCGTGGTCCATGTCGTGGACGGCCTCGATGGCACAGACGCAACTCTGCCAGTCGCCGCCGAGGTCACGGAAGCACATAGTCGGTGCTGTCTCGACCGATTTCTGTGACGCGTCGGCGTGCATTTGTGACGCCTCGGCCTGCATTTGTGACCCCTCGGCGGGGGGTGGGGTGATCCTGGGAGAATGTCCACCGTGGACACCGCGGGCTCGTTGCGCACCGACGTGCGCGTGTTGCGCACCGACGTGCTCGTGGTGGGTGCCGGACCGGCGGGGGCGGCGGCCGCGGCCTGGGCGGCGCGCGCCGGCCTGGAGGTCGTACTCGTGGACGCGGCCGTGTTCCCGAGGGACAAGACCTGCGGGGACGGTCTCACGCCGCGCGCGGTGCACGAGCTGGCCAAACTCGGCCTGGAGGACTGGCTCGAGGCACACGTCACCAGCAAAGGACTGCGCCTGCACGGCTTCGGTCGACGACTGGAGCTGCCGTGGCCCGGAGGCAATCTGCCGGACTGGGGGTCGGCCGTAGCCCGGACGGAACTCGACGACCACCTGCGGACGGTGGCGATCAAGAGCGGCGCCACCGGGCTCGACGGAGTGAAGGCGGTCGACGTCCGCCGGGACGATCGCGGGAACGTGACGGCCGTCATCTGCACTCGCGAGAGTGCGTCCGGCGCCGAGCGGGTCGAGATCGCGTGCCGGCGTCTGGTCGTCGCCGACGGCGTACGCTCCCCGCTCGGCAAGCTGCTCGGGCGGCAGTGGCATCGGGACACCGTGTACGGCGTGGCCGGGCGTTGCTATGTCGACTCCGATCGGAGCGAGGATCCGTGGATCAGCTCCCACCTCGAGTTGCGTGACCGGAACGACGCGCTGCTCTCCGGATACGGCTGGATCTTCCCGCTGGGCAACGGTCAGGTGAACCTCGGCGTCGGCGCCCTCGCGACAGCCAAGCGGCCGGCGGCGATCGCGGTCAAGTCACTGATGCGGTTCTATGCGTCGCAGCGACGGGCCGAGTTCGGACTGGGCGCTCACCTGAGGCTGCCGTCCTCCGCACTGCTGCCCATGGGTGGCGCGGTATCCGGCGTGGCCGGCCCCAATTGGGCATTGATCGGTGATGCCGCCGGGTGTGTGAATCCGCTCAACGGGGAGGGAATCGACTACGGCTTGGAGACCGGCCGGTGCATTGCGGAAATCCTCAGCGACGGCACCCCGGACGGTGCCGGGCTGGAGCGGGCCTGGCCCCGGTTGCTCACCAGCCACTACGGCGAAGCGTTCTCGATCGCCCGGCGGCTCGCCGGCTTGTTGACGGTGCCCCGCTTCCTGCCCGCCGCCGGCCCGATCGGCATGCGGTCGAATCTGGTGATGACCCTCGCGGTGCGGTGGATGGGAAACCTGGTCACCGATGCGGATCGCGACTACGCCTCGCGGATCTGGCGATGGGCCGGCGCTCGGTCGCTGGCCCGCGATCATCGGCCGCCGTTCTCGTGAGCGCGTCGCGGTCCACCAAGCCTCGACTCCGAGCCGTCGTGCCACGTTGGTATCCGGCCACGGTGGCCCTGGGCCGGATCGGCATGCGAGCGCTCGACGTCACCCTGCGCACCGAAGGCGGCGAGCACATCCCCACCGATGGGCCGGGGGTGGTGGCGACCACACACTCGTCGTATCTGGACTTCATCCCGGTCGCCGCCGCGGCGCGCGGCCGAGGTCGGGAGGTCCGGTTCTTCATCCGCGGCGAGGTGTGGCCGGTCTTCAAGCTGCATGTGCCGCTGTCCGGGATGGGCCACATCCCGGTCGACCGCGGCGCGCCGGCCGCTGCCTACCTGCATGCTCGCCGGCATCTGCTGGCCGGCGAACTCGTCGGGATCTTCCCGGAGGCGGGGATGTCCTATTCGTACACGGTGCGGGCCTTGATGAAGGGCGCCGCCGCGCTGGCCCGGGAGACCGGCGCGCCGATCATCCCGGCTGGGATCTGGGGTGCGCAACGCATCTACACGATCGGCCGGCCACGGCCGGGCCGTCGCGGCCCGCAGGTCGACCGGCGCGACTTCACCCGAGGCCGGGTGGTCGATCTGCGGTTCGGCGCGCCGATCCAGGTCGCCCCCGCCGACGACCTGGTCGAGGTCACCACGGCGCTCGGCCATCGGCTCACCGGACTCCTGGAGAGCGTGCAGCGGCGCCCGGAGCACCGGCCGGCGCCAGGCGAGTACGCCGAGTGGTATCCCGCCCATCTCGGCGGGCACGCGCCCGACCGGGCGGAGGCGGTCGAGTACGACTCGGTGCCGCGCGCCGCCGTACCGCCCACCTGGGGACCGCGCGCCGACGAGCTCGGCATGTCGCCCCGATCGGGCGGCTGAGCCGGCCGCTAGGCTCACTCGAATGGAGCAGGGGGAGGCGGAGATCCCGCAGGTGCGACGCGTCGCCGCCTACGCCGTGATCGTCCGCGACGAGCGGATCCTGCTCTCCCGTCTCGCTCCGCGCATCTCGGCCACCGAACTCTGGACCCTGCCCGGGGGCGGTCTCGACCATGGCGAACCGCCACGTGACGCCGTGGTCCGCGAGATCTGGGAGGAGTCGGGTCTGGCCGCCAGCATCTCGGACTCCGCTCGGGTCTACTCCGGCCACATGCCGGGCGTCTGGCGCGACGGACGGCGGATCGATGCGCATGCGGTGCGCATCGTCTACACCGGCCGGGTGCCACCGGACGCACCCGCGCCCCGGGTCGTGGAGGTGGACGGCTCGACCGTCGAATCGGCCTGGGTGCCGGTCGCCGCGGTCGAAGCGGGGGAGATCCCGGTGGTCACGATGGTCCGGGAAGCGCTCGCCGACCTCTACCCGGCCCGCGTGCAGCGGATCGCGGCATACGCACTGATCACCCGGGATAGAGACATCCTGTTGACCAGGCTCGGACCCCGGACCCCGGACGCCGGAGCATGGATCCTGCCGGGTGGCGGGATCGAACACGGCGAGTCTCCGGCCGAAGCCGCGGCTCGAGAGGTCGCCGAGGAATGCGGGGTCGAGTGCCGGATCGGGGAGTTGATCGGCGTCGACGACGTGCACTTCACCGGAGTCGCGCCCGACGGCTCCGGGGAGGACTATCACGGCATCCATCTGGTCTTCGCCGGTGCGATCGACGCCGACGCCGACCTTCGGCTCGCCGAGACCGGCGGGACCACCGACGCGGTCGCCTGGGTATCCCGCGAGGACATCGCGACCGGAGCGGTGAAAGTCGTCGACCTGGTGTCCTTCGCGATCACGCGGTCGGCCCGCTGACCAATCCGATGATCGAGCGACCGGGTGGCCGGTTGACTGGTCCGCTGTCCCGCGCGCGGGACCGGCCCGCCCGAGAGCCGGATCACCGTGCCTAGGGTGTGACCGTGCCGGAGTCTCGAGCCCCCTTATCCGGAGCGCCGCCCGGAGCCTCTCTGCCTGGCGTCCCGTCGGATCGAGCGCTGCTGCTCGATATCGGCGTGGTGCTGCTCAAGTCGGCCTGGGAACTGGCCGACGACTTCGAACGGTTGAACGGGCTGCCGGCCCGGACGATCCCCGGGCGCGGGCCGTTCGACGATGCCGATCGGGGTGGCGACCCGCTCTGGGATCGGCACTTGGCGGGGGATTTGACCGAGCGCGACTACTGGCTGGGCAACGCCGAAGTCGCGGTCGCCAACGGCGCGCCGTTGAACGGACATCCGCAGTTGATGCGCGCGATCTTCCAGCATCCCGGTATCGAACCGGCCCGCCCGGAAGCCCTCGCCCTGCTGGGGGAGGCGCGCGCGGCCGGCATCCGCACCGCGGTGTTCAGCAACGAACTGATGGACTTCCAGGGCCGGTCCTGGGTCGAGGACCAGGAGTGGTTCGGCTTGTTCGACGTGATCATCGACGCGTCCGAGACCGGGATCCGCAAACCCGACCCGGCGGCGTACCAGGTGGTCATCGATGCCGTCGGGCTCTCGCCCGGGCGCATGGTGTTCGTCGACGACAACCCGGCGTACGTCGCCGGCGGGGCCGCGGCCGGCATGCGGACGGTGCTTCTGGATGTGCTGGGGCCGCAGACCGCCTTCGACGAGGCGGCACGCCTGCTCGGCCTCTGAGGCATCGCTGGCGGCGGTGGCCGGTCGGTGACCGAGCGGTACGCTCGGGGCGTGTCTCGTGCGCGCCGGGCTCGGCAATTCGGTTGGGTCATTCCGGCCGCGCTGGTGGGACTGCTGGCGTTGGTGGCGATCGGGAGCTGGCTGCGGTGAACCAACCGTTGACCGGACTGCTACTCGACGATGCCACGTTGATCCGGGCGATCGGCTCCGGTCGCCGACGGGACAGCACGCCCGGTGGACAGCCGCGCTGGCGACGAGCCGAGGTGCGGTACGTCGACCTCAAGGCCGGCCGCCATCTGCAGATCACGACGTACGACCAGACCCAGGCCTTCACCGCCAATCACCCGATCGGGGCTCCGGCCCGGTACGCGGTCGCGGGACTGCTGGCCGAGTCGTTCGGGAACTGGCACGTGCACACCACGGACGGCACGCATCAGGTCCGGTACACGAAGAAGGGCAAGGTGCTCCGTCACTTCACCGCCGGCCCGTCCTCCCCGGACGCGCGGACCGGGGGGCATGATCGCGCCAAACTGCGGATGTTGCCGCCGGACGATGCGGTGTTCGGTGTGCTCGGGATCACCGACGCCCAGGGCCGGATCAAGCCCACTTCGCAGGCGAAGTACCGACAGGTCGAGGAGTTCTTGCGCCTGCTGGACGCGGCGTTGAACGACGCGCTGCGAGCCGGGAGCCTACGACGGCCGACGACCGCCGAGCCGTTGCGAATCGTCGACCTGGGCTGCGGGAACGCCTACCTCACCTTCGTCGCACACCGGTTCCTGACGCGAGTCCGGCAGCTTCCGGTGCGGCTGACCGGGGTCGACGTCAAGGAGCAGGCCCGCGATCACAACCTCCGGATCGCCCGGCAACTCGACGCAGGCGGCGAACCCGGGCCCGGTGATCGGTCGGGCGGGCCGTCAGGTGGGCTCGAGTTCGTCACCGGCGCTATCGGCGACGTGCGGCTGGACCGAGACCCGGAGGTGGTGCTGGCGCTACATGCCTGTGACACCGCGACCGACGAGGCATTGGCTCGAGGGGTGCGCTGGCGGGCCGGCCTGATCCTGGCCGCGCCGTGTTGTCACCACGACATCGCGGCTCAGTTGCGCCGTACCGAGGCGCCCGAGCCGTTCGGCGTCCTCGTGGCCGACGGCATCCTGCGCGAACGATTCGCGGACACCCTGACCGACGGGCTCCGGGCGGGTCTGCTGCGGGAGCGGGGCTACCGGGTGGATGTGGTCGAGTTCGTCGAGAGCCGGCATACGCCTCGCAACACCTTGATCCGGGGCGTGCTGACCGGGGATCCGGGCCGCTCGTCGACGTACGCCGAACTCAATGTCCAGCTCGCGACGCTGTGGGGCGTCCGTCCGAAGCTCGCCGATCTGCTCCGATGATGCCGGTCCGCGAGGTACTGTTCTCGAGCCTGCTCTCCATCGCGGTGGGGATCGGCCCCGCGGCCTCCGAGCGGGATCTCCGGTTCACCGATCGCCAGATCATCGAGTCGAGCGGACTCGTCGTCGCCGGCCGCCGCCTCATCACGACGAACGACTCCAGCGATCTCGGGCGGCTCTACGTAGTCGACCGCCGCACCGGCGATACCGTCCGCCGGATCGACTGGAGTGCGGACCCGATCGACGTGGAAGGGTTGGCCGGTGGACCCGAGGGCACGGTCTGGGTCGCCGACATCGGCGACAACGGCCGGGATCGGGAGCTGGTCTCGGTGGCGCTGGTCGAACTCTCGGACGGGAGAATCAGAGCCTCCCATGAGCTGCGTTACCCCGACGGTCCGGCGGACGCCGAGGCCGTGCTGCGGCATCCTAGGACCGGTCAGCTCTTCATCGCCACCAAGTCGGTCTTCGGCGGCCGGTTGTTCGCGGTACCGAAGCGCCCGCCGAGCGGCCGGCCGGCGGTGTTGCGGGAGCTGGGGGCGGTGGCCGGCGTGGTGACCGACGGCGCGTTCTTTCCCGATGGCCGGCACTTCGTCTTGCGCGGATACGACCGCGCCTTCGTCTATGCCTACCCGGCCGTCGAGTTGGTCGGCGACTTCGAACTGCCGGCCCAGGAGCAGGGGGAGGGGCTCGCGATGGCCGACCAGACGGTGTTGTATCTGAGTTCGGAGGGGGTACGGTCCCCGATTCTCCGGGTGCCGATTCCGGACCGGATTCGACAGCTCCTGCGCCCGGCGCCGCCGCCCGTCTCGCCTAGCCCGAAATCACGTGCCACCTCGACGCCCGCGCCCGAGGAGTCCGGCCCCGCTGTTCCGGCGCGACCGGAGGGCCCTGGACGCCGACTCCTGGGCGGCGCGCTCGGGGTCGCCGTACTGATCATGCTGGTCGCCTTCAGGCGCCGCATCTGGAGATAGTCCGCCACCTTAGGCACCAATTCAGCGCCGAAAATGGTGCTCAAGGTGGCGGACTATCCGGGAGTCACCGGTGGTCGACGAGGTAGTCGATGCAGGCGGTAAGGGCTTCGACATCGGCCGGATCGATGGCGGGATACATGCCGACCCGGAGCTGGTTGCGGCCGAGCTTGCGGTAGGGCTCGGTATCCACGATGCCGTTGGCCCGCAGTGTCGCCGCGATGCCCGCCGCGTCGACGGACTCGTCGAAGTCGACGGTGCCGATCACCAGGGATCGGAGCGCAGGGTCGGCGACGTACGGCGTGGCGTACGACGACCGCTCGGCCCAGCCGTAGAGCGCCTCCGCGGACGCGGTGGTCCGCTCGACCATCCCCTTCAGCCCTCCTTGCGACAGCATCCAGTCGAGCTGCTCGGCCAGCAGGAAGATCGTGGCCAGCGCAGGAGTGTTGTACGTCTGGTTCTTCGCCGAGTTGTCGATCGCGGTAGGCAGATCGAAGAACGGCGGGATGTAACGGTCCGATCCGGCGATCTCGGCGGCGCGGTCCAGGGCGGCCGGTGACATCAACGCGATCCATAGCCCGCCGTCGGAGGCGAAGCACTTTTGCGGCGCGAAGTAGTAGACGTCGGTCTCGGTCAGATCGACGGGGAGGCCACCGGCGCCCGAGGTGGCGTCGATCAGTACCAGTGCGTCCGGATCGGCGTCGCGTACCCGGTGTACCGGCGCCATCACCGCGGTCGACGTCTCGTTGTGTGCCCATGCGTAGGCGTCGACGCCGGCTTCGGCGACCGGTGCCGGCAACGAGCCCGGATCGGCCTTGACGACCGATGGCTCGGCCAGCCACGGAGCGGCGGCGACCGACGACACGAACTTGGCCGAGAACTCTCCGAACGACAGGTGCTGGCTCTTGGCGCGGATCAGGCCGAAGGTCGCGATGTCCCAGAATGCCGTCGCGCCGCCGTTGCCCAGCACCACCTGGTATCCGTCCGGGATCGCGAAGAACTCGCCGAGCGACTCGCGGACTCGCCCGACCAGATCCCGGACCGGTGCCTGCCGGTGCGAGGTGCCCATGAGGGACCGGCCGGTTGCCGCAAGCGACTCGAGATGCGACGCCTCGACCTTCGAGGGGCCGGCGCCGAAGCGGCCGTCCGCCGGGAGGAGGTCGGTGGGAAGTGTGAGTGTGCCGGTCACGGGCAACCTTTCGGGTGGAAACGCCAGGTGAATTCCTGGGGACGAAATTCTGATGGTGCGAACCTATATTCTGTCAGCCTCGACGCAACGGCCAAATGAGGGTACGAGGAGTGGTATGCCGACCGACACGGAGGCGATTCGCGCCAAGCTGCGCCGGGTCGGGCTGTTCTGCATCGGTACCGGGCTGCTGTTGGTGGTGATCGGTCTGCTCGGCGTGGTCCTGAGCGGGGATCGCGACAGGTTGTGGATGATTTTGGTGGGTATCCCGTTCGCTGCCGTCGGTGGTCGCATGGTGCAGTTGTCCCATCGGCGATCACGAGGTATGACCGCACCATGACATCCTCGCCCGAACCCACCGATCCGGCCCTCGCCGCGAAGGACTCCGGTGTCGGCCCGGTCCGGGTGCCGCCCAGACAAGCGAAGCGGTCGGCCACGCGGCCCCCCAGCGGAGAGGGCACTCGCGACCGGCGCTGGTTCCTGCGCATCGTGGGCTGGGTGGTGCTCGCCTTCGGGCTCGGGCTGCTGCTGATCGCGCTGCTTCCGCACGACGACCCGGTGACGGTGCAGGGTGATGTCTTGACGACGTATCAGATGATGGGGATGGCGTCGATCCCGTTCATCGCCTTCGGCGGGTTCTTGCTGTGGTGGGGTTACGGCAAGGTGGGCGAGCCGCTGGTTCCGTGCCACAACTGCTTCCATATCAACAAGCCGCGGACCAGTTCGTGCGTCACGTGTGGGGAGAAGCTTGGCTGACCATGCTTGTCCGGGCGCGGGTCATCGGCCGGCGGACCCGGCGATCGAGCTGGTGGCGGTGTCCTTCGACCACCCGGATGTACCCCCGTTGGTGGTCGATGTCCAAGCCGAGTACACGGGGATCTACGGCGGCGGCGACGATACTCCGATAGGGGAGGGCGAGTTCGATCCGCCGCGCGGGGCGTTCTTCGTCGCCTACCGTTCCGATGATCACCAAAGGCGACCGATCGGCATGGCCGGCTGGCGCTTCCGGCCGGACGTGGACGCGCTGGGCGGTGTCGAGCCGGCGGAGGTCAAGCGGATGTACGTCGTACCCGCCGAACGCGGTAACGGACTGGCGCGGCACGTTCTGAACCGGGTCGAGTCGAACGCGCGAGCGGCCGGTGCGGATGTGATGGTGCTCGAGACCGGGGCGCCGCAACGAGCCGCGGTGGGGTTGTATCGCTCCGCGGGCTACGTCGACATCCCGCACCGCTTCGGTCACCATGCCGACTCCCCGGACGCGCGGTACCTGGCGAAACGATTGTCCTGATTCCGAGC
>JBOFLE010000309.1:0-2319 GCA_051657705.1 Nocardioides sp. | reverse complement strand
TGGCTCGACGGGTACCTCACGCAGGTGGTCGAGATAGACGTGCCCGCCATGGGACACCGGCGCAATCCTCGGAACCTGGCGCGGTTGCTGGCCTCGCTCGCCCGGGGTGTGGGTCAGGCCGGCCGGCTCAGCGAACTCGCCCGAGATGTCGGCGGAGAAGCGGGTGCGATCGCCAGCGAGACGCTGTCCGGCTACCTGGCCGCGCTCGACCGGCTCAAACTCATCGACAACTCCGAAGCATGGCGACCGCACATGCGATCGCGTACCCGTCTGCGTACCGCCCCCGTTCGCTACTTCGTCGACCCGTCGCTGGGCCCGGCGGACTTGAACATCGGCACCGCCGAACTGCGCGCCGATCCGCTGGCTACCGGGTTCCACTTCGAGGCGCTCGTCATCCGGGATCTCCGGATCTACGCCCAGCTCCATCGAGGCCACGTCGACTCGTGGAGAGATGCCAACGGCAACGACGTCGATGCCGTCGTCACAACGCGTGGTCACACGTGGGCCGCGTTCGAGATCAAGCTCAACCCTCGCGACATCGATGCCGGCGCTGGTGCGCTGCTCCGTTTCGCCGCGAAGGTCGATACCGTCCGGCACGGCGAGCCCGCAGCCCTCGGCGTGATCACCAGCGGTGGCTATGCCGGTCGGCGTCAGGACGGTGTCCACGTGATCCCGGTCGGAACCCTGGGTCCGTAGCTCGCCGCTCTGCTCAGGGCGGTTCCGCGCTCAGCGGCACACACTTTCCTGAGGGGTGGTGTCGGGCGACGATCGCCTCATGAGTGCGAACACGGCCTATGGGCGAATCGAGGACGAGCTGATCCGCCGGCTGATGCATCAACGCATCGTCGTCCTGGGCGAAGCGCTGGAGGAGGGCAACGGGAACCGGCTGATGCACCAACTGCTGCTGCTCTCCGCGGAGGATCCGCGCGCCGACATCAGCCTGTGGATCAACTCCCCGGGGGGATCGGTGCCGGCGATGCTGGCCATCCACGACGTGATGCGACTGATTCCGAACGACGTGAGCACGCTCGGGATGGGGATGGCGGCCAGCGCCGGGCAGTTCCTGCTCTCCGCGGGCACGCCGGGCAAGCGGTACGTGCTGCCGCATGCCCGAGTGCTGCTCCACCAGGGCTCCGCCGGCATCGGAGGCACCGCGGTCGACATCGAGATCCAGGCCGACGACCTGCGGCAGACCCGGGACACCGTCCTCGGACTGATCGCCTCGCACACCGGACAGACCCGGGAGACGGTCGAGCGGGACTCCCGTCGCGATCGATGGTTCACCGCCGAGCAGGCGCTGGAGTACGGCTTCGTCGATCAGGTCATCACCAGCGTCGACGACGTGACGCCCGGGCGGCGGCGCGGCGCCGGTCTGGCGGCCGGCCGATGAGCACCTACCCGATCCCGTACGTCGTCCAGCAGACCGCCAAGGGCGAGCGGACGGTCGACCTCTACTCCCGGCTGCTGTCCGATCGGATCATCTATCTGGGCACCGCCATCGACGACGGGGTGGCCAATGCCGTGATCGGGCAACTGCTCCATCTCGCGTCGGAGAGCCCGGACGCCCCGGTCAGTCTCTACATCAACTCACCCGGGGGTTCGATCACCGCGATGCTGGCCGTCTACGACGCGATGCAGTTCGTGAGCACCCCCGTGGAGACGGTCTGTGTCGGGCAGGCGGCCTGGACGGCTGCGGTGCTGCTGGCCGGCGGCGCGCCCGGTCGCCGGGCGATCCTGCCGCACGGCCGGGTCGTGCTCCATCAGCCGGCAACGCAGGGGCGGGGCACCATTCCGGACCTCATCGTGGAGGCCGAGGAGGTGGCCCGGGTGCGGCTGCTGCTGGAGGAGATCCTCGGGCGCCACACCGGCCGGTCGCCCGCTCAGGTGCGAGACGACACCGACCGGGACCTGGTGCTGGCCGGGTCCGCCGCGGTCGACTACGGAATCGTCGACCGGGTGCTGGAGCGTCAGCGGGCCGCGGATGCCGGATAGGACAGAGAGCGAGTCAGGCCGCGAGGCAGACCGGACCGCCGGACGACTGGACGGATGACTGGACAGCCCGGGTGACCAGCCGCCGTACGCTGAGGTCCAGCGCGCCCGTGATCGCGTGCAGCATCTCCGACGACGGGTCCTTCAGGCCGCGCTCGACCTCCGAGAGGTACTGGGTGGACACGCCGGCCCGCTCCGCGACATCGACCAACCGCTCGCCGCGGGCCTGACGCTCCCGGCGGAGCTGGTCGCCGACCAGTTCCCGCCAGAGTGCATCCGGCTCCTGGCGGCGGTGGCCACTCCGCCGGAACTCCAGCACTTCGTCCATCC
>JBOFLE010000308.1:0-1225 GCA_051657705.1 Nocardioides sp. | reverse complement strand
CACAGCGCGTCACGGGTGCGACCGTCCCGATAGAACGCGACCATCAGCATCCGCACCGGACGCTCCCGGAAGGGATGCTCGTGACCCATGCGCTCCAGTTCGGGAATCGCGGCCCGATGCTGCCCCAACCGGAGCCGGTCGGCGAGCAGCCGCTCGCGGGTGGTGGTACGCAGATCTTCCAAGGACGCGGCGTGCCCGGACAGGTAGGTGGAAGGAGCGATGTCCGCCAACGTCGGACCGCTCCAGTGATCCAGCACGGCCTCCAGGAGGCCAACGCGGTCATGAGGGCCGTCGGCATTCGCCGCCTCAGCCAACAAGTGGTGAACGGAGGCGAGATCGGTGCCCGGCGCCGGCAACTGCAGGACGTAGCCGGGCGGGCGACTGACCAGGTACGTCGACGTGCCCAGCACCTTGCGGAGGGCGGCGACGTGCACTTGCACCGTGTTGCGGGCGGTGAGCGGCGGGGCGTCGTCCCAGACCGCGTCGATGATCCGATCGACGCTCACGAGCTGGCCGAGTTCCAGAGCAAGCGCGGCCAGCAGACTCCGCCTTCGCGGTCCGGTCACCGCCGTGACGCGGCCGTCCCCCACGACCTCCATGCCACCTAGAATCCGCAGTTGCATTCCCCCGCTCCCTCCGAGAAGCCCTCCTCGCAAAGGAGTGCGGCCCGAGCGGACCAGATACACCCGCTCCGGACGCTGTCGGCAACTCAGTCAGGCAACTCAAACCGGGCAACTCAACCGGGCAGGGCGTAATAGTCCCCGTCGTGGTACACCAGCGGGCCGGCCGCCACGGAGTCGGCCCACGATGGCCCGCTGCTGGCCTCGACGTCACCGAGCACCACCAGATGATCCCCCACCACCAGCCGAGTGCGGGGACTGATCAGCAGCCAGGCGAGGACCCCGTCGAGAAGCGGCTGCCCCTCCGGGCCCCTGCGCCAATAGCTCCGGTCGGCAAACTTCTGCGCTCCGGATCGGGCGAATTGCGAGGCCAGCTCCCGCTGATCGGAGTGCAACAGATGCACCAGTCCATGCCGGACCGTCGCCCAGGCTCGTCCCGAGGCCGACTCGACCGCGACGGCGAACGAGACGACCGGCGGTGCCAGGGACACCGACGTCAGCGAGGTGGCGCAGAAGCCCGCCGGTTCGCCACACCAGGTCGTGATCACGACCACCCCGGCCGCGTGATGGCGCATGACCCGGCGCAGGGTATCCCCGGACACCGC
>JBOFLE010000307.1:0-2270 GCA_051657705.1 Nocardioides sp. | reverse complement strand
AACTACCGGCTGAGGTTCGAGCCCCTCACCGAGACCGACCCGTCAGAACCGAACCGGACAGTGGAGACCGAACCCTTCGAGCTCCACGTGATCGCCCGCGGGCCGGACCAGCCGCTGCTGGTGGTCGACCGCAACGGCTCGGTCGTACCGCTCTCCCAGGTGCCGATCACCGACCTGGTGCCGCCGGACGCCACCCGGTTCCGGTTCAGCGAATCGACGGTCAGCCCACCGCCCAACCAGGCCGGTCGGCTGACCATGCTGACCGAGGGACGCCAGACCTACGCCGACGAGATCGCCGACGCCATCGCCGATCTGGCCGAATTCACCCGAGACCCGCGCCCGGGAGCCCTCGACGAATGGGGGGGCCGTCCCTATCTGCTGGCGACCACCTATCCGCCGGGCGAGGGACCGCTGGATCTGGTGATCTACTCCGACGAGAACGGCGAGCTCCAGATGGCTCAGCGACCCGCCTCGGGGGCGGTGTCGGCCTCGCTGCTCGGGGACGCCACCCCGTTGCGACGTCCGCGGGACGGACAATTCACCCGGCGCGACGCCGGCGGTCGGACGGTGCCGGTGCGCGGCCTGACCGTCTACCGGATCGTCAGGCCGCACCGAGTCGATCTCGCCGCCCGGCATACTGGTGACATCGCCGACATCGTCGGCGAGCTCTCGGTGAGCGACCTCGGGCGGGGAGACCTCGCTCGCCATGCCCGGGTGTACGCCGTCGGCACCGACGGTCAGCCCGTCTCCTTCGTGCTGGCCTGGCGGAACGGGGAACTGGTCTCGCGTCCGCCGATGAGCGCGGCCGATCTCGGGCGAGTCGACACGATGCGCTACCAGTTCTTCGACCGGCCGATGGCGGTCGAACCGCACGTCCGCCCCCCACAGCCGCTGGACGCCCCGCCTCACCCGTCGCTGGCTCGGCTGGTCCGGCTCGACACCGCGTACCTGCTGACCAGGGATCGGTCCGGTCTGGATCCCGCTCGCCTCGGACCGCGGGACAAGGCCTGGACCTGGGCCGAGATCGATGCGCTGGCTCGCCAGTACTTCGAAGGCGCCGGCCTGGTCGGGTCGGACACCGAGTTGCGGGTGAACCTCCTCGGGCAGACCGGCGGCCGGCGACCGGAGTCCGATCACGCTCAACTGGCGATCTACTCCTGGCCTGACCAGTCGGGTGGCAGCCGCATCGTGGTCGAGCACCTCGATCCACAAGGAGTTCCGCTGCCGACCAACCGGCGCGGGGCCCCGCTGATCCCGACTCCGGGCAGGCCAGGCGGCGTTCCGCTGTCGAAACGGCGCTACGACACGGTGGCGATCTCGTATCACGCGATGTCCGCTGACGATCCGGCGGCGGGCTCGTTGTTCTACGATCCGGCGCTCTACGCCAGCACCGGCCGAGCGCCCGTGTCCCATCCGGAGGTGTCTGCCGAGGATCTCCTCCCGCCCCGCGACGGCTTCGGCAGCCCGATCGGGGACTCCAGCCACGCAGAGGAAAGTCCGAACCCCGATCCGTGGGGAGGGCCGGACGACCCCGAGCGGCCCGATGTCGAGATGCCGGCCGGCGGATACCGGGGCGACGACCGGTTCCGACGCCTGCGCCTCTCCAGCTTTCCCCCACCACCCGACGATGACGACGAGGAAGAGGAAACCGAGCGGCGGATCCGGTTCGGCTATGCGCTTCCCCCGATGGTCCGGATCGATCGCACCGGGTTGCCGGATGCCACCGGGCTCGTGATCGGTGCGAGCGAGAGCCATACGGTGATCGCGGCCCCGGCGGACGCGCTCTTCGACGCGAACAGCGGCGAAGCACT
Source organism: Nocardioides sp. (assembly GCA_051657705.1). GTDB lineage: Bacteria > Actinomycetota > Actinomycetes > Propionibacteriales > Nocardioidaceae > Nocardioides. The sequence goes on along the minus strand of JBOFLE010000307.1, from coordinate 459 downwards.
CGGCGTCGAGGGGGTGCAGCTTCCAGGGGGGCGGAGCCTCGCCGCCCGGCGCACGCCCGACGGCGGCACGTCCGGCTCCACCTCGCTCTTCGAGTCGGTGCGGTATCCGGGCGGCCCGGCCTTCGATCCGGACCGCGACTTCGCGGTGTTGCACGTCGGGAAGGGCGTGCCCGCCGAAACCCTCATGGAGCTTCCGGAACGGTACGGAGCGGCGGCCGGCACCGTCACCGGCGGAGAGCCCACGATCCCCGATGAGGTGCGCCAGTTCCTCCGCGGCGAGGTCGAGCGCTTCATCCCGGAGCGGGCGCCGACGGCGGCGACCAGCCAGCGGCTCGATCTGTTGCCTCGCGCCGGTGTCTCGTACGGCGGGGGGACGTCGCCACGCGCCCTGGCCGCCGCCGGCCTGGTGTCTCACCTGCCCAGCGTGAACGAGACCCCACTGGCCAGTCGCGACAACAG
>JBOFLE010000306.1:0-3857 GCA_051657705.1 Nocardioides sp. | reverse complement strand
GTCCCTGCGCCATCAACTGGAACCCGTAACACATGCCGAAGACCGGTACGCCGGCGGCGTACAGCGCCGGGTCCAGGCCGGGCGCGCCCTCGGCGTACACCGATGCCGGCCCGCCGGACAGGATGATCGCGGCCGGCTTACGCTCGAGCATCTCGGCAACCGGCGTCAAGTGCGACACGATCTCGGAGTAGACGCGGGCCTCCCGCACCCGGCGGGCGATCAGCTGTGCGTACTGCGCGCCGAAGTCGACGACCAGGACCAGGTCGTGCTCGGCGGACCGAGAAGCTGAGGACTCCCGCACGGATGGGGCAGGTGATCGAAGCGTCGGTTGGGTCGTATCGGCGCTCACTCACGCTCCTTCGGGCTCGATGTGGTTGGGAAAGCGATGAGTCTAGGGCTCGACTCCGGAGATCACCGCCCCGCCGCACCGCCGACCCGTCCTCTAGTAGCAGTCGACCCGTCCCTTGGTAGCAGTCGACCCGCCCGTGAGTAGCTACTAAAGGACGGGTCGACTGCTACCAAAGGACGGGTCGGTGCAGGAGGAGAAACGAGTCAGCGGGATTGGAGGAAGGTATAGACGGCGTCGTTGAACTCCGCGGCGGCAGAGGTGTTCAGCGCGTGGCCGCCGGCCAGCGTACGTAAGTCGGCGCCGCGGATGCCACCGGCAAGCGCCTTGGCGGCGGCCGTATTCCCGGGGTCCTGGGCACCGGTCAGCACCAACGTCGGGGCCTGTACCTTGCTCAAGTCGGCGCGCAGATCCAGCGCCGCGATCTGCTCGTAGGCTTCGATCGCCTTCTCCTTGGTCAGCCCCTGCTCCAGGAACTTCGCCTCCGCGGTACGCCGCATCAGGGCCAACTGCATCTTCATCACGGTCTCGCGCGGCGTGACCTGGCCACTGGCCAGCACCAGCCGGTCGACCAGGCCCGGGTGCTCGGCGGCGAGTCGCAACGCGACCACGGCACCGATCGAAAGCCCGCAGAGATGAGCACGCCTGATCCCCTGAGTCTCCATCATGGTGACGATGGCACCGACGGCTCGACCCAGTTCGAAACCGGATTCGTCGGTCGGCTTGAGTCCGGCGAGCCATGGCACGTAACCCCGCCATCCGCTCGGCAGCGCAGTGACCTGGTCCTGCCAGTCGGTCGGCATCTGCCCGAACCCGGGCAGAAAGATCACCGCGGGCGGCTTGACGGCCTCGCCGAACAGTTCGGCCTCCAGCCCCGGGGAAACCTCGCTCACGGCGCCTCCCGGTGAGCTCGCAGCTCGAGCGCAAGGTCACCGACAACAGCCGGGCCCGGCCCGACGCGCTCTCCCGCTTCGCTCAGTTTCATCTCGTGAGCTTGCAGCTCGAGCGCAAGGTCACCGACAACAGCCGGGCCCGGCCCGACGCGCTCTCCCGCTTCGCTCACGTGACGATCTCCGGGGCGGAGACCCGGGCCTCGTCCGCCTCGGAGTCGGTCAGCATCCGCTGGCTCTGCCGCTCGGCGGTGACCCGGCGTACGTAATGATCCACCTCGTTGGCGATCGCGGCGGCATCCCAGCCCAGCTCGGTGGCCATCAACTCCGCGGCCACCGGCGCCGCCTCGATCCCCCGGTCGAAGGTCTCGATAGAAATCCGGGTACGCCGGGCCAGCACGTCGTCGAGGTGACGCGCGCCCTCGTGGCTGACGGCGTAGACTACCTCGGCGGCCAGGTAGTCGTCGGCACCCTTCAGCGGCGCGCCGAGCTCCGGGCGCTCCGCGATCAGATCCAGCAACTCGTCGATCAGGCCGCCGTACCGACCCAGCAAGTGATCGATCCGCGCCACGTGCAGCCCCGATCGGCGCGCGAGCGAGACCCGCTGGTTGGTCCGAGTCTCGAATCCGCTCGCGCCGACCAGCGGCACGCGGTCGGTGATCGAATCGCGTACGGCGCCACCGATCGCCGGCACCGCCGCGTCGACGGCGTCCCGGGCCATCACGCGGTAGGTGGTCAGCTTGCCGCCGGCGATCATCACCAGGCCCGGAACCGGGTGCACCACCGTGTGCTCACGGGAGATCTTGCTGGTGGAATCGGACTCGCCGACCAGCAGCGGGCGCAGCCCGGCGTAGACGCCTTCGACGTCGTCATGGTCGAGCGGGTCCTTCAACAGCGTGTTGACGTGCCCGAGGATGTAGTCGATATCGGCCTTCGAGGCCGCCGGATGCGCCTTGTCGAGATCCCACGGGGTGTCGGTGGTCCCGATCAGCCAGTGCCGACCCCAGGGGATGACGAACAGCACCGACTTCTCGGTCTTGGTGATGAAGCCGGTCTCGGAACGGATCCGATCACGCGGGACGACCAGGTGCACCCCCTTGGATGCCTGCACGTTGAGCGAGCCCCGCCCGCCCACCATCGCCTGGATCTCGTCGGTCCACACCCCGGCCGCATTGACCACGGCCTTGGCGCGCACCTCGAACTCGCGATCGGTCTCCAGGTCGCGCGCGCGCACGCCGACCACTCGATCGGACTCCCGGATGAACGCGATCACTCGGGTGCGGGTGGCGATATGCGCGCCGTACGACGCCGCGGTGCGCGCGATCGCGGTCACCCAGCGGGCGTCGTCGACCTGCGCGTCGTAGTAGCGCACCGCGCCGGCGAGCTTGTCGGTGTTCAGATCGGGCGCGAGTCGGGCCACGTGCTTGCGGAACAGGTGCTTGTGCTTCGGGACACCCATGTCGTACTTGCCGGCGACGGCGAGCGCGTCGTACAACACCAGGCCGGCGCCGACATAGGGCCGCTCCCAGGTCTTGTGCAGCGGGTAGAGGAACGACACCGGGCGGACCAGGTGCGGCGAGAGCCGAGTGAGATGCAGGCCGCGCTCCTCCAAGGCCTCGCGGACCAGTCCGAAGTCGAACATCTCGAGGTACCGCAGCCCACCGTGCACGAGCTTGCTGCTGCGCGAACTCGTACCGGAGGCGAGGTCCCGTTGCTCGATAAGACCGGTCGAAAGGCCCCGGGAGACCGAGTCGAGCGCGGTCCCGGCGCCGACGATCCCGCCGCCGACCACCAGCAGGTCGAGCTCGCCCGGGCTGTCTGCCGAATCGACCGGCGAGGTGGTGGCCGATGTCGCCTCCAGCGAAGCCAACGCGTCGGATCGGGCCCTCGGGCTCAGCGCGCTCGATGTCATGCGACTAGTCAATCACGCGACGGTCACTCGACAACGACCTCCACCCGCTGGAACTCCTTCAGGTCCGTGTAGCCGGTGGTCGCCATCGCCCGCCGCAGCGCACCGATCAGATTCATCGTGCCGTCGGCCACCGAGGACGGCCCGAACAGGATCTCGGCCAGCGTCCCGACCGCGTCGAACTCGACGCGCTCACCGCGCGGAAGCTGACCGTGATGCGCCTCGCTGCCCCAGTGGAAGCCACGACCGGGCGCGTCGGACGCCCGAGCGAACGGCGAGCCGACCATCACCGCGTCGGCGCCGCAGGCGACGGCCTTGGCGACATCGCCCGACCTGCCGATCGAACCGTCCGCGATCACATGGACGTAGCGGCCGCCGGACTCGTCGAGGTACTCACGGCGCGCCGCGGCCACGTCGGCCACCGCCGAGGCCATCGGTACGGCGATTCCGAGCACGGTCCTGGTGGTGTGCGCGGCACCGCCCCCGAAACCGACGAGGACACCCGCCGCGCCGGTCCGCATCAGATGCAGCGCCGCCTGATAAGTGGCGCAGCCGCCGACGATCACCGGGACGTCGAGCTCGTAGATGAACTCCTTGAGGTTCAGCGGCTCGGCCTGCGAGGAGACGTGCTCGGCCGACACCGTGGTCCCCCTGATCACGAACATGTCGACGCCGGCGTCGACCACGATCTTGGCGAACTCCCTGGTCCGCT
>JBOFLE010000305.1:0-1101 GCA_051657705.1 Nocardioides sp. | reverse complement strand
CGGACCCGGTCCGCGCCCAGCGACAGCAACAGGGTCGGCAGCCGCGGTCCCCGGTCGGCGTCGATGAGCAGCCGGTAGAGCAGGCGGAAGAACTCCTTCTGATCCGCCCGCACCTGGTCGGTGGGGTCGGCATCGAGTTCCAGGCCGAGGGCGAGCTTGGGTACGCCATACACCAGCGACGTCAGCGACCCAAGATCACCGCTCTCCCGAGGGTCCAACCGAGACAGCAGCAGCGTGAGCCAGCCACGCTCTCGCTCGGTCAGGGTGGTCAGCCGGGCGGTATCGGGCACAGGTCGGACGACGGTGCGGTCCTCCGCCGGCACATAGTCCGCGGTCCACGCCATCGCGCGCCGCAACCGGGGCTCCAGGTCGGCGATCGAGGCGTGCGGATAGCCCAGGTCGCCGATGATCCGGCTGATCTGGGCGGCGTCCCCGGCGGTGATGTCGGCCGCCGACTGGAGGGCGCGGAACGGCGCGGTCACGACCGGTGTCGGCAGCTTGCCCGCGGTCGAGGTCGCGGCGGCCCGTTCGTAGGCCAGCACCTGCGCGTCGCGCTTGGCCGGGTCGGCGGCCTTCCTGGCCAGGGCGTCCCACTCGTCGTACAGCCGGATCACCTCCGGGCCGAAGTCGATGTTGAACGACTGCTTGGGCTGGCGTCGCACGTAGAGCCAGCGCACCATCTGCGGTTCGATGATCTCCAACGCGTCGGTGGCGGTCGGTACGCCGCCCTTCGACGACGACATCTTGGCCATCCCCGCGAACCCGACGAACGAGTAGCCGAACGACGAGGGCCGCGGCCAGCCCCAGATCTTCTCGACCAACTCGTTGCCGACGGTGAACGAGGATCCGGGAGAGGAGTGATCGGCGCCGGCCGGCTCGAAGTCGACCCGCTCGTAGGCCCAGCGCATCGGCCAGTCGACCTTCCACACGAGCTTGCCCTCGTCCTGGGTGGCGAGGTTGGTGACGCCTTCGAAGCCGCACTTCTCGCAGACGTAGGAAAGGTCCGTGGTGTCCTCGTCGTACGCCGTGATCGCGACCGTGTCGCGGCCGCACTGCCGGCAGTACGGCTTGAACGGGAAACGGCGGAACTCCTCCGACTCG
>JBOFLE010000304.1:0-15227 GCA_051657705.1 Nocardioides sp. | reverse complement strand
CGAGATCCCGGAGACCTGGGACGAGTTGCTGGCGCTGTCGGACAAGATGGCGGCCGACGGGGTCAAGCCCTGGTGTGCCGGTATCGGTTCGGGTGACGCGACCGGTTGGCCGACCACGGACTGGCTGGAAGACGTGATGTTGCGGACTGTTGGTCCGGAGGTGTACGACCAGTGGGTCGATCACGAGATCCCGTTCAACGACCCGCGGGTGGTCGTGGCATTGGACATGGTGGGGGACATCTTGAAGAACGAGTCGTACGTCAACGGCGGTATCGGTGATGCCGAGTCGATCGCGATCACCGATTTCAATGCCGCCGGGCTGCCGATCCTGCAGGGCAAGTGCGGGATGCATCGCCAGGACGGCGACTATGCGGCCAACTGGGGTGACGGCGTAGAGATCGCCGAAGGCGGCGACGTGTTCGCGTTCTACCTACCGAAGGTCGGTGACGAGTTCGGTGCTCCGGTGCTCGGCGGCGGTGAGTTCGTGGCGGCGTTCGACGATCGTCCGGCGGTGCAGGCCTTCCAGACCTACCTGTCGAGCGACGTGTGGGCCAACGAGAAGGCCAAGGCGACTCCGAACGGCGGCTGGGTCAGCGCCAACGAAGGTCTCGACATCGACAACCTGGTCAGCCCGATCGACCGGCTGTCGGCCAGGATCCTCCGGGATCCGGAGACGGTGTTCCGCTTCGATGGTTCCGATCAGATGCCGGGTGCGGTCGGTGCCGGGTCGTTCTGGAAGGAGATGACTGCCTGGATCACCGGACAATCCAGCCAGGATGCGCTCGACAACGTCGAGGAATCATGGCCTCCCTCATGAAGCGACTGGTTCCTCACGCTGCTTACCGAAGCTAACGGTGGTCTCGGCCGGGGGTAGACGCTGACGGGTGGTGCCGGCCCGGGGGGCACCACCCGTCAGCCCTTCCGTGCCGAGCATGCGGGCCGCTGGTCCGAGACCGTCCGGCCCGGAATCGGCCTTCCCGGCTCGCTCCCGGCCCACGGTCTCCGTCACTTGTGTCGAGGTCTCGACCCTCGACGAGCCGTTCGACGCGGTCGCATCGGTCGAAATAGCCACCGATAGGCGTCTCAACTGACCAGGTGTCAACGGCACGCGTGCCGTTGGCGGCCAACCGAATCTCCGACAACGTGAATGCTGGGTAAGCCGGACTTCGGTTGCCTCGCTTCAACGGATGGGGGTGCGTGATGAGCGATCACCGGGTCGTGCTCCGAGAACCGCGACGTGTCGTCTCCGGGGGCTCCGGTCCCGCGACCAGCCACCGGGCCGACGTATCGGTCCGCTATTGGAGCGTGCCGGCCGGCATGCCCGCATTCCTGGAATCGGCCGGCGGCAAACGGCGTGCTCCGGGCCACTCGGCAAGTCTTGTGCCGCCGCCGCTGGTGGCGTCGGCCGGCCTGTTGGTGAGCGTTGCCGCGGCCGCGCTCACGGTCAACCAGACGGGGATCATCAGCGCGCAGGGACCGTCCATCGTCGTCTTGTCCGAGCCCGCGCCGGACTCGGCCCAGGTCCCGACCATGACCGCGCACGCGCTTGCCCGGAACGGCGGCATCTCGAACCCGGCGCCCGGTCGTAGCCGCGAGAGCGCCGTCGACCGCGGCGCGCGTCGTTCGCCGGCGGTCGCGGCGGCCGCCGATGACGTCGACCCCACCGCTGAGGCTCCGATCGATGAGGTGGTCAAGGCCAAAGCCAGAGGGCGCCGGGCGGCCCTGGCCAAGCTGGGCGAGCAGGCCGATGCCCGCTCGAAGCTCATCGCCGAGAAACGCTGGATGCTTCCGGTCACCGACTACACGATCAGCGCCACCTTCGGGCAGTCCGGCGCGCGCTGGTCCAGCAGTCATACCGGGCTCGACTTCAACACCGCGCAGGGGGTGCCGATCGTCGCCGTCGTCGGCGGCACGATCACCTCCACCGGCTTCGATGGCGCCTACGGGAACAAGACTGTCCTGACCCAGGAGGACGGCACCGAGATCTGGTTCGCTCACCAGAGCGCGTTCGCGGTGTCCGAGGGCGAGGTAGTGCGGTCCGGACAACTCATCGGGTACGTCGGGTCCACCGGCAACAGCACCGGATCCCACCTGCATCTCGAAGTCCGGCCCGGCGGAGGCACGCCCGTCGATCCCTACGGATTCCTCGTCGACAAGGGTGTCCGCCCCTGAACGCCACCGTGGCGGCGGACCACCGCCCCTCGCCCATTCCGCGCTCGAACAGGTCATCGTCATGGCGCACGCCGCGACCGATGACTACGCACTCCCACGAGCGCGCGCCAAGCGCGGCGGTTATGACCGCTTCCACGTCGTCGCTGCCGTCGAGTCCGACCAGGCAGAACTCCGCGCCCACGCCTCTCTCCACGAACCTGGCTCGCCCCAGACGGATGCCGTCGTCGGTCGGCTAGCCGGAGCTTCCGCCGCTCCTGGCGCCGAGCCGGCCGGCGGCTCGATCGGCGGCGGCCGGACCCGCGAGTTGGCGAAGCAGCAGCAGGCCGTCGACCAGCGCGATGGCGGTCTCGGCCTCCACTTGTCGTCGTGCGGGCGTCCCGTCGAATGCGTTCATCGCCCAGTCGATCCACCCGGTCATGAGCTGGGGGACCAACTCGTCGTAGGGCGCGCGGCCGGCGGCCGCGAGCCCGCTCGCCTCGAAGTACAGCGCGAACACCCGGTCGGTCTCACTGTCGGCGAGTACCGGCCATACGGTGCGGATCAGCGCGGTGTGGTCGGCAACCGCGGTAGCGAGCGACGCCTCGAGGGTCCGCTGGAGCCGCGTGCCGAGTGCCAGCAGGATCGCGCGCACCAGATCCGTCGTCGTCGGGAAGTAGTAGACGATGACCCGGTCGCTGGTGCCCAGGCGCCGGGCGACCCGGCCGTAGCTGATTTGGCTCAGACCGTTCTCGAACGCTGTCTCGAGCGCGCCGGCCAAGATGTCGTCCCGGGTGTACTTGTGGCCCACGACCTTGATTGTAGTCACTACTACAACTACAGTGTTTGTAGTTGTTACTACAAAAAGTGAGGTGCACCATGACGACTCTGACCGCGCACCGGGCCGCCGAGCTGTTCCGAGGGTCGCCCCATCGACTCATCGACGTCGGCGCGGGTGAGGTCGCCTATCGTCGAGTCGGGACGGGCCCCGATGTCCTGTTCGTGCATGGCTGGCCGGTCAGCGGCGCCACGTTCCGGACCTTGCTGCCCTTCCTGGTCGACCATGTCACCTGCCACGTCATCGACCTGCCCGGCGCCGGGAGTAGCCGGTTCACCGCCGCGACGCCGATCACTCTTGCCCAACACGTCCGCAGTACCGTCGCGGTGCTCGACAGGCTCGGCCTCGACGATGTCGCCGTCGTCGGTCACGACAGCGGCGGCCTGATCGCCCGGCACGCACTGGCCGGCGACCACCGGGTGCGGGCGTTCGGGCTCATCGACACCGAACAACCCCAGGGTCTGTCATGGCGCTTCCGCCTGTTTCTCGCGATGAGGCGGGCGCCGGGACTGGCCGCGGCCCTCGGCTGGTTGGCCGGGCATCCTCGGCTACGTCGCCACCCGCTCGTTCTCGGCCGCGCATTTGCCGACCCGGATCTGCTCGACGGCGAGTTCGACGAGTTCTTCCTCCGTCCGCTGCGCGAACAGCCCGCCCGCGCGGTCGCCGCGGCGACCCTGCTGCGCGGTTTCGACACCCGGTTCGTGCGCGATCTGCCCGCGGTGCACCGCCGGATGCGCGTGCCGGTGCACCTGGTGTGGGGTGAGCGGGACGCTTTCTTCCCGCTGCGATGGGCACGGGAGATGGTCGACACCTTGCCCGACGCCCGGCTCACCGTCGTCCAGCAGGCTGGTTTGTTCTCGCACGAGGAGCGCCCGGACGTCGTCGCCTCGGCGCTGCTGCCCACCCTCGGCAAGGGTGGCTGACAGTCCGAACCAGAGGACCGATCCGCGGCCGGTCGTCGGTCACCGGCCGGAGCCTCGGTCCGTGCCGGTCGCCGGGTAGTCAAAACGTATGCCGGGGGTTTCGGCATCCCGTAGGATCATCGACGTTCAGGGATGCTCGGGATCAAATCGGCTTGTCGTGCACGCGAAGGGGAAAATTTGTGGGGAATCTCGATGCATCGCTGAAAGAGATATTGAGCCTCCAGGGCTCGGTGGTCGTCGCCTTGGTCGACTACGGGAGCGGGATGATGCTCGGATCCCAGGGCGATGCGAAGGCTCTCAACCTCGAGGTCGCCGCCGCGGGCAACACGGAAGTCGTACGAGCCAAGATGCGGACCATGGACGGCTTGGGTCTCAACGAGGCGATCGAAGACATCCTGATCACCCTCGACACGCAGTACCACCTGATTCGGCTCGTCAAGAACAAGCCGGGCCTGTTCATCTACCTCGTTCTGCTCAAGGATCAGTCGAACCTCGCGATGGCGCGGTACAAGCTCGCGGATCTCGAGCAGCAACTCGAGATCTGACGCGAAATCAAGCGATGAAAGCTCTGGTCGGACCTGGTGCCGGCCGGCAAGTTGCGTTCGTCGGGCCGTTCGGAGTCGGCAAGACCACAGCGGTGTTCACATTGTGCCGTGACTCCGTCACGGGTACGGAGGTCCACCGATCGACCCGCACGGAGCGCCGAGGTCGGCACGTGAAGCAGACGACGACTGTCGGTCTGGAGATCGGCAATTGGATGGCGCCGGACGGGCTGCCGGTGACGGTGGTCGGTACGCCCGGACAAGAACGGTTCGACCTCGTTCGCCGCTCCGCGATGCCGCGGAGCGCCGGGGTCGTGCTGTGGCTGTTCGGGAATCACGAGCAGGCTGACCTCGATGCCCGGCTGTGGCTTGAGTTCATCAGCGACGACGTCACGCCCGAGAAGATGACGGTCGCCCTCACGCGTATCGACGAAGGCCAGCGGAGTCGCGTTGATCGGCTGCGTGAGACCGTCACGTCGTTCCACCCCGCTATTCCGACGTTGATCCTCGACCCACGGAGCATCGATGATGTCGCAGCCGCGGTCACCAAGGCGCTTCGCCTTCCGTCGCCGAGCGTTGCCGCCACATGAGGCGGTCCCGATGAGCGAGACTGCCTCCGGATTGCCCGAGCCCGAGCTTCTCGTCGACGAGCCCGCCGACGGTACCTCGGCAATCGGTCGCCGAGTACTGCCGATCCTCGAGCGTCTGGTGTCGACCCTGCCCTCCGTGGCGACTGTCGTCGTGTCCACGGGCGACGGGTTCAACGTGTGTGCGCTCGGGCTCGACGAGCAGCAAGTCGAGCGGGTGTGCGCGCTGGGAAGTTCCCTGTACTCGATGGCGGGTGCTCTCACGGAGGCGATTGCTCCCGGCGTCGCCGGGCCACTCGACCTGACCAGCATCGCGCACGGTGAGTTTACGACTGTCGTGCTGGCGATCTCGCTGCCCGATCGGACACGCTTCCTGCTGTGGGTCACCACCTCCGATGACACGACGATGGGTTCGGTCATCTATCGCGCGCGAGAGACTGCCGCCGCTATTCAGACCGAGCTGGGCGCGCTGCTTCCTCTGAACCTCTGAATCCATCACCTCTGGATCCATCCAGCGGCCCGGTTGTCGCCCGTCCAGTCACCCCGGGGGCCTCTCGCCCGCGGACGCCGGCCGGACCGGTGATCGGGCCGTCGGTTTCGGTAAGCGCGAGCAGGAGATCCTTCAGTTCGTCGTCGTGGTCGGCGTCGCTGTGCAGCAGTTGGCCGTAGATCCTGCCATCGAGGGCACCCGAGATGAGCATGGTCCGCTGGGGGTGGAGGCCGTCGGCCTCCAGCCTCCGGCGCCATCGCCGGTCGGCCTCGCGCGTCAGCTCCCGCACCGCGGGCGTGCTCATGAGTTCGGCCAGGACAGTGGGGTTGCGCCACAGGTGTTCGCCGAGATCGGTGACGGCCGGATCGAGGTTTCCGCGGATGTAGGCGCGGGTGAGGTGTCCCGGACGGTCGTCGGTCGGGTCGAGATGACGTTGGACGGCGGCGTCGAAGCGACTCAGGGAGGCCTCGACCAAGCCGACGAAGAGCGCTTCGCGAGACCGGAAATGGTGCAGCAGGCCGCCTTTGGAAACCCCGGCAGCTTGTGCGACCGCGTCCAGCGTGACGCCGGCACCGCGTTCGGCCACCACTCGGGCGGTGGCGTCGAGCAGCGCCTGCCTGGTGCGGCCCGGGTCGCGCTGGCGCGCACTCACGTGTCGTTGCCCTCCTTCGAGTCGACCGCCAGCATAGGGCCGAGAGTCGGTCTGTGGCCCACCTTCTCCGCTACAGACCGACTAGACGGTAGGTTAGGCGAATGGCCAGGACACCCACACCGACCATGCCCGGGTCGTTGCCCGCTGGTCGAGGCAGTCCTGGTGGTGGCGTCCATCGCGCAGTGTTACCGGCTGGCAGTAGCTACCGACGACGAGATCACTCCGCGGCCACCGCTGACCCGGCAACCGGGACGCGGTGTCCCGATGCGGCCGCCACCGGCCGCGCCGCCACCGCCGATGGAGCCCGGATGCCGCTCCTCGCAACCCACAAGTCCCGACGAAGGAGGATTCATCATGACTCAGACCGGCCTCACCAAGATCACCATCTCGGTCCCATCCGAATCAGACGTGCTGAGGACCGTGTTGATGCGACTCGCCTCACCAGTGCGGCTGCTGCGATCGTTGACTGCCCTCGAACCGAAGATAGTGCGGCAGTTGGTGCACAACCGGTTCGCGCCGTACCAGGTGGAACGCGCGCAGGAACAACAGTTGGCATTGCGAGACGTGCTGGAGGCCCGTGGGGTGCGGGTGATCCTCGAGGCCCCCATCCCGGCGTCCGGAGCTCACTACACCCGCGACGTAGGCTTCGCGATCGACGACACTTTCTTCGTCTCGCGGATGGGCACGCGCATCCGCGAGCAAGAAGTCGTCGCGCTCGAACCGTGGCTGGCACGCTTCTCCAGGGTCGAACGGCTCGATGCGGGGACTATTGAAGGCGGCGACGTGATGCTCGCCCCGGGTCGCGTGCTGGTCGGTCTGGGCGAAGCCACGAACGAGGCCGGCATCACCTCTCTGGAGGCGGCTCTCGCCCTCGTGGGCAGCACCCGCCAGGTCGTGCCTCTCGCGTTCAGATCCCGCGGCGTGATCCACCTCGACACGAAGCTCAACCTGGTTGCGCCGGACCTCGCGGTGATCTCGCGGCAGAGTTTCGAGAAGAAGAGCCTGACGTGGCTCGAGCAGAACTTCCAGCTCATCGACGCTACACCCCACGAGACGAGGGATATCCATATCAACACGCTCGGAATCGGCAACGGCGATGTGATCATGGACGCGCGTGCCGAGCGGCTTGCGAACGTGTTGCGGGACAACGGCCTCAATCCCATCCTGCTGGACTATTCCGAGATCACCCGGCTCCCGGGGTCATTTCGCTGCACCACCCTGCCGCTCGAGCGCGCTCCCGGCTGAGCGCCCACTCGATCCACGTCGTACCGACCTGTCCTGTGAGGCGCGCGGCTCACCCGAAATCGACGCCTGGCCACTCGGGTCGGACCGAGTTGCGCCGAGATATACACAGGTCCGGCAAAGGGACTGGTCGGTGCCGGAATGTTGCTCGGCCTGCGAAACACGACGGGACTTCGGGCATCAGGAAGTCAGCACGTCGACTGTCCGCCTTGGACAGTCGCGTGAGTCGATGACGCAGGCGAGTAGCTGGGGAAGGCTCTGGCGACGGCGGTACGGCAACAGAACTACGGACGATTCGACGGCGACGTGTCGGCCGGTACCACCGACGCGTTCGGATCCCGTTCGGGCTATCGACGGCTGCGTAGGTCGCCGAAGACGAGTGGAAGTCCCGTTGAGACGCTCCCCCTACGAGCTTGCCCCAAGAAGGTGGCAATGTCGGCCGGTACATCTGATCGGAATCCGTAGATCGACTGGTCAGGATCGCCGACGGCAACGATCGTCACGCCGAACTCGTACACGGACCTTGCCAAGATCACCAGGTGGCTCGGACATTCCAGCCCGACCGTGACCCATCAATACCTCCAAGGGGAGCTCGGAGCCAAGAAAGCCGTCCCGCAACTCGACAACCGGCCGCGTGCCGTTTACGGGCCCCTAGAAGCTCAACAACCGCCCGCTACTGGCGCTGGCGCTACAAGGATAGCGAGCCGCCGTCGATGAGAGGGCTCTCATCCTCGTCTCACCGACCACCCACGGCGCTCGCATAGAATAATGGAGTGCGATCCCATGGAAGGGTAGTTCTCGGCCTAGTGGTGGCCCTGCCGATGGCGGCCTACCTTGGCGGGTTTGCCCTGTCCTTGACTGGGGATGTCCCGGGGCCCCAGAAACCAATTGTCCTCGAAGAAAGGCCTGGGGGCACCGTTGGCGGCGACGCAAGCGACAAGGTTCGAGAAAGTGAGCGCGCCGAATCGCCCGGTAGGCGCGACCGTGAGAAAGACCGTGACCATCGCGACCGTGAGAAAGACCGTGACGATGAGGACGCGCGAGTGGTCAGCCCCGCACCCACGCGGGTCGGAGGGGATGATGTCGATGACATCGATGACGACTCCGACGACGACGCCGGCGACGACTGAGTCGTCGCGCTCGAACTACCCGCGGTTCCATCGCCGCCTCGCTCAGATCCCGGTGCGTACCCGGATCACTGCCGTTCTCGCGCTCCTCACTGCCGCCGGCTTGGCCTCGGCCGGGATCCTGGTCTACGCCTTGGAGTCCTCACGCCTGGAACGCGACGTGACCGCCCAGATCGAACAGGAGCAGGCGGAGTTCGAGAAGCTCGTGGAGGATCGCAATGACAGTGAGAGCGACCGCGCCCTCGTCGACATCGAGGCACTGCTGAGGACGTTCCTGGAGCGCAACGTTCCCGACGAGGATGAGATGTTGGTCGCCTATGCGGGCGGACGCCCGCGGGAGCGGACCCTGCACGTCAACGGTCAAGGCGTACTGCGTGAGCCGGCGGTCGCGGCTGCGATCGACGACGTGGCGGACTCCGGGGGCACCAAGAAGATCGATGCCGGAGAGTTCGGCGAGGTCTGGCTGGCAGCGCTCCCGGTACGGATGGAGACGGGCGGCGATTCCGGAGCCCTGATCGGAGTGCACTTCATCGATAGCGAGTACGCCGAACTCAACCGAACCATGCAGACCTACGCCGCGATGGCCCTGCTGTCGCTGGGAATCATCACGGCACTGGCGGCCTGGCAGTCCGCCCAGCTGCTGGCGCCGCTGCGGGTGTTGCGCGAGACCGCCGAGGAGATCAGTGCCACCGATCTCTCCCAACGCCTGCCTGAGACGGGCAACGACGACATCACAGCCCTCACCCGGACGGTCAACGGCATGCTCGCCCGTTTGGAGGCGGCCTTCGCTGACCAACGATTGTTCCTCGACGCTGCCGGCCATGAGTTGCGCACGCCCCTCACCGTGCTCAGCGGGCACCTGGAGCTCGCGGACCTGGAGAACCCGGAGGAGCTCTACGAGACCAAGGAGTTGTTGCTCGAGGAGATCGACCGGATGTCGCGACTCGTGAACGACCTGATGATGCTCGCGAAGGCTCGCCGGCCCGACTTCCTTGCTCTGGCGCCATCCGATCTTGACAGACTCACTCGGGCGCTGCTGGCGAAGGGACGCGGCCTGGGGGAGCGTGGCTGGCAGCTGGACGGCACCGGTGATGGCGCGGTCGTACTGGATACCCAGCGGATCACCCAGGCCGTTCTGCAACTAGTCGACAATGCGGTCAAGCACACCGATCCGGGCGACGTGATCGCGGTGGGTTCGGCCGTCACTGACGTCGGATGTCGGATCTGGGTGCGCGATTCCGGCGACGGAGTGCCGGAGGCGGATCGTCAGCGGATCTTCGAGCGTTTCGGGAGGTCGCGATCCCGAGCTGGGGACGAGGGCTTCGGCCTAGGCCTATCGATCGTCGCCGCGATCGCGGAGCGGCATGGCGGCTCCGTGGACGTCAGCGACGCCCCGGGCGGCGGTTCCGTCTTTGCTATCTCGCTCCCGGATGGAGGACGGCAGTGGCTCGGATCTTGATCATCGAGGACGAGGCCCGGATCGCCTCGTTCGTCGCGAAAGGCTTGGGTGCCGAGGGTCATCAGACGACGGTGGCGTCGGACGGCCTCCACGGCTTGGACCTAGCCCTCTCCGGCGGCTTCGACCTGCTGGTGCTCGACATCGGCCTGCCGAGACTGGACGGCTACGAATTGCTCGATCAGTTGCGGGCACAGGGGTCGCGTATGCCGGTGGTCGTGCTGACCGCGAGGGACTCGATTACCGACACCGTGAGCGCACTGGAGGGAGGTGCGGATGACTACATGTCCAAGCCGTTCCGCTTCGTGGAGCTGCTAGCGCGGGTGCGGCTGCGGCTGCGGCCGGCGGAGAACGGGTCGCCGGGCCCTCGAGACACGCTCGCGGTTGGGAGAGTCGTCCTCGACCTGCGGACCCGGCGAGCGACCGCGGACGGGCACGAGGTTGACTTGTCCGCCCGCGAGTTCGCACTGGCGGAGACGTTCATGCTCAACGCCGGGCAACTGCTGTCCCGGGAGCAGTTGCTCGACCAGGTGTGGGACTACGACTTCGATCCGTCGTCCAACGTCGTTGACGTGTATGTCGGCTACCTGCGCAAGAAGCTCGGCCCAGATACGATTACGACTCTGCGCGGGATGGGGTACCGCTTCGAGGCGTGAGCGATGCCTCTGCTTCGGAAGCGGAGGCATCGCTCACAGCTGTAGTTTCGAGGTCAGCCGGACCGCAGGCTGACGCTCCAGCACCGGTTGCAGTGCCTGGGAGAACTCTCGTGGCAACGGTCTGTTCTCCGGGATCGGGTCCAATGCGGCATACACCGCCTTGGCCACTTCGGCAGGGATGCCGTCCGGAAGGGACCGCGGTGCCTCGGTGAGCTGGGGATAGGCGCCTTCCAGGTTGTCGTCGTCCTGATTGTCGTCCTCGAACGGACGGTATCCCGCTACGGCTTCGAACAGGGTCGCGCCGAGTCCCCACACGTCGCTGGCCGGCCGGGGGCCGCCAAGGCGCCCAGCGTCGGCCTGCTCGGGGCTCATGTAGAAGTCGGTGCCGATCGGCTTGGTCAGGGCTCGCGCTCGTTCTCCGGTGCGAGCCACCGAGAAGTCGATGAGGCGAGCTGGCGCTCCCATGATGATGTTGCTCGGCTTGATGTCGAGGTGGACCACATCGACGTTGCGGAAGAACTCCAGTGCGGAAGCGATGTCGAGGGCCAACGGGAGGTATTGCTGTTCCTGTAGCGGCCCGTAGCGTCGGATCAGCGTGGACAGTCGGGGGCCGTCGACATTCTCCAACACCACATGTGGGCGTTCGCCGCCCGCCACGTGGCGCAGTCCACGCACGACCACCGGATGGTTGGCCCGAGCGAGCATGGCCGCTTCGCGCCTGACGCCGCGTAGGACCGCTGGGTCCTCCACCAGGCTTGGCCGCACCACCTTCACCACCACGAGAGCGTAGGCAATCTCGTCGAAGGCCAACCATGCCTCGTAGGACGAGCCTCCGCCCAATAGGCGAACAGCGGTGAGTTCAGGGGTGATGACCTCGCCATCGGCAAAGTCCCAGCGGTCCTTGTTTCCCATAGGTCAACCTCCGTCGGGCACGCGGGGTCAGCGGGTGTCGTTGCGCGACCGGTCGTTGGTCTTGTTGGCCGACCAGTCGCGGGTGCGGTCACCCTGACCGTCCCGGGTCCAGTCGCGGGTCCTGTCGCCACGGCTGCGATCCCGGTCCCGGCTCACTGCGGTCACCCGGCTATTGGTGTGGTCGCGACTTTCCCTGCTGGTGCGGGTGTTGGTGGTGTCGCGGCTCGCGCCGTCGCGGGCGTTGGTGTCGTCGTCGTCCTCATCGGCGACGAGCACCAGATCCGGGGCATCCTCGTCACGCTTGGCTGCCTGATCGGACGATGCCGCGACTGGTAGCGCTATCAGGCCCGTGGTCACCAGTCCGGCGACTGCGGTGGTGGCGATTCTGATGGGGGTCATCGTGGGACTCCTTCGGTCGATTCCATGACGACTACGATGATGACCGCCTGCGGTGAGGTACTCATGAACCCATCATGAGAGGACTCTCATGTCTGCCATCGGAGGCAGCCTTGCCGGCTCAGTGGGCCGGTACTGGGATCGTCTAGGAAGTGCTGCGCGCGGGAGTGACTCGTGGCGAGGTAGATGTTGGGTGAGACGGTCGCCCGCCGAGCGCCGGCCTTCGAGCAGGGGATCGGCCATCCTGCCTGGTCGTCGCCTGGACCACGCACTTCTCATCGAGGGCTCACCACCCTCTCACTATTGCCTCGGACGATGGGGGTGTCGGTGCGGACTTTCGTACCGGCGTTCACTACAGGAGGTTGTGATGGTGTCACTACTGATGCGCGTGCTGATCACGTTGGTCCTCGGCCTGGTGCTCGGGCTCGCGCTGCACTCTCCGAGTGCTGTATCCGCGTCGATCGGCCCGGCCACGTCGTTGGTCAGCCTGGACGACGGCGGTGAGCAGGACGATGGTGAGCAGGACGATGGTGAGCAGGACGATGACGGTTCGAACAGCGACTCCGATGACGACGACGTCGACGATGGCGTCGTCCCCGAGGGCGGCGTTGACACCGGCGGCGGTGGCCTCGCCGATCGGGTTCGGTGAGGACTCGGCAGCGCCTCATGGCCGCGGGGCGGACGATGAGGTCCGTGTTGGTGGTCATTGCGCTCGGGTCGCTGGCGACCGGCTGCGCTCCGGTCGGTGGCGCTGACCCCGATCGCACCCGGCGGATAGGTGTCGGTGCGTCAGTCGACGCACCGACACCCATGGCGGTCGCGCCGCCGGAGTCGGTCAGCGTGCCGGCCCGGGGGATTGACGCACGGCTGGACCCCCTTGAGCTGGACTCGGATGGAGTCCTGACGCCACCCGCATACGGCCGTGCCGGCTGGTACTCCGACGGGCCTGAGCCGGGTGAGTCGGGCGCGGCGGTCATCGCTGGTCATCTCGATTCCCGTGCGGGTCCCGATGTGTTCGCGGCGCTCTCAAGAGTCAGGCCGGGTGACCGCATCGTGATCCACCGGACGGACCGAACCGTGGTGCGCTTCCAGGTGACCCGCGTGAAGCAATATCCACAGGGCCGGTTCCCGAGCAGACAGGTCTACGCCGACACTGAGCATGCTGAACTCCGGATGATCACCTGCGCGGGCGCCTACGACCGCACCGAGGGACGCTACACGAACAACTTGGTCGTATTTGCCACGACAGAATGAGACGCCCCCACACGATCACTGCCGCTTGAGCGTGCTCCCGACCGAGCGGCACCTTGAGTCGCGTCGTACCGACCTGTCCTGTGAGGTGCGCGGCTCACCCGAAATCGACGCCGGGTCGGACCGAGTCAGCCCGAGATATGCACAGGTCCGGGAAAAGGGGCTGGTCAAGCCCGCGCGGTCCGGGTTTACTGCTAGGGCGAACCGTCGAGGGGATACCGATGCTCGGGATTGGGGGGTAGGCGATCGTGGCGACTGTCGAGGCTGACGGTCTGCTCGTTGACGAGCTCGACGCGTTGGTGCGGGAGGGGGTTCGAGAGGCTGGGATCGATCCGCAGCGTGAGAGCGGGGTGGTGCGCCGGATCGCCGAGGATGTGGTGCGAGCCCACGACGAGCGAAGTCTGACCGGTGAGGTGGTGCCGGTCGCCGATCCGTCCCGGTTGGTCGGTGAGTTGGTGGCTCGGGTGTCGGGTTTCGGACCGGTGCAGGAGTTCCTGGACGATCCTCGCGTCGAGGAGATTTGGATCAACCAGCCGACCCGGGTGTTCGTGGCGCGCAATGGTCGCCATGAGCTGACCAATGTGATGTTGACTCCGGTCGAGGTCACCGAGCTTGTCGAGCGGATGCTCAAGTCCAGCGGGCGTCGGGTGGATGTGAGTCAGCCGTTCGTGGACGCGATGTTGCCCGGCGGGCATCGTCTTCACGTGGTGCTCGCCGGCATCGCGCGGGGGTTCTCCGCGGTCAACATCCGCAAGTTCGTGTTGAAGGCCGCGCGGCTGGCCGACCTGGTCGAGTTGGGTAGCGTCACTCGCCCGGCCGCGGACTTTCTGGATGCCTCGGTGCGTGCCGGGTTGAACATTCTCGTTGCCGGGGGAACGCAGGCGGGAAAGACGACCATGCTGAACTGCCTGGCCGCCGCGATCCCGGGCGGCGAGCGGGTGGTCTCGGTTGAAGAGGTTTTCGAACTGAAGTTCGAACACCCGGATTGGGTGCCGATGCAGACCCGGCAGGCCGGGTTGGAAGGCACTGGTGAGATCCGGCTGCGTGAGCTGGTCAAGGAGTCCCTACGGATGCGGCCGAGCCGAATCGTGGTCGGCGAGGTTCGTTCCGAGGAGTGTCTGGATCTCCTGCTCGCGCTCAACGCGGGGCTCCCGGGGATGTGCACCATTCACGCCAACAGCGCCCGGGAGGCGCTGGTCAAGATGTGCACGCTGCCGCTTCTCGCCGGGGAGAACATCGCGGCCGGCTTCGTCGTCCCGACCGTGGCCAGTTCGATCGACCTGGTGCTGCATCTCGGCATCGACGCGCACGGCGTGCGCCGCGTGAACGAGATCACCGCCGTGCCGGGCCGAGTCGAGAACGACATCATCGAGGCCGCGCCCATCTACGAGCGGACAGCCGGGGAGCTGCGCCGCGCCAGCGGAATGCCGGCCCGACCCGAGCGTTTCGAACGGATCGGCGTGGACGTTCACGCCATGCTGGCCGGGTCCGGCTGATGGGCGCGCTGATCGGGCTCGTGTCGGGCGTCGGGCTGGTATTGATCTGGTCGGCTTTCGCTGTGCCGCGCGCTCCTTCGGTTCCGCAGGAGGCCTCCTGGTCGCGGCGGGTGTTGGGCCAGCTGCTGGCGCGGGCCGGTCTCGGCTCGGTGTCGGTCCCCAGCTTCATCGGACTGTGCGTGGGCGTGGGCGCGGCAACGGGCCTCGTGGTGCAGTTGATCTCCCAGACGACTCCGGTGGCATTGGTGTTCGGCTCGCTGGCGAGCTACCTGCCGATGGCGATCGTCGCCGGCCGTGCCCGGCGCCGGCAACGGGAGTTCGCCGAGGTGTGGCCCGAGGCTGTGGACAACCTGGCCAGCGCGGTTCGGGCCGGGATGTCGCTGCCCGAGGGCCTCGCGGCGCTTGCCGAGCGAGGGCCGGCGCCGTTGCGGGCGGCGTTCGGTGAGTTCGCGAGCGACTATCAGGTCACGGGAAGGTTCGGCGACAGCCTGGACGGGCTCAAGGCACGGCT
>JBOFLE010000303.1:0-1408 GCA_051657705.1 Nocardioides sp. | reverse complement strand
GCGCCGAGCTGGCGCACGGCGGCCACTAGGTGGTGTAGGACAGTCGCCAGGGAGTCGATGTCGTCCTCCTTTGCTAGCTGCCAGGGGGCGCGCTCGCTCACGTAGCCGTTGGCGTGACGCACGAGTTCCCAAATCTCTGTCAGCGCGGCACGAAGGTCGAAATCGTCGAGGCTTCCGCCAGCTCCGGCTGTCGCCGCCGCGACCGCGTCCGCGAGGGCGGCCTCAGCCACCCCCGGTGGCGCCTTGATCGCTGGTGTTGACCCCGCAAAGTAGCGATCGACCATACTCCCGCAACGGCTCACCAGGTTTCCGAGCCCGTTGGCGAGGTCGGCGTTGTTACGTCCGACCAACCGCTCAGTGCTTAGATCGCCGTCGCCGAAGGTCGAGACGTCCGCGAGGAGTGCGTAGCGCACCGGGTCAACGCCGTAGTCGGCCACGAGTTCAGCTGGGTCGATCACCTCACCGGAGCTCTTGCTCAACTTGCGCCCGTTCTGGGTGATGTAGCCGTGCACGACGACGTGAGTCGGGAGCGGGACGCCTGCGGACATCAGCATCGCAGGCCAGTAAACCGCATGGAATCGGGTCACGCCCTTGCCTACCACGTGCACGCGTCGCTCGGCCTCGACCCAGCTTCGAGCGTACTGCGGGTCGTTCTCCGCGAAGCCGAGTCCATTGATGTAGTTCGTGAGTGCATCGATCCAGACATACATCACCTGTGACGGGTCACCCGGGACGTCGATGCCCCACCCTCGGGCCCGCGCCGCCGACCGCGAGATGCTGATGTCCTGGAGTCCGCTCTCAATAAAGCGGAGCACCTCGTTCTGCCGCGAGGCAGGGACTACGGTCAGCTCGCCCGACTCGATTATCTCGCGGAGACGGTCCTGGTAGCGCGAGAGCCGGAAGAAGTAATTGGTTTCACGCACCACCTCCGGCACGGTGAAATGCTCGGGGCAGGTGCCGTCGACCAACTCGTCTTCGGCGTAGAACTGCTCGCACCCGATGCAGTAGAGTCCCTGGTAGTCCCGTGAGTAGATGTCGTCCTGCTCAGCCATCCGGCGCCAGATTTCCACGGCGCCGGCCTCGTGTCGAGGGTCGATGCTAGTACGTATGAAGATAGACGCCACCATGCCCAGAAGGTCCAGCATGTCACTGAACGCTGCGGCGTTCTCGGCGACCAGTTCCGCTGTCGCAACCCCCCGCTCTTCGGCCGCCAGCACATTCTTCAGGCTGTTTTCATCGCTGCCAGTGCTGAACCACACGTCGTCCCCCCTCATCCGGAGGTAGCGCGCGATGCAGTCGGCCTGAACGAACTCAAGGGCGTGGCCGAGGTGGGGGCGGGCGTTGACGTAGGGGATCGTTGTGGACACGAAGGAACTGCTGCGCGACATAGCTGCATTCTTGCACCGCA
>JBOFLE010000302.1:0-1447 GCA_051657705.1 Nocardioides sp. | reverse complement strand
ACCGTGGACGCCCTGCACTGGGAGACACTCGGTGACCCGTAACCGCCGACGTACCTGGCGCCGACTATGACGTCACCGCGGGGAGGGCAAGCCAGGTGGCCAAGAGGTCGAGTTCGGCATCGAGTTCGCTGACATCCTCCCGACTTGGCTCATTTGCTTAGTGCCCCGCTTTGGCGGAGGTCGTCGATCAGGGCTTGCTGCTCGTCCGGGACGTGAGTGGGGATCTTGTGTGTCCGCCCGTTGGCGAGGATGGTCGCCGATCGCAGCGGCCGCAGTTGCCTGATGACGTTGCGGATGGACAGGCCGGTGCGGTTCTGGACCTCGCGGGCCAGGGCTAGCGCGGTGAACACGATGGTCAGGTGGGCCTCGATCGCGTCGCGGGTGTGGTGGAACATCGGCCGGGCGCGCAGGTCAGTCTTTGACATCCGAAACGAGGCCTCGACCTGCCACAGCGAGTGGTAGGAGGCGATGACCTCACCGGCGGGCATCAGCTCGGCGGGGATGTTGGTGACGTACCCCTTCAGGCCCTGCAGCCGCCTGGCCCGGGCCAACGAGGCGCTATCCAGGGTCGCGGTGCCGTTGCTGGTTGTGACGAACCGCGGGGTGCGGGCGGCCTTGTCCCCGGCCACCACGGCCTTGGCGCGGTTCTCCTGCAAGGTCAGCGTTGTGGCGTCGCGGGCGGCGCGCTTTGCCGAGTATGCCCACACCGCCCGCCATGACCCCGGATGCTGGTCGGGGGTCCAGGTCGGTTCGGCCTTGAGCATCGGGTCGTTCTCGCTCTTGCGGCCGGCGTGCCTGGGGGTGAGGGTGTCGATGGTCTGCCCGTCGGTGAAGGCGTCGCCGTGCCAGCGGAAGTGCGAGGCCAGGTCGTTCGGGGCCTTGGTCACCCGCGAGCCGACGATGAACCGCAGGTGCGCCTCGTCTAGCGCTTTGAGGTTGGCCGCGGACAGCATCCCGGCGTCGGCGACGACAACCATGCCCTCGATGCCGTGCCGGGTCTGGAACGCCTTGACCACGGGCAGGATCGTGGCGGTCTCGGCCTTGTTGCCCTCGAAGCACCCGACCTGCAGCGGGAACCCGGCCCGATCCACCAGCAGCCCGACCACGACCTGCGGGTCGACCCGGCGCTCCTTGGAGTAGCCGACCTTGCGCAGGTCGTCCTCCTTCTCGGCCTCGAAGTACAGGGTCGTGCAGTCGTACAGCACCAGCGACAGATCCCCTGCTGTGGAGGCGTGCTCGTAGCAGGCGGCCGCGATCTTCTCCCGGTACCCGGCCTTGGCCGCCCGCGTCAGGGTCCGCTTCATCGTCGCGTAACTGGCCGGTTTCACCCCCAGATCGGTCAGGACCCGCCCCGCATCCAGCAGCGAGGTCGGCTCCACCACCCGGGCCAGGACGAGGTCGCGGAACACCCGGTCACCGACGTCGAAACCCAACCGCTGGTACATCC
>JBOFLE010000301.1:0-1681 GCA_051657705.1 Nocardioides sp. | reverse complement strand
GGGAACTGGACCGATTCCTCGCCTTGGCCCTGCGGGCCAGGGAGCAGAAGATCTCCACGCTCGGGTTGGTCCCGCCCGCCATCGACACCACGAACCCGGACTACCGGAAGATCCACGACAAGGTCGCGGCCGCGGTCGGTCGTGCCGAGACCCGGCGACCGTCGCGGGATTCGTCCCCGGAGCCTGTCCGGGAAGCTGCCGGGGAGTCGGAGCGGGGGACCGAGGCATCCCGGCCGAGTGCCGCCGACGGTGTGGTGACCGGCGCCTCGCTGGGTTCGAGACGAGCGGGCTACGCCGCCAACCAGGCCGAGGATCTCGGCGCCAGTTGCTGACCCGCGCCGGCGACAAGCTGCATACGCACTGACCAAGGGCGGCGACGAGGTCGGGGTAAGGCCCCAGTCTTGGCGAGGGCGCTCCGACCAGGCCGGCCGATCCTTCCCATACGTAGCGGCAGGCGCATGATCAGATTTCGTCAAGGTACCGAGTGCGGGCTTTCATGGCGTGGATGATCAGCTCGTAGCCGTCGTCGTAGATCAGGGCAACGAGTTCAAGGAGGCGGCCCGCGGGGTCGGTGCCGATGAAGAGCCAGCGACGAGGGTCGTCATCGTCATCGTCGTCGAGCGGCCGCGAGTGCAGCACGTGCGCGGCGGCGTAAGATGACGGCGGAGTCATCGAGCCGGTCGCGTCGGTAGTGCTTTCGGGCGGCTGAGTGCAGGTCAGGCAACGTGCGTCCACGCGCGCACTGCTGCCCGGATCGCGTCGGAGCGGGTAGCGATGCCTTCGGCCTCGGCTCGTTCGGTCAGCGCGGCGATGGTGGTTGCGTCGAGTCGTACTGGCACGACCACGCCTGGACCGTCACCCACGGGTGGGCGGCCGCGACGTGGCTTCGGGAGCTTGGACAGGTCATAGCCAGCCTCGGCCTCATCAGCCCATGCCTGGATTTGCTCATCGGCTACGGACTGGCCGTGTAGTAGATGCTCACCCATGTTCTTACCGTATACGAAAAGATCCGATTTGTGTATACGAAACCCGTAGGGCTTGGTGCCCTAGAACTGGGGCATGACAGATGTTGTCACCAAACGATCCATTCCGACACACCCACCTGACCGCCTCCCGCCGCATTCCCAGAACTCACGACGGCGGTCGCGTCGATGAAACCGCCCCCTCCCTGGTCGGCGACCCGACGTATCGCTGTGCGGAGTTCGCGCGACCTGTGTGCGGAAAGGAGGTCGCACGCAGAACTCCTCCTCCCAAGCGGCTTCGACCTCCCCGCTGGTCGCTCGCGCGGGAGGCTAGGCTGCGCGCGTGAGAGGCGAGGGGGCGGGCGGCGTACGTCGCGTGGTGGCCGTGGTCGTCACCTTCAACCGGCTGGACCTCCTCCGGCGCCTCCTGGGGGAGTTGCGCGATATCGACGGGGTGGCCGAGATCCTGGTCATCGACAACGCGTCGACGGACGGAACCGGCGCCTGGCTGCGAGACCAGGAGGCGGACGGCCCGACGATCCGGGCTCGTACGTTGCCGACCAACACCGGTGGCGCCGGTGGGTTCCATACCGGCGTGGAGTGGGCGATGCGGCGCGACGCCGATCTGATCTGGCTGATGGACGACGACGGCCGGCCGGAGGCGAGCTGCCTGGACACGCTGCTGAGCCACGACGGCCGCTACGACTTCTGGGGGCCGG
>JBOFLE010000300.1:0-4659 GCA_051657705.1 Nocardioides sp. | reverse complement strand
CACAGGCGGGCGACCTCCGCATAGATCTCCGTGGCGACCGTCCCGCCGGTCAGTCCGAGGTGGATCGTCCGGCCGTCGTCCTGGGCTCCGGCCAGGTGACGCGCCAAGCGCGCCGCCACTGTCCGTACCAAGGCGGATCGATCCGGTTCCACCCGTACGTCGGGCACGGCGTACCTCACCGGTTCGTCTCCAGCCGGAGCAACCGGCGAGTGGTCGCGGCGTAGATGTCGTCCTCGTCGAGCCGGCGTAGCTCCTCGGCCAGGAGTTCGGGAAGCTCGCGGCGCTTGAGGGCGACCGGCCGGTCCGGCTGCCCGGGCGAGCTCAGCGTGGCCAGCTTGCCGTCGGTGCGGGCGACGCCGATCGGGCCGGACTTGGTCTCGAGCGCGACGCGGGTGATGCCGGGTCCGTCCGACACCCGCCGGCGGACCGGTACCCGGAGCCGGTCGCTGAGCCAGGCCACCAAGAGGTCCGCGCTCGGGCTGATCCGCTCCGCGGTGACATCGGCCGATCGCACCTTGCCGTCGGTGGCAGGCTGATGTTGATCGAGCGCGGCGGCGAGCAAGGCACGCCAGGAGGTGATCCGGGTCCAGGCCAGGTCGGTGTTGCCCGGTGCGTATACCGAACACTGTGAGTGCAGTGCCTTGACCTTGCCTCGCGAGACGAACGCGCTATCGGTGATCCGGCGTCTGGCAAGGCGACCGAGCGGATCGAGGGCCGGATCGGCGGGGTGATCTGCCGGCCACCAGATCGCGACGGGGGAGTCGGGGAGCAGCAGTGGAAGCACGACGGAATCGGGGTGCTTGACGACCGGCCCGGCAAGTCGGATCAGGGCGGTCTCCCCGCCCCAGCCCTCGCCGGTTCCGACCTGAGCGGCGATGTGCGACGAGCCGCGGCCGGTGCCCAGGATCACCCCGAGCACGCGCGCCGGATGCTCCCGCGAGGCCGCCTTCGCGACCTTCATGGCCGCGGCCGAGCCGTCCTCGTCGACGACCACGATCATCGTCATGACCATGCCCATCGCCGGGCTGCCGGCCCGGCGCCGGGCTCGGACAAATTGGGCCGCGATCTCCGCGGCGTCGGTGTCGATCAATTCGATCACGGCCGCCTCCAGGTGCGCCCGTCACGCGCCAGCAGCGCATCGGCCGACGCCGGCCCCCAGGTTCCGGAGAGGTAGTCGTCCGGAACGCCCTTGCGAGCCCAGTGCTCGATGATCGGATCCAGGATCCGCCACGAGGCCTCGACCTCCTGGTGGCGGGGGAACAACGGGGGATCGCCGAGGAGTACGTCGAGAATGAGGCGCTCGTAGGCTTCCGGGGAAGCCTCGGTGAAGGATCCCCCGTAGGCGAAGTCCATGTTCACGTCACGGATCTCCATCGCGGTTCCGGGCACCTTCGCCCCGAACCGAAGCGTCAGTCCCTCGTCCGGCTGCACCCTGACGACCAGTGCGTTCTGGGTCAGGTCCTCGGTGGACGACGCCATGAACGGCAGGTGCGGAGCCCGTTTGAACACCACCGCCACCTCGGTCACGCGGCGGGCCAGGCGCTTGCCGGTCCGCAGGTAGAACGGCACCCCCGCCCACCGGCGGTTGTCGATCTCCAGCCTGATCGCGGCGTAGGTCTCCGTCGTCGAGTTCGCGGCGATGCCCTCCTCGTCGAGGTATCCGCCGACCTCGATGCCTCCCGCCCAGCCGGGGGCGTATCGCCCGCGTGCCGTGGCGAGGTCGGGCCGCCAGGGTGGCTTCACCGCCGACAACACCTTGAGCTTCTCCTGGAACAGGCTGTCGGCCTCGAACGATGTCGGTTCCTCCATCGCCACCAGCGCCATGAGCTGCAGCAGGTGGTTCTGGATGACATCACGGGCGGCGCCGATGCCGTCGTAGTAGCCCGCGCGACCGCCGATGCCGATGTCCTCGGCCATGGTGATCTGGACATGGTCCACGTACTTCGCGTTCCACAGCGGTTCGAACATCTCGTTGGCAAAGCGCATGGCGAGGATGTTCTGGACGGTCTCCTTGCCGAGGTAGTGGTCGATTCGGAACACCGAGCGCGGGGGGAACACCCTCGCCAGGATGTCGTTGAGAGCGCGCGCGGTGGCGAGATCGCTGCCGAACGGTTTCTCGATGATCACTCGCCGCCACGAACCGTCGCCCCCGTCGGCCAACTGGTGGGCGGACAACTGTTCGACGACATCGCCGAAGAACCTCGGCGGGATCGACAGGTAGAAGGCCTGGTTGCCACGAGTGCCGCGGAGCCGGTCGAGCTCGTCGATGGTCTCCCGGAGGCGGCGAAACGCCTCGTCGTCGGCGAACTCGCCGGGAACGAAACGGAAGCCCTCGGCCAGTTGCTGCCAGACCTCCTCGCGGAACTCGGTCCGGGCATGTGCCTTGACCGAGTCATGCACGATCTGGGCGAAGTCCTGGTCCGCCCAGTCGCGACGGGCGAATCCGACCAGCGAGAAGCCCGGCGGCAACAGCCCGCGGTTGGCCAGGTCGTAGATCGCGGGCATCACCTTCTTCCGGGACAGATCACCCGTGACGCCGAAGAGCACGATTCCGCATGGACCGGCGATGCGCGGGAGCCGGCGGTCCTGCGGATCGCGCAGCGGGTTGGCGGTCATCGTCTGGCCCCCCGGTAGTAGTCGATCAGCGCGCGGGTGGAGGAGTCCTGCTCGGCCAGAGTGGCGGCGTCCCCGGCCACCGCCGGACCGAGTCGTTGGGCGAGCTGCTTACCGAGTTCGACGCCCCACTGGTCGAAGCTGTCGATGCCCCAGACCACGCCCTGGGTGAAGGTGATGTGCTCGTAGAGGGCGATCAGCTGACCGAGCACGGATGGCGTGAGCGCCGGCGCCATGATCGAGGCCGTCGGGCGATTGCCGGCGAACACCCGGGCCGAGACGAGGTCGTCGGGGGTGCCTTCGGCACGGACCTCCTCGGCCGTCTTCCCGAAGGCGAGCGCCTTGGTCTGCGCGAAGAAGTTGGCGAGGAACAGCTCGTGCACGTCCACCTCGCCGTCGCGCAAGGGGTACGGCGGGTCGGCGAACGCGATGAAGTCGGCGGGAACCAGCCGCGTGCCCTGGTGGATCAGTTGATAGAAGGCGTGCTGGCCGTTGGTTCCGGGCTCGCCCCAGAAGATCTCGCCGGTGCCGGTGGTCACGGGCGAACCATCCCAGCGCACCGATTTTCCGTTGGATTCCATCGTCAACTGTTGGAGGTACGCCGGGAACCGGCTGAGCAGTTGGGAGTAGGGCAGGACGGCGTGGGTGTGCGCCCCGAGGAAGTCGGAGTACCAGACGTTGAGGAGCCCCATCAACATCGGCACATTCGTCGCCGGCTCGCGCAGCCGGAAGTGCTCGTCCATCGCGTGCATACCGGCCAGGAAGTCGGCGAAGTGCTCGGGGCCGACGGCGATCGCCAGCGAGGTGCCGATCGCGGAGTCGACCGAGTACCGCCCGCCGACCCAATCCCAGAAGCCGAACGCGTTGGCCGGGTCGATCCCGAAGTCGGCGACCTTGGGCAACGCCGTCGACACCGCGACGAAGTGCCGGGCCACCAGTGCCCCATCGGCTCCGCCGGCACCGGCCCGGCGGAGACCGTCCAGGAGCCAGGCCCGGCACAGCCGCGCATTGGTGAGCGTCTCCAGAGTGCCGAAGGTCTTGCTCGCGACGACGAACAGCGTCGTCGCCGGGTCGAGCCCGGCGAGTTGCAACGCGCAATCGGTCGGGTCGATGTTGCTGATGAACCTGAGGTCCAGCTCGGCGTGGGCATAGGGCCGGAGCGCCTGGCAGGCCATCGCCGGGCCGAGATCGGAACCGCCGATGCCGATGTTGACCACCGTGCGGATCCGGGCACCGGTGGCTCCGGTCCAGGCACCCGAACGGACCCGCTCGGCGAAGTCGTAGACGCGGTCCAGTACCTCGTGCACGCCGCCGACCACGTCGCGGCCGTCCACCTCGAGGGTGGCCCCGCGCGGCAGCCGCAGGGCGGTGTGCAGCACCGCGCGCCCCTCGGAGACGTTGATCGGCTCACCGGCGAACATCGCGGCCCGGCGCTCGCCGAGGCCGACCTCCGCCGACAGCGCCAGCAGCGCGGCCAGGATGTCGTGATCGATCAGGCCCTTGGAGAGGTCGACGTGCAGCTCGGCCGCCGAGAAGCTGAACTCCTGGGCTCGACGGGGGTCGGCTCCGAACCACTGCCTCAGATCCGGGCGGAAGCCGTCGGCGAGTTCCCGGAGCCGCTTCCAGGCCGGAGTCGCGGTGGGGTCGACCGGCCCTGTCGGCGCAGGGCTCATGGACGCCGCGCGGCGTCGAGGTTGGCGCGCACGGTGTCGAGTACGTCGTCCCAGGCGGCGATGAACTTCGTCACGCCCTGGGCGATCAGAGTCGCGATGACCTTGTCGTAGTCGATGCCGGCGTCGGCGAGGTCGGCCATCACCCGGCGTGCGTCGGCATAGTGCAGGCGTACCCGGTCCCCGCGCACCACGCCGTGGTCGGCAACCGCGTCGAGGGTGGCCTGCGGCATGGTATTCACGGTGCCGCCGACCGCGAGATCAACCACATACATGGTGTCGTCGTAGTCCGGATTCTTCACCCCGGTCGACGCCCATAGCGGGCGCTGCCGGTTCGCTCCAGCGGCGGCGAGCAGGTCCCAACGCGGACCGTCGA
>JBOFLE010000299.1:0-10817 GCA_051657705.1 Nocardioides sp. | reverse complement strand
GGATCGGGCACCTGCTCCCAGCCGCGTTCTCCTGGTCCGTGGTAGACGAGTGCGTGCATGGCTCCTCCAGGTTCGGGGTTTCCGGCTTTGGTTCGAGTGTCGTCGCCCCGGCCTTGCTTCGACCGGGCCCGGAGCCCCGACCTCCGTGGTCTCCGGTCCCCTTTGCCGGCCCTGAGGTTTGTCGGCCCTGAGGTTTGTCGGTTCTGGTGCGGGCAGCGGCTCGCCCGGCTCCCGCCGACCCGTCCCGTAGTAGCGACCGACCCGTCCCGTAGTAGCGACCGACCCGTCCCTCGGCGCCGATCTCGCCGCCACCTGCTGGGACGGGCCCGAGGAGAGGTGACGAAGGACCCTTCAGCGGGCGTCGCGGCCGGTACACACTGGGGCTACAGCGAACAGGCCCGAGATGATGGCCGCTGAGAGAAGCCAGACTCGGCTCCTGGCTCTGATTGGGAGGAATCGATGACAACTCTGACCCGTTTCAAGCTGAACCCCGTCGCGGAGATGCTCAACTGGCTCGACGCCGAGCCGCCGCTGTCCACGCGCGGGCTCGGACTCTCGCCGTTCGTGCGAGTCGAGGACTTCGTGGAGGACGGCGTCTACGTGGTGCGCGCCGAGGTGCCGGGAATCGATCCCGACAAGGATCTGCAGGTCACTCTCGACAACGACGTGCTGACGATTCGGGGCGAGCGCCGACAGGAGCAGAGGGACCGCGAGCATCGCGAGTTCCACTACGGGTCCTTCAGTCGATCGCTGCGCCTGCCTACCGGCACGCGAGCCGACGACATCACCGCCGCCTACGCCGACGGCGTCTTGGAGCTGCGGGCGCCGGTCGACATCGAGCAGGCCACACCGTTAACGATCCCGATCAAGCGCTCGAACGGGCGTCCCGCCGACACCGCCGAGAAGTGACCATGCGCGCCGAGGTAGGAGACCGTTTGGTGATCCGCAGCAGGACCCTCGGCGGGCCCTCGCGCGACGGAGAGATCATCGAGGTGCGTCACCCGGATGGCAGCCCGCCGTATCAGGTGCGCTGGTCGGACAACGGACACGAGACCCTGGTCTTCCCGGGCCCCGACGCCTATGTGGAGCACTTCGATCACGACCACAATGCCCCGCTCCGCCGACCCGTCCTTTAGTAGCGGTTGACCCGTCCCAAAGTAGCTACGGTCAGGTCTCCTCGTCGTCCGGATAGAGGATGGCCTTGCACTCGTCGAGGAGATCTCGTCCACTCGGGGCCGGGTGGTGCTCGGCGAGGTGGGCTTCGAGAGCGAGCACGGCCTGGTCGAATCGGGCGGCTGCCGGTCGGTAGTGCATGCGGTACCAACGGGCCCATCGGATCCGGTCGCGGAGACCGCGGCGGGTGTCCCTGCGCAGTGAGGCTTCTTTGATCTCGGCGCGGCGTAGGTGGCGATAGGACTCACGGATCTCGCGAGCCACCGCCGGGTCGGTGTGCCTGGTCACGGTGGTGTCCTTCTGGTCGGGTCATCGGAATACTGCTTCCCGGGTGGGATTCGGCGATCGGTCCGGGTCCCACTGCGACCATTGAAGTCGCGTCGGGCGCGTCTCGGGCTCCCCGGCCCAGCGGAACTCGTTTAGCCTGTTCAGTAAGGTCGGCACGGGCCGCTTCACCGGGTGAGGGGAGAGAGCGTGAGCGAGCGCCGCTTCGATGCCGGGGGAGGCGATGCCCGTAGCGATGCCCCAAGAGTTATCCAGAGGGACGTCCCGCCGGCATCGAGGCTCCGGGATCTGATCCGGGAGAGCGACTGCACCTACGAGTCGCTGATCCGCTCAGTTCGCTGCGTCGCCCACGAGGCCGGCGACCGACGGTTCAACGCCAACCGGTCCTCGGTCGCCCAATGGGTCGCCGGAAGCAATCCCGCCCCTCGAACCCGCTCGTACCTCGCGGAGGCCTTCTCTCGAAGGCTGGGCCGCCGAATCACGGTTGCGGACCTAGGCTTCCCGGCCGCGGAAGAGGAGCACGTGGGGCTCGATCTGGATGATCCAGTTCGAACCGTGGCAGACCTTGCCTCCGCCGACCTCGCGCGCAGACCATTCCTGAGGTCGGCCGCTTACTCCGTGTTGTCCGTCGCGGTGGCGCTGAGCTACCGCGGCGCGGCACGCCCGGCGCAGGCGGCCGCGGCCACGAACCATCCGGTGCGAGTCGGTCGGTCGGATGTCGACGCCGTTCGACGCCTCACTGCTGCCTTCGCGGCAGCCGACGAGCAGTTGGGAGGCCGGCACGGCCGGGCAGCCGTTGTCACCTACCTCTCCCAGGATGTCTCAGCGCTCTGCCGCGGCGTCTTTACCGACGAAGCGGTGCGGAGCGCGATGTTCTCGGCAGCCGCGGAGACCGCCTACCTCTGTGGCTGGAAGGCGCATGATGCGGGCCGGGAATCCCTTGCCCAGCGGTACTACCTCCAGGCATTCGGGCTGGCTGCCGAGGCGGACCGGGTCAGTGGGCAAGCTCACGCCTCCTACGTGCTGAGAATCCTTGCCCACCACGCGTTGGACATCGGGCGCCCGGACCGGTGCGTCGATCTGACCGAGGCCGCCTGGGACCGGGCGCGGGGCAAGCTCGATCCGCATACCTCCTCGTTGCTCGCCCTGACTCGGGCACGTGCGTACGCCGCGGATCGCCAGCGGCGGCGTTCCTTGGCGTGGCTGCGGCGTGCCGAAGACCTCGCGGCTGCCGACTACGCCGGTGACAGCCCCCGTTGGGCCAGGCTCAACGGCTCGACCGCCGCCCGGGTGAACAGCCAGTCGGCGAAGGTGTGGACTGTCCTCGGCAATCACGCAACCGCGGAATCGCTCCATGCACGCGCCGTCGCTCGTTGGGACCCGGGCTCTCATCCCCGGGTCCGGGCTCTTGCGCTTTCCTGGCTGGCATCCACCCAGGTGGCGCAGGGTCACATCGAGCAAGCCTGCGGCACCTGGTCAGAAGCGATCCCCGGCCTTCGCTCCGTCCGGTCCGCGCGATCCGAACGGGCCCTCGCGACGATCCGCGCCACGCTCGACAGCCCGAGGTACCGCACGCTGCCGACCGCGAGAGAAGTACTCACCGCGCTGGCGTAGCCCAATGCGCCTGGCTGTCGATTCCGAGTCGTCCGGGAGGGCGGCGCGCCCTTGGTGTCGATGACCTTAGGCCCTGCCGAGGGCCTTCGGGCGCCCGCAGGCTGGACCAATGAAGACGATCGCATGGTTCGACGAACTGCGGCTCGGGGATGTGGGCAGCGCCGGTGGCAAGGGGGCCAACCTAGGTGAGCTGACCGGCGCGGGATTCCCGGTGCCAAAGGGATTCGTGGTCACCGCGGATGCCTATCTCGAGAGTATCGAGGCCGCCGGCGCCCGGCCCCGATTGCGTGAGCTGGCGGCCTACACCGATCCGGACAGCCCCGCCGCGCTGTCGGCGGCCGCGGCCGAGGCACGCGGTCTGATTCGAGACATCCCGTTCCCGTCGGCCCTGACCGAAGCGGTGACCAAGGCCTACCAGGAGTTCGGCGACGACGTGCGGGTGGCCGTGCGCTCGTCGGGCACCACCGAGGACGCCGGTGACAGGTCGTTCGCGGGGATGAACGCGACCTTTACCAACGTCAGCGGGATCGATGAGCTGTTGTCGCGGATCCGGGCATGCTGGATCTCCCTGTTCGGCGACCGGGTCGTTGCCTACCGCGCCCAGGACGGCATGGTCGACGAACCGGTGATCGCGGTGATCGTCCAGCAGATGGTCGACTCGGAGATCTCCGGGGTGATGTTCAGCGTCGATCC
Source organism: Nocardioides sp. (assembly GCA_051657705.1). Lineage (GTDB taxonomy): Bacteria > Actinomycetota > Actinomycetes > Propionibacteriales > Nocardioidaceae > Nocardioides. Next base: position 7,052 of record JBOFLE010000299.1, on the reverse strand, counting down.
CACCGCGGGCCGGGACCAGCTGGTGATCGAAGCGGTCTGCGGCTTGGGCGAGGCGATCGTGAGTGGGATGGTCGAGCCGGACACCTACGTCGTGGGCAGGGACAAACTCGAGATCCGATCGATCCGCGTCGGTCGACAACGGCGGATGATCAGGCGCGACGCACAGGGTCGGGACGAGACGGTCGACCTGGACGACCGGCTCGTCGGCGCCAGGTCCCTCGACGACGCGCAGGTGGTCGAGCTGGCCCGGCTCTGCCTGGTGGTCGAGCAGCACTACGGCCGCCCCCAGGACATGGAGTGGGCCATGGCGGAGGGGCGGACCTGGCTGGTCCAATCGCGGCCCATCACCACACTCGGACGCAGCCCCGATCCGACGGCGGTGACCGATCTGCTGGGGCCCGGTCGTCCGTTGGTGCGTGGGCTCGCGGCGTCCCGGGGCGCGGCCAGCGGGCCGGTGCGGGTATTGACCGATCCCGACCAGCGCGACGAGCTGCAACCGGGCGAGGTGCTGGTGGCGCCGATGACCAGCCCGGATTGGATGCCGGCGATTCGCCGGGCCGCGGCCCTGGTCACGGATGGCGGAGGGATGACCTGTCACGCCGCGATCGTCTCGCGAGAGCTCGGCGTTCCGTGTGTGGTCGGGACCCGCCAGGCGACCACGATCCTCCGCGACGGCGAGCTGGTAACGGTCGACGGCGCCCAGGGCCTGGTCCTGGCAGGTGCCAAGGCCGACCCGGATCCAGCGGTCCACGGGCATCCGGGCGCCCCGGCGGCCGCCGGGGTGGCTCCGATCGCGACCCGGCTGTACGTGAACCTCGCCGTCGCCGAACGCGCCGTCGAGATCGCGGCCGGTCCGGCGGACGGTGTCGGCCTATTGCGCGCCGAATTCATGGTCGCGGATGCTCTCGAGGGCGTCCATCCGCGTCGGTTGATCCAGCGGGGCGAGCAGGCTCGGTTCGTCGACAAGCTTGCCGAGAACCTCCTGGTGATCACCCGGGCCTTCGATCCGCGTCCGGTGGTGTACCGCAGCATCGACTTCCGTTCCAACGAGTTCGCTCACCTCAAGGGTGGTGAGGTCGAGCCTCACGAGGAGAACCCGATGATCGGCTATCGCGGGTGCTACCGATACCTCCGCGAGCCGGACCTGTTCCGTCTTGAGCTCGACGTGCTCGGCCAGGTGCGCGCCGAGACGCCGAACCTGCGGCTGATGCTCCCGTTCGTGCGGACCGGATGGGAGTTGGAGGCCTGCATGAAGCTCGTCCGCGACCATCCTACGGCCGCTGATATCGGAGTTTGGGTGATGGCCGAGGTGCCGTCGGTGGTCTACTGGATTCCCACCTATGCGCGGCTGGGCGTCGAGGGCGTCTCCATCGGCAGCAACGACCTGACGCAGTTGATGTTGGGCGTAGATCGGGATTCCGAGATCTGCGCCGAACTCTTCGATGAGGCGGACCCGGCCGTGATCGACACCATCGAGCGGATCATCGCCGCGTGTCGCACCGCTGGGATCACCTCGTCGTTGTGCGGCCAGGCGCCGTCCAACCGACCCGACTTCGCCGATCACCTGGTGCGGGCCGGAATCACGTCCCTCTCGGTGAACCCCGACGCCTTCGATGCGGTCCGGCGCGCCGTGTCCGTCTCGGAGTGGCGAGTCGTGTTCGAGTCAGCCCGCGACTCAGCCGGCGAGCACTTCATCGAGCGGGCGTCGGTTGGTCGGCCTGAGCGCGGGGCGCGAGATTGGCAGCCAACCCACTCGCACCACGAGTTGCGGTCGCCCGAGGTCGTCGAGGACCTCCCGCCGCAACATGCGTCTGACCGTGTCCACCTCGATCAGTCGGGTCTCCGGTAGCAAGGCCAACTGCTGGTCGGTGGCGAGGATCCACAGCGCGCTGAGGGTTTGCCCGGCCTGCAACCAGGCCCGTTGATCGTCGCGCGCGGTGAAGATAAGGAGCAGTTCGGCGCCGGACTCGCCGTCGTGGCTCTCCGGCGAGGCAGGTGGAGACCCGGGTGCGGCGTCTTCGTCGTTCTCGGTCCACGGCTCCTGTTGCCCGGTGACCTGCCGTCGGGCGATCCAGTGTCCGGTGATCTGGCTCCGCCGGGCCTGTTGGAACAGTGCTTCGACCTGGTAGCGAGCCAGCGGATCGGTGATCGGCATGACGTGGGCTCCCCAACTGGAGGCCGCTTCCGCCAGGTCGCGGAGCCGGGGCAGCGGTACCTCCCAATCGGAGAAGCCCCGGCGGTCCGTGATTCGCCGCTCCAGAGCGGCCCCCAGCCGAACCGCTTCATCGGTCACATGGCCGGGCGCGAGGTGGATCCGGGCGAGTAGATCGTGGTCGTGCCGGTCCGGTACCAGCTCTACCTCGCTGCGCACCCCGGCGGCGTCGCCGGCGACCATCAGGTGGTTGAGGGCGGCGCCGCAGCTGATCACCAACTCGCGGCCACGAGGGTCGATCGAGGTCAGTTGGCGACCCCGGTCGGCTCGGAGCTCGACCGTCTCCGCGCCGCGCAGGCGCCAGGACCACGGCTGGGTGTTGTAGACACTCGGTGCGTGACAGGCGAGTCGGATCAGCTCGCGCGCGAGGGTGCCGGTCGGAGTGCTCATCTTGAGAGCATCCCCGTCGATCGCTGCCGGGCCACAGAGCCCAGCGGCCTCCGGCGAGATGACTTTCGACCCTGGATGCCATGTCCGCCGGGTTCGATGCTGAGAGGGCGAGGCGACGAACCTCAAGGTCGTCGACGACCTGACCGTCCCACGAGGAGAAGCTCATGAGCGTCATCACGGTTCGCGCCCCATTGACCGAGTGCGGCCTCACGTCGGGCAAGCGGACACGATTGGCCAGACTGCTCTTCGACTACGGCTGCCGCAACGGCGCCGCCATGTTCCTGCCCTACGACCAGGGCCTGGAGCACGGTCCACGTGATTTCTTCGCCAACCCGCAATCCTCCGATCCCCGCTATGTCATCGACCTCGCCATCGAAGGCGGCTTCAACGGCGTGGCGCTGCAGATCGGTCTGGCCGAGAAGTTCTTCTGGGAGTACGCCGGAGAGCTCCCGCTGGTGCTGAAGCTCAACGGGAAGACCGAGATCCCCTCCGACGCGGCGGCCCTGTCGCCGGTGAACGCAAGCGTCGAGGATGCGGTGCGGCTGGGCGCGGACGCGGTCGGGTACACCCTCTACGTGGGGACGCCATCGCAGGAGGCCGACTTTGCACAGTTCCGCCGAGTCCGCGCGGACGCGGTCCGTTGGGGAATGCCGCTGATCGTGTGGGCGTATCCGCGCGGCTCGGCGATCGAGGCGAAGGGGGGGCGAGACTCCTTCTACGCCGTGGACTACGCCGCGCGGGTAGCCAGTGAACTCGGGGCGGACGTCGTGAAGCTCACCTTTCCACACCCGGCGAAGGTTGAGGGAGTGCCGGTGCCGTATCGGACCGAGGTCGGCGCCGAGGATGCCGTTCGTGCCGTCGTACGGTCTGCCAACCGCTCGCTGGTGTTGATCTCCGGCGGCTCCAAAGCCGGTGACGACACGATGCTCGCCAAGGCGCGGCAGTCGATGGAAGCCGGCGCGACCGGACTCATCTTCGGCCGCAACGTCTGGCAACGCGAGCACGCCGCCTCGCTCAAGTTCGCCGGCCAGCTACGAGCGATCCTTGAGCGGTTCCCGGGCGCCTTGAGGTCCCTGTGAGGGTCGGCCGCTACTACGGGACGGGTCGGCCGTGACTACGGGACGGGTCAGCCGCTATTTCGGGACGGGTCACCAGGGACCGGGCATCATCATCGGGTCCCGGCCGAACCAGTCACGCAACCAGCGCCGCATGAGAGCGATCTCCTCGCTCTGGTTGGTCACGATCGAGCGCGCCAGATCCCGGACCGGCTGATGCCGGGCGCGATCGGATGCCAGCAGGTGCCGGGCCATCATCACGGCCATCATGTGGTGGCCCACCATGTCGACGAGGAAGGCCTCGTCCAGATCGTCGCCCTCCAGGTCCGAGAGCGGTCGCATTTCGGGCCGGTAGTCGACCCGCCGATCGGCGTCGGGATACCAGGTAGCGAGCCAGGCCAGCATCTGCCGCACTTCGGCGGTCTGTGCCGTCACGATGCCGCCGCCCAGATCACGCATCTCCGCGCGATCGGATCGCCGCAGTTCCTCGGCCGCATCGATCGCCTCGCGGTGATGGGCGATCATCGTGAGCAGAAACTCCTGCTCGTCCGCCGGCCCGGCTGATCCCCCACCGTCCATCACTCCCCTGGACACCGGCCCGGCCTGGTCACGTGCCAGCGCGAGGCCGGCGATCGTGGCCGCCAGCGCGAGCAGCGCGACGAGTGCCCACACCACCGCGAGCGGCGGCGGTCTACTCGGCCAGGCCGACCGAGTCAGGCTCGGCTGGCGTACGGACTCTCGATCCCGCGCGGTCCCCTGGCCCTTCATTCTCCTACGATGACCTCGCACGAAACCGGCCGGACAGGGCTCGTAGTCCCTGGCGTGAGCAACCAAAGTCCCGCGGCGGCGGCGGTCTCGGAGCCGGATCTGGCGCAGGCCCGCCGGACCGCGATCCATCCCGCCGACGAGGGACTTTGGTCACTGGGTCACGGCGCCGACGCCTCCTACCGTGGCCGGCATGGGCGAGCGTGCGCGATCCGAGCGGTGGGCCGCGGGCGAGGTCGCGGGTCTCTTGAGCGATGAGGCCCGATCGAGGCTGGCTCAGGACGGACCGAATGTGGTGCCGCCGGCGAAACGGCGCAGCATGCTGTCCCAGTTTGTGGCCCAGCTGACCCATCTGCTCGCGATCCTGCTCTGGGTGGCCGCGGGTTTCGCCCTGATCGGTGGGACGCCGGAACTCGCCGCCGCCATCGTGGTCATCGTCATCCTGAACGCGGCCTTCGCCTTCTGGCAGGAGTTCAGGGCGGACCGGTCCACCAGAGAGCTGCTCCAGCTGCTCCCGGCGCGCTGCCGGGTGGTTCGAGACGGATCGCGGGTGCTGACGGAGGCCTCGGAGCTGGTGCGCGGCGACCTGGTGCTGCTCGAATCGGGGGACCGGATCGCCGCGGACCTGGACGTGATCGCCGCCGATGCCCTGTCGGTCGACGAGTCCATGATGACCGGCGAGAGCCGACCGGTACGCGATCGGTCGGAGAGTCGCTCACCGGCGGCACGTTCGTCGTGCAGGGCGACGCCGTCGCGGTCGTCGTCGCCACCGGGCCGCGGACCACGCTCGCGGGTATCGCCGCGCTCAGTGCGAGCGCGGAGCGACCGCCGAGTCTCTTGTCGCGACAACTGTCAACGGTGGTGAGGGTGGTCGCACTCGTCGCGTTGGCGACGGGGGGCGTCCTGGGTGCCACCGGCGTGATGCTGGGTCTCGACCTGACTCAGGCCTTCCTGTTCGCCGTCGGCGTGGCGGTCGCGCTCGTCCCGGAGGGATTGCTGCCGACCGTGACCCTGTCCCTCGCCCGCGGCGCCCGGCAGATGGCCGCACGCCAGGCCCTCGTCCGCCGACTCGACGCCGTCGAGACCCTGGGCGCGACCAGCTTCATCTGCTCGGACAAGACCGGCACTCTCACCCAGAACCGGATGGCGGTCGTCGAGGTCGCGACCGGGGAGGGCATGGTCACCGTGACCGGGAGCGGATACGCCCCGGAGGGAACCTTCCAAGGCGAACCGGGCGCGATCACCCTGGTGTCCTCGATCGCGGCGGGGGCCGCGGCATGCGTGACTGCCACGATCGGCCGCGGCGGCGAGGAGTGGATCGCCGAGGGAGACCCGATGGAAGCGGCGATCGTCGCGCTCGCCGCGCGCGCCGGTGTCTCGGTGGGCCCGAGGTCCGCGCCGCGTCGCCGGCCCTTCTCACCGGATCGGATGATGAGTTCGGTGCTGGTGGGCGGCACCGTGTGGGTCATCGGTGCGCCGGAGCAGGTCTTCGGGCACTGCCGAGTGGTTCCGTCCTCGTTCGGCGGGGACCTCGATCGCCTGACCGGCCGCGGCAGGCGGACGCTGGCCGTTGCCCGGCGCGAATGGCCGGGGGGAGAGGGGGACTGGGCGGAGGACGACCTCGAAGCGATCGGTCTACTGGGGATCGAGGATCCGCCTCGACCGGGCGTCGACATCGCTCTGCACAGGTGCCGGAGGGCGGGGATCCGGGTTGCCATGCTCACCGGCGACCACCCGAGCACGGCGGCCGCGATCGGACGCGAGATCGGTCTCCTCCGGGAAGGGGGCGCGGTTCTGACCGGTCACGACCTGCCGGAGGACGACACCCGACTGGGTGAAGTGCTCGATGATCCGGCCGGGGTCGTCGTCGCCCGCGTCACGCCCGCGGACAAGTTTCGGATCGCTCGTGTGCTGCGCGACCGCGGGCATGTCGTCGCCATGACCGGAGACGGTGTGAACGACGCTCCCGCGCTTCGCGAGGCGGATGTCGGTGTGGCGATGGGGCGCAGCGGGAGCGACGTGGCCCGGGAGGCTGCGGATCTTGTGCTCCTCGACGACAACTTCGACACGATCGTCGCCGCGGTCGAACTCGGGCGGGCGACCTTCCGCAACGTGCGCCGGTTCCCTACCTACCACCTGACCGACAACGTCGCCGAGCTCACGCCGTTCGTGTTGTGGGCCGCTACCGCGGGTCACTTTCCGTTGGCGATCGGAGTACTGCAGGTGCTCGCCCTCGACATCGGCACGGACATGTTGCCCGCGTTGGCCCTCGGTGCCGAGCCGGCCAGCGCGCGGGTGATGGAGGGTCGTCACCGAGGCGCGGTCGTCGATCGCCGATTGCTGAGCCGGGCCTTCGGCGTACTGGGGGCGACCGAGGCCGCGGCCTCGATGGCCGCCTTCGCGGCGGTTCTCCTCGCCGGCGGTTGGGTGTGGGGCGCGACACTGTCCGGGCCGCTGCTCGCCACTGCGTCCGGCACCGCCTTTGCCGCGATCTCGCTCTGTCAGATGGCCAACGCCTTCGCCTGTCGCAGCGAGTCGGTTCCGATCTGGCGGCTGCGGCTAGTCGGCAATCCGGCTGTCGGTTGGGCGGTGGCGGCAGAGGTGGCGCTGCTGGTGACGTTCCTGGCTGT
>JBOFLE010000298.1:0-2857 GCA_051657705.1 Nocardioides sp. | reverse complement strand
AACCTTGGTATGGCCGATAGCGTTCGGCTATGACCGGCGATCAGCGCCCAGCCGAAGGTACCCCGGAGTACGACTGGCTCTACGGCACCAACACGGCACCGCGCCAGCGCGGTCGGCCGGCGGCCGATCCCGACGCCACGCAGGTGATGTCCTCCGGTACGTCGGGCCGATCCGGCGGGTCCGGCGGGACCCGTCCCCGAGGGCAGCAACCGCCGGTCACCCCGAGCACGCCCGAACCCACCCGGATCCTGCCCAGCCAGCCCGCGCCGGCACCCGGCCGGCCCGGTCCGCCACGCGGCCCGGGCGCTCCGGGCCCGAGCACGACCGGCGGCCGGCCCCGCGCGCGCCGCTTCCGCCGCTTCGGCCTGATCCGGCTGCTGCTCCTGGTGTGGCTGGTCTTCCTGATCGCCGTTCCGTGGTGGGCGTGGTCCAGGATCACCAAGGTCGACGCCGAGCCGAGTGGCAAGCGGCCGGGTGACCAGCGCGGCACGACGTACCTCCTCGTCGGCAGCGACTCCCGGGCCGGCCTGGACAAGAAACAGCGCCGCGAGCTCGGCACCGGCGATGCCGCCGGACAGCGCACCGACACGATCATGCTGTTGCACACCGGTTCCGGGCCGAACCTGCTGATGTCGATCCCGCGCGACTCGCTCGTCGACATCCCCGGGCGCGGTACGACCAAGATCAACGCCGCCTTCGCCTACGGCGGACCGGAGCTGCTGGTGAAGACCATCGAACGCAACACCGGGATCCGGATCGACAACTACGTCGAGATCGGCTTCGGCGGCCTGGTCAACGTCGTCGACGCGGTGGGCGGCGTCGAGATCTGCCCCCGCAGACGCCTCGAGGACCCGCTGGCGAACCTCGACGTCAAGAAGGGCTGCCAGAACGCCGACGGCAAGACCGCCCTCGGCTATGCCCGGACTCGCAAGACCCAGCGACTCGGGGACATCAGCCGCGCCCGCAATCAGCGCGAGGTGGTCTCGGCGATCGGATCCAAGGCCGCCTCGCCGTGGACCGTGCTCAACCCCGTGCGGTATGTCCGGGTCGCCAACGCCGGCGCCGGTGCCTTCGCGATCAGCGACGAGACCGGGCCCTTCGACCTGGCTCGCTTCGCCTGGGCGATGACCCGGGTCAGCGGCGAGAAGGGCCTCACCTGCGGCGTACCCATCGCCGATCTGTCGGTGCAATGGGACGAGAGCCGATCCCGCCAGATGTTCGACTACATCATCAGCGACAAGGTCGGAGACATTCCCAAGAAGCTGTGCACGCCGTCCGGACTGCCGTAGGACCCGAACCAAGCGCCGTTCGCCGGGACTGCTTCGTGTCGATCCTGTGAAGAAGGCCAGGCGACCGGCCCCGACGACGTACCGTTGCCGGTATGACCACCAGGCCCGCCTGGCAGAACCAGGCCGCCATCGACATGATGCTCGACGAGGGCGATACCTGGGCGGTGGTCGGGCTCTCGGGGGACCCGAGCCGTACGGCCTATCGCATCGCGGCGCTGCTTCGCACACGCGGCAAGCGGATCGTGCCGATCCATCCGAGCGCGCCGGTCCTCGATGGTGAACAGGGGTACGCCACGCTGGGCGACGTACCCTTCGGCATCGACGTGGTCGACGTGTTCCGGAGATCCGAGGCGGCCGGCGAGTTCACCGACGAGGCGGTCCGGATCGGCGCTCACGGCGTGTGGTTCCAGCTCGGCGTCATCGATCCGGCCGCGTATCAGCGCGCCACCGCGGCCGGGCTGGCGATGGTGATGGACACCTGCCCGGCCATCGAGTGGGCCGCGCGCGACCGCCGCATCGCTGAGGAGGGTCGGTGACATCCAACGCGCGCCGCGTCGCCGTCGGCGCCACCGTGGCGGTGCTCGGCGCGGTCGCGGTCGCGGGCTGGGTCGGCCGGGACTACCTGGACCGCGACGACACCTCCTCCCCGGGGGCGGCGCTGGCCGAGCAATGCGACGAGGTGCCGACGGACGCCGAGCGTGTCACCGTCACCGGCGCCGACGGGTTCACCCTCGGCGCCGCCCTGGTCGGACCGGAAGACGCCCGGATCGGGTTGCTGCTGCGGCACGGCGCGTCGCAGACGATCTGCGACTGGCTGCCGTGGGCCGGCGAGGTCGCCGAAGCGACCGGGGTGCGGGTGATGTTGTTCGACCGACGCGGCAACGGCTCCAGCCCCGGCGCCGCCGACCTGGGCAAGGAGTCGAGCGACACCGCGCGCGCGTATGACGAACTGCGCGCCGCCGGCGTCGACCGGACCGCGGTGATGGCGTCCTCGATGGGCAACTCGGTGATGTTCCCAGCGCTGCCGAGACTGTCGGTGCCACCGTGCGCCGTGATCTCGGTGTCACCGGTGCTGAGTTTCGCCGACGACGGGGGCGCGGTCGACGGTACGTCCACCGACAGGCTGACCGACAACGTCTGGATCGCCTGGGAGACCGGCAACGCCGGGGTGGCCGACAACGCCGGGCGAATAGCGGCGGAGGCCGGTCGAGGCGGCGTCGCGGCCCACGAACTGCCGGTCGATACCGCCGATCACAGCATCAAGCTGGTGCTCGACCATCGCGAGGTGCGGGACTTCCTGACCGACGCCGTCCGCTCGTGTGGCTCCTGATCCGGCCCCTGCCGTCCTGATCCGGCAGATCGCCCGCCACCGGATCCACGCCGCCGTCGAACTCGCGAGATGCGAGGATGACGACCATGACCACTGCCATCGAGCACATCACCTTCGACTGCGCCGATCCCATCGCCGTTGCCACCTTCTGGGCGGCCGTGCTGGGCGAGACCGTGGATCCTGATCCGCAGCCATGGTTCGCCACGATCGGCTACCCCCATCGCGGCCAAGCCCGGCC
>JBOFLE010000297.1:0-6785 GCA_051657705.1 Nocardioides sp. | reverse complement strand
ACATTGACCAGGATCCCGTCCACGTCGCGGGTCGCGTCGGCGGCGGCCTTGAGGCACCGGGAGGTGTGCGCCGGCAGCAGATCGAGCGCACCGACCGGGTTGATTCGCCAACGCCCCTGCTCGGCCAGGTTGTCGACCGCGCCTTCGATGATGCTCAGCAGACCGGTGAGCTGATCGGAGGGCCGGTTCAGGTTGTCGGTGGAAAGCAGCCACAGCGTGACGACCTGGACGCCGACATCCTCACACCAGCCGAGCAACGGCTTGATGTTGTCCGCCCCGGCCCGGTAGCCCAGGGCGGCATCGGCGCCGACGGCCCTGGCCCAGCGGCGATTGCCATCGAGCATCACCCCGACATGAGCCGGTATCCGATCCGGCGGCAGCCGACGCACGACCCGCGCCTCGTAGGCGGGGTAGAGAACCCCGCGCGCGAGGTCTTTCAGGCGTCCCACTGGCGAATTCTAACGTTCCGGGCTCCGCTCGGGACGAGATTGGACAAGATGGACCGCAACCGCGGCGGCCAGCCTGGCGGACACCGGTTACCGGCGGGTAGGTACGGTGTGGGCGTGCACGTCCCTCATGCGCCACACGCGGTCAAACCACGACTCCGCGGCTGGCTGCATCTGGCCAGCGCCCCCCTGAGCCTGGCCGCCGGGATCGTCCTGGTTGCTCTGTCGCCCACCGCCGGCACACGTGTCGGGTCGGCCATCTACGCGCTCTCCGCGGTGCTGCTCTTCACGGTGTCGGCCGTCTTGCACCGCGGCACCTGGTCACCGCGAGTCCTGGCGTTCCTCCGCAGGTTCGACCACGCGAACATCTTCTTGCTGATCGCCGGCTCCTACACGCCGTTCACCTTGCTCCTGCTCGACGGGCGGGACCGCACGGAGATGCTTGCCGCGGTCTGGCTCGCGGCCGGTGCCGGGGTCGCGATGAGGATCCTGTGGCTCGGTGCGCCGCGCTGGCTCTACACGGTGGTGTATGTCGCCCTGGGTTGGGCGGCGGTGCTCAAGTTCCCGGCGTTCGTCGCCGATTCGAGCACCGCGGTCCTGGTGCTGCTCGTGGTAGGCGGAGCCTTGTATACCCTCGGCGGCGTGGTCTACGGGCTGCGTCGGCCCGATCCGATTCCCGCCTGGTTCGGCTTCCACGAGGTCTTCCACTCGCTCACCATCGCGGCGTTCGTGGTGCACTACGTCGGGATCTCGATCGCGACCTACACTTACCTCGTCTGACGCGGCCGAGGCCGCCCACGGTCGCCCGGTCCCCCGGAATCGGCCTCCTCGTGCAGGGGAACGAAAGATGACGTTCTGGAATAGAGCTCGAATTCATCGCCCAGATGAGCCGCCCAGTTCCGCGCGGCCCGGCGAGATCCGACTCAACCGCCGCCTCTTGATGGCCACCGCCACCTGCCTCCTCGCGTCCGGCGTCGGCGTCGGCGTCGGCGGCTTACGGGCGCACTCTCGGGCTCGACTGAGGAACCTCCAAGAACGGCTGGCAATTGCTCTCGCCCAGGAGAGCGACGCGGCCGTTCGCGCCGCCGTTGCGGAGATCACCCGGTTCCTGGGCGACCGAGTAGGCGTTCCCGAGGTACCGGACACCTACCTACCGATACCAACCGGCGGGCGGTGGCTCAGCCCCGACGAGGCACGAGTCGCGTTCGTACCCGCACTGCGACAGATCGAGGAACAGCGGTGGTGGACCGTCGGTCTCGACCCATTGACCTTGGGGCACCCGTTGCGGGAGCCCGCATCCGTCGTGTCCGCGCTGGTCGCGGCATGCCGAGGCGGCCTCGAGGGGGCCGAAGCGGCGATGCCCCTGGCAGAACAAGCGGCGGACTTCCTGATCTGGGCCCAAGAACAGTGCGGGACAGGAGGGTTCCCGTTCCCTGCCTCGCGTGGCGTGTCGCGCACCGCGCCGTTCCTGGCGTCGCAGCGGTACCTGGAGGCCGCCGAGCGGGACGGTCGGATCGGCAGCATCGTCACCCGGGGATGGATCACCGACGACGGCGTGGACGGCGGGCTCCAGTTCGACAACGGTGAGAGCGGGGTCGCCCTGTTCGATCTCTACGACCTGACGGGCCGGCAAGGGCATCTCGACGCCGCCAAGAGATCAGCCGATTGGGCCCTGAACCGCCCGCTCGTTCCCAACTGGAACTACAACAGCTTCAGCGTGGCGCTACTGGCCAGGGCATACCGAGCTACCGGCGAGCCCGTCTATCTGGAAGGGGCCATTCACAAGGCGATAGTCGGCGTACTGCCCGGCCAACTCGCCGAGGGGCGGTACGCGGGACGCTGGTACGACGCCCACAACGCGAGGCCGGCCTACCACTACCTCGTGCTGTCCAGCCTGATCGAACTTGCGGTCGCGGTCCCCGACCGCTCCCCGTCTCGGGCCAAGATCCAGCAAGCCCTCGAACTGGGTCTCCGATCCCGCAACCTCGAGATAGTAGGTCGCGGCGCACCGAATCTGGACCAATCCATCAGCGCACTTGTCAAGGTCAACCTGAGCTTGAAGGGCGACGGCACCTTCCTCGACGCGACATCGTCAGCACCGGCACTCGACGCACTCGGACGGCTGGTGTCTCATCGAGGCGGCCGTGGCGCTCCCCCACTGGCGCCGAGAGAGTGGGCCCACTTCCTGGCATATGCCCGGCACAGGGGGACGCCGATGACACACGACTGAGCGAGGTGGCTCGAGCCACGGATCACTGACGGATGACGGGCAAACCGTCTCTGATCCGCGGCTAGCTCATAGAGGCACGTACTTGTGACGCCTCGGCGTGTTTTTGCGCCCCCTCAGCATATTTTTGTGACGTCTCGGCGTGTTTTTGTGACGTCTCGGCGTGCTAGGCCGGGTTGGTGGAGGCCAGATCGAGGGCGACATCGACCAGCATGTCCTCCTGGCCGCCGACCATTCGGCGCCGGCCGACCTCGAGCAGCAGTTCGCGGGCGTCCACCCCGTAGGTCTGGGCCGCGATCTCGGCGTGCCGCAGGAACGACGAGTAGACCCCGGCGTACCCCAGAGTGAGCGTCTCGCGGTCGACCCGGACCGGCCGGTCCTGCAACGGTCGCACCAGGTCGTCGGCCGCGTCCTGGAGCTTGAAGACGTCGCAGCGGTGGTTCCAGCCGAGCAGGTCCGCGACCGCGATGAACGCCTCGATCGGACAGTTGCCCGCGCCCGCGCCCTGCCCGGCCAGCGAGGCATCGACCCGATACACCCCTTCCTCCACCGCGACCACCGAGTTGGCCACCGACAGCGACAGGTTCTCGTGGGCGTGGATGCCGAGCTGGGTCTCCGGTCGCAGCACGTCGCGATAGGCGCGGATCCGCTCGCGGACCATGTCCATCGTGAGGCGCCCCCCGGAGTCGGTGACGTAGACGCAGTGCGCGCCGTAGGACTCCATCAGCTTGGCCTGCTGGGCCAGCCCGGCCGGGTCGTTCATGTGACTCATCATCAAGAAACCGGACACGTCCATCCCGATCTCGCGGGCGGTGGCGATGTGCTGCGCGGCCACGTCCGCCTCGGTGCAGTGCGTGGCCACGCGCACCGACCGGACGCCCAGCGAATAGGCCTGCTTGAGCCCCTCGATGGTCCCGATCCCGGGGACCAGCAGCGAGGTCAGCGTGGCGTTCTCCAGCACCGACGCGGCGGCCTCGATCCACTCCCAGTCGGTGTGCGAACCGGGGCCGTAGTTCACCGAGCCGCCCGCGATCCCGTCGCCGTGCGTGACCTCGATCGCGTCCACACCGGCCGCGTCGAGGGCTCGGACGATGCTGGCGACGTCCTCCGGGGAGATCCGATGCCGGATCGCATGCATCCCGTCGCGAAGCGTGACGTCTTGGATGTAGAGGTCGGTGGCACCCGCCGCCGGGCTCTCGGTCATGCCGCACCCCCGGTTGCTCCGACCGGTTCCGCTCGGGTGTCCCGTCGGATCCGCTCCGCGACCCGCTCGGCCACTCGCAAGGCCGCGGAGGTCATGATGTCGAGGTTGCCGGCGTACGCCGGAAGGTAGTGCGCGGCCCCCTCGACCTCGAGGAACACCGAGACCTTGTGACTGACCGGGACCTCGCCGGCACTCTTGCCGAGCAGGGTATGCACCGGCTCCCCCTCCGGAATCGGTGTGAACTGCACCTCCTGCTTGAGCCGGTATCCGGGGACGTACTCCGCGACCTCGGCGACCATCGACACGACGGACTCCCGGATCGCGTCCTGCCGCTCCTGGGCCGGGTCGTCGATCAGGCAGAAGATTGTGTCTCGCATGATCAGTGGCGGCTCGGCCGGATTGAGGACGATGATCGCCTTGCCCCGCCGGGCGCCGCCGATCGCCTCGATCGCGCGAGCGGTGGTCTCGGTGAATTCGTCGATGTTGGCCCGGGTGCCGGGACCGGCGGACTTGGAGGCCACCGAGGCCACGATCTCGGCGTAGGGCACGCTGACGATCCGGGACACCGCGTAGACGATCGGAATGGTCGCCTGGCCGCCGCAGGTGACCATGTTGACGTTGCCGGCGTCCTCGTGAGCGTCGAGGTTGACCACCGGCACGACATACGGTCCGATCGCGGCGGGCGTCAGATCCACGATGCGCACCGGGTGCGCCGCCAGCTTCGCCGCGTTGTCCCGGTGCGCGGCGGCCGACGTGGCGTCGAGGACGATCCCGACATCGCCGAAGCCGTCCATCGCGATCAGGCCGTCGACGCCCTCGTGGGTGATCGGCACGCCGAGGCGGGCCGCCCGGGCCAGGCCGTCCGAATCCGGATCGATGCCGACCATCGCCGCCAGTTCCACGACCTCGGAGAGCCGCAGCACCTTGATCATCAGGTCGGTGCCGATGTTGCCCGACCCGATGATGGCGACCTTGGTCTTCGGGAGGGTCTTCGGACCGCTCACGTCTCCTCCTCGGAGAATCTCGCCGTGACGGAGCCTAATCCCGAGATCTCCGCGCGCACCACCGCGCCGGCCGGCACCGCCTGCACCGGACCTAGCGCGCCGGAGAGGATGACTTGACCGGCCCGCAGCGGCTCGCCGAACTCGCGGGCGGTCCGCGCCAGCCAGGACAGCGCGTTGAGCGGGTCGCCGAGACAGGCCGACCCCCGGCCGGTCGAGACCACCTCGCCGTCGATGGTCATCGACATGTCGGCCTCGGCGGGTTCGAACTCACTCAACGGCACCAGTGCCGATCCCAGCACGTAGAGCCCGCTGGAGGCGTTGTCGGCGACGGTATCTGCGAACGTGATGTTCCACTCGGCGATGCGGCTGTCGACGATCTCGATCGCGGCCTGGGCATGGGCCACGGCGGCGCGGACCTGGGGGATGTCGAGGTCGCCGTCGCTGAGGTCCGCGGCCAGCACGAAGGCGATCTCGGCCTCGGCCTTGGGCTGCAGCAGCCGGCTCATCGGCACGATCTGGCTCTCGGCGTACCCCATGTCGTCGAACAGCACGCCGAAGTCGGGTTGATCGACTCCGAGCTGGGCTTGGACGGCGGGATTGGTGAGACCGATCTTGCGGCCGACCACCGCGGCACCGGCGGCTGTCCGTGCGGCGTTCAGCCGCTGCTGGATGGCGTAGGCCGAGGCAACGTCGGCCGGGCCTATGAGGTCGCGGATCGGGTCGCAAGGCGTGTGGGTCTCGACCGCATTCCGCAGACGGCGGAATCCGGTCTCAACCGGGTCGGAGCCGGACTCCGTGGCGGTGGTGGTGGAGTCTCCGGCGTTCTCGTGGGGCATGGTCATGGTGCAAGCATGATCCCGGTCGGGCGTCGATGACCACCGAGGTGTTCCGTTCCATGGAACGGAACAGCTCCCGAGGCTGTGAACAGCGTGCGGTGCGGCTCGAAACCGCGCCCTCGCCATGATTGGATCGAGGCGTGGACGCCACAGCCTGGGATGCTCGCTATGCCGGCACCGAGCTGGTGTGGTCGGCCGGCCCCAACCAGTCGGTGGCCGCCGCGTGCGCCGAACTTCCGGCCGGCCGAGCCGTCGACCTCGGCGCCGGCGAAGGCCGCAACGCGATCTGGCTGGCCGAGCGCGGCTGGCACGTCGTGGCGGTCGACTTCTCGCAAGTGGCTCTGGACAAGGGACGAGCGGTGGCAGCGGCTTCGGCGGACGTAGCCGAACGGCTGACGTGGACGTGCGCCGACGCCACCCGGTGGCGCGCCGAACCGTCGTACGACCTGACGGTCATGGCCTACCTGCAACTGCCGCCCGCCCGCCGCCGAGCCGTGGTGACCGCGGCCTTCGACTCGTTGGTCCCCGGCGGCACGTTCCTGTTGGTCGGTCACGACTCGGCCAACCTTGCCGAGGGCACGGGCGGCCCACAAGACCCCGACGTGCTCTACACCGCCGAGGACGTCCTCGCGGACCTGACCGACCGGCCCTTCGAGGCCGTCCGCGCGGAGCGCGTCGAGCGAGCCCTCTCGGGTGAGCATCGCGCCGACGGGATCGCACTCGACTGCCTGGTTCGCCTGATCCGGCCTTGAGAGCCAGGGCAGGGACGGCGACGCCGCCCACGTGAGCTATCGATTATGGCTTGAGCCCCTGCCGTACGCAGGTCGTGGCTCGGAGTTCGTGATAGCTGGCCGAGAAGTTCAGCCACCACGCGCGGGCGTCGGAGGTCAGGATCGCCTGCGCCAGTTGCTTGGCCGATTCGGTGCGAAGCGCCTGAATCGAGGTGTCTTGCCATGGCTCGGTGTCGTAGCCCTGCGCCGCGTACTCCCTGGCCTGAAGCAGGGTCTCCACTTTGTCCGCGTCGTGCGCGACCCTGGATTCTGGCGTCTCGACCGCCTCGTATTCCGC
>JBOFLE010000296.1:0-6335 GCA_051657705.1 Nocardioides sp. | reverse complement strand
CCGACGTAGTGAACCGCCACCGTGGCCCCCGTCGTGGCCTCCTCGCCGTCGCCTTCGGTGAGGTCGCTCACCATCAGCTCCGTCGGAGGGTCATAGTCAGGGAAGTCGATCTCCGGCTTGGATCCGGGAACTGATCCCGCACTGGAAACGGGCAAGGCACTCTCCTTCGGAGGGGGGTCAGGACTGGATGTAGCTGTCGAGCTGGTCGCGCTCGAACTCCAACTCTGCCATCCGGTTCTTCACGATGTCACCGATGCTCACGATGCCGATCAGTTGGTCTCCGGCGACCACCGGCACGTGCCGGATCCGGTGATCGGTCATCACCTGCATCAATTCGCCGATCGAGTGATCGTGATCGCAGGTCCGTACGTCGCGCGTCATGATGGTCTCGACCGGCGCGCTCACGACGCTCTCGTCGGCATGGAGCCGCCGCACGACATCGCGCTCGCTGACGATCCCGTCGACCCGGGCGCCATCGCCGCTCACGACCAGGGCTCCCACGTTGTGCCGGGCCAGCAGAGCGATGAGCTCCCGGACCGGTGCGTCGGGGCTGATGGTGACTACCTCTTGATTCGGCTTTCCTCGCAATACGTCGCTGATGCGCATGAGATCCTCCTGCGCGGGTTGGGGGCTGGGGGACTTCCACGCTAGCGGTCCACGCCCCCGTGGCGCTACGAATCCTCGGCGGAAAAGAGATCGCGCACGGAGCCGCCTTGCCGGCTCAGGAACGCCGGATCGTCGGCGTCGGACAGCGCTCCGAGGTAGCCGAGCGCCGCCTCGTGCAGATGTCCGTTCGTCGCCAGCGCGTTGCTCCCGTGGGGCCCGTCGGTACCGTCCAGGCTGCTGAACCGGCCGCCGGCCTCCCGCACGATCACGTCGAGGGCGGCCATGTCGTAGAGGTAGAGGGCAGGCTCCGACGCGATGTCGACCGCGCCTTCGGCCAGGAGCATGTAGGACCAGAAGTCGCCGTAGGCTCGGCTGCGCCAGCACCGCCGGGTCAGGGCCATGAACTCCTCGAGGCGGCCACGCTCCTCCCATCCGTGGAACGACGAGTAGGAGAGCGAGGCGTCTTCGAGGCGCCGTACGTCGGAGACCTGGCAGCGCGTCGACTTCAGCAGTGACCGGCCGGTCCAGGCGCCCTGCCCCTTGGTGGCCCACCACCGGCGTTGCAGCGCGGGCGCCGATACCACTCCCATGACGACTTCCCCGTCGACGATCAAGGCGATCAGGGTCGCCCAGACCGGGACGCCGCGGACGAAGTTCTTGGTGCCGTCGATGGGATCGATGACCCACTGCCGCTGACTGTGCCCGGTGGCGCCGGTCTCCTCGCCGACGACCGCGTCGCGCGTGCGCGCTCGCGACAGAGTCCGGCGGATCGACTCCTCGACCGCTTGATCGGCATCGGTGACGGGGGTCAGATCCGGCTTGCTCATGACGTGCAGGTCGAGTGCCTTGAAGCGAGCCTCGGTCAGCGAGTCGGCATCGTCGGCGAGGACGTGCGCCAGGCGCAGATCATCGGTGTAGTCGGATCGATCGGAGGACGACATACCCACAGGCTATTGCTTGGCGAGCTGGGGTCCGGGCAGTTGGGGCACGTCTACGCTGTTCGCATGGAAATCTCAGGGTTGCCTCTTCATCCGCTGATCGTGCACGCGGTCGTCGTGTTCGCGCCGTTGGCGGCGCTTCTCGCGACGGCGTACGCCGTGCGGCCGGCCTGGCGTTGGTTGCTCCGCTGGCCGCTCGTGGCCGCTACGGTCATCTCGGCAAGCACCGGGCTGGTGGCGGCGCGAAGCGGCGAAGACCTGCTGGGGACGCTGCCCGGCCTGCGGGAGTCCGTGCCGATGAACACTCACGAGGAGCGCGGCGAGCTGCTGCGGTTGGTGCTCCTGGTGTTCCTGGTGGTGGTGGCGCTGGCCTGCTGGCGGCTCGGCGGGGCGAGCGCCCTGGCGTCCGGCCGAGGAGCCAGGACCCTGCACGGCGGCGGCATCGACCTGGCCCTGGCGGCCCTGCTCGTGGTGGCCGCGGTGGCGGTCATGGTGACGACGATCCTCGCCGGCCACACCGGTGCCGTCGTCGTCTGGTCCTAGCAACCAACCACGCGCCGAGGCGTCACAAAAACACGGCGAGGCGTCACAAAAGCACGGCGAGGGGTCACAAAAGCACGGCGAGGGGTCGCAAAAACACGGCGAGGGGTCGCAAAAACACGGCGAGGCGTCGCAAATGCACCTGTTTATGTGACGTGTCGCCATGCATTTGTGACGCCTCGGCTCTAGGTGAGGGCGGCGAGCAGGCGTCGGAAGGAGTCGACCCGGTCCGGGTCGGCGGAGCCCGTGTCCATGGCGTCGTCCAAGCCGCACTCCGGTTCCTCGGCGCCGTGGCCGCAACCCCGCGGGCAGCTCTCGGTGGCCTCGTCCAGGTCCGGGAATGCCTCGATCAGGCGGTCGGCGGCGACGTGAGCGAGGCCGAAGGACCGGATGCCCGGGGTGTCGACGATCCAGCCGGCGTCGGGAGCGGTCGGCAGCGGCAGCATCTGCGCCGAGGTGGACGTATGCCGGCCACGGCCGGTGACCGCGTTCACCACACCCACCGAGCGATCGGCGTCCGGCACCAGAGCGTTGACCAGGGTCGACTTGCCGACTCCGCTGTGGCCGACCAGGACACTGGTCTGTCCGGTCAGCCGGCGGCGTAACTCGGTCAGGTCGCCGCCTCGCCGGGTCACCACCCAGGGCACGCCGAGGGCCCGGTAGCCGCGCAACACGACGTCGGGGTCGGCCAGGTCTGCTTTGGTCAGACAGAGCAACGGCATCAGGCCGGCGTCGTAGGCGGCCACCAGCGCTCGGTCGATGAGCCGGGCACGTGGCTCGGGATCGGCCAGGGCCACCACGGCTACCAACTGGGAGGCGTTGGCCACGATCACCCGCTCGACGGGGTCGTCGTCGTCGGCCGTGCGCCGAAGCACCGTGGTCCGTTCCAGGACCTCGACCACCCGGGCCAGCGTGCCCCGTTCGCCGCTGAGGTCACCGACCGCCCGTACCCGGTCGCCGACGACGACTCCCTTGCGTCCGAGGAGACGAGCCTTCACCGCCAGCACGGTCGCGCCGTCCCCCAGCCCGTTCGCCAGCCCGTCCACCAGTAGTGTCAGCCGGCCACGATCGACGGTGACGACCACCGCGTCGACGGCCTGGCTGTGGGCCGGGCGCTCCTTCGTGCGAGGTCGGGTGCGCCGCCGCGGGCGCTCGTAGTGCTCGTGGTCGTGCTCGTCGTACCGACGGCTCGTCACGGAACGGGGCTACCAGTGTGGCCGCTCACCGTCGCGGACCACGTCGTGGCGAAGTCCGGGAACGTCTTGCTCGTGGTGGCGATGTTCTCCACCACGACCTGGTCGACCGCGGCTCCGATGATCACCCCCGCATGGGCCATCCGATGGTCCGCATAGGTTCGCCAGAGCCCGCCCGTCAACCGGGCCGGCCGGATCTTCAAGCCGTCCGGCAGTTCGGTGACGTCGGCGCCGAGATTGGTCAGCTCCTGAGCCAGAGCGGAGATCCGGTCGGTCTCGTGGCCCCGGATGTGCTCGACGCCGCGCAACGTCGAGGGCCCGGACGCGAGCGCGCACAACGCCGCGACAGCCGGCGTGAGCTCACCGACATCGCGGAGGTCGAGCTCCACCCCCTCGATCGCGGCGCCGCCGGTGATCCGCAGGCCGTTGTCCGTCCAGTCGACCGCGGCCCCCATCGCGGTCAGGATCTCGCGGAGCGCGTCGCCGGCCTGGGTGGTGCGCCGCGGCCAGTCCCGCACGGTCACCGACCCCCCCGAGACCAGGGCTAGCGCCGCGAACGGCGCGGCGTTGGACAGATCGGGTTCGATCAGCACGTCGGCGGCCTCGATGGGAGTCGGGCGGATGACCCAGCGGTCCGCCTCGGAGTCGTCGACGGCGACGCCGTGCTGCCCGAGCATGTCGATCGTCATCGTCAGGTGGGGGAGCGAGGGCACCGCGGGACCCTGGTGGCGAACGTCGAGTCCCTCGGTGAAGCGCGCGCCCGAGAGCAACAGCGCCGAGAGGAACTGCGAGGACGCGGAGGCGTTGACGATGACCGTGCCACCGGGCACCGCGCCGTGCCCCTCGATCACGAACGGCAAGGCGCCGGCGGTGGCGGGCCGGATCCGCACGCCCAGGGCACCCAGCGCGTCGAGCAGCGGGCCGACCGGTCGCAGGCGCATGTGCACGTCGCCGTCGAACCGGACGCGTCGATCACCCAGCGCGGCCACCGGGGGCACGAATCGCATGACGGTGCCGGCCAAGCCGCAGTCGACCAGGACGGAGTCCTCGTCGGCCGCGGCACGATCGACCGAGGCCCGATCGCCGGGGGCACGATCGTCCGATCCGGGCCGGACGGTCCAGTCGTCGGACGTGGCGTCGACCGCCGCGCCCAACCGGCGCAGGGCGTCGGCCATCAACAGGGTGTCCCGTGACCGAAGCGCCCGGCGGACCGTCGACGGCCCGTCGGCGAGGGCGGCGAGGACCAGGGCGCGGTTCGTGAGCGACTTGCTGCCGGGCAACGAGATCACGGCGTCCAGTCCGGGTGCCACCCGTGGCGCGGGCCAGGCGGCCAGCTCGCCACCTCGCTCGCTGCGTTCGGACTCGCTCACCGGCGAGGAGCGACCGGGGCGCGGAGGCTGAGCGGCACGTCGGGACCGGACGACTTGAGGCGGATGGGCGGGGAACTCGTCAGGTCGGCGGCGCCGTCGTGGACCAGGGTGAGCGTCAGGTCGCGATCGGGGCCCCGGAAGGGGGCGACGGCGATCGTCATCGTGACCTCGTCATCGGTGACGGTGCAGCGCCCGCCGTTCGTCCCATCGGGGACACAGCCCATGGGGAGGGTCAGGTCGAGCGGCGGCCCGTTGTCATCCAGGTCCACGACGAGTTCTCCCCCCTCGGCATCGGTCACGGTGATGAGAATCTTATGCGGTTCATCGGCCGCCGGCTCCCGGTAGAAGTAGGCGAACGCCGGATCGGGCACCGCGACCGGGGTGCTGGGCGCGTCGGTGGGGTCGGGCCGGGCCTCCGTCGGCTTCGGCGACTGAGGTGTGTCGCCCGGCGGGTCGGTCCGGGGTCCTGAGGTCGGCGCCGACGACAGGTCGTCGTCCGGTGGCGGAACGGCGACGGGCAGGTCGGTGGCCGTCTCGGTCGGCTCCGGCTTCGGCTTCGACTCGGTGGCCGGGGTCGGCGGCGGCTCCTCGACCGGATCGGCGGCCGGCGCGGAGGAGATCGGCGCCGTGGGTTGACCGCCGGCGTCCGGTGACGGATCTCCGTTTCCCTTCTTCAGCGCGACCGCGCCGGCGACGCCGGCCACCGCGACCGCGACCGCGACCCCGGACGCGACAACCGGGTTGACCTGAGCCCGGAGGTTGCCGAGCAGCGCCACGAGCCCGACCGGTGCCGCGCCGCCCATGCTCGCCAGGTATCCGGCGGCGGCCGAGCCGAGCACCATGGGGCCGAGGATGCCGGCCAGGTTGGAATTGACCTCGGTCAGCTCCAGATAGATCGCCATGCACGTGCGGCATTCGTCGAGGTGCGCCTCGACCTTGGCCGCGTCCCGCCGGGAGACCCCGTTGCGGACGTAGCCACCGAGATGGCTGTGCGTCCAGCGGCAGTCCTCGTTCTCCAGATCCTGGACGTGGGAGTTGAGGTAGGCCTGCCGCAGGCCTTCGCGGGCCCGATAGGCCAGCGCCGACACCGAGTTCGGGGACATGCCCAGCAGGTGCGCGATATCGGCCGGCTTCTGGCCCTCGACCTCGGTGTGCCACAACACCAACTGCCAGCGCTCGGGCAGCGAAGCGAACGCCGCGGCGGCGGCCGCGTTCTCGAACCCTTCGATCGCGGTGTCGCGGAACGGCGTTCCCGGGTCGAACTTCTCCATGTCGTCGGTGGTCTGCAACCGGGAACTCGCCCGGATCTTGTCGATATGCAGGCGTCGTACGGCGGTGAGCAGGTAGGCGCGGAACGCCACATCCGGCCCGCCGCCTCGCTGTAACACCGTGAGGACCTTGGCGAAGGCGTCGGAGACCAGGTCGTCGGCGTCGCCGCCCGCGACGAGCTGCCGGGCGAGGGCCCGCGCCGAGTCGACGTGCCGGGCGAAGAGTTCGCCGTAGGAGTCGATGTCGCCGCCCCGGACAGCCGAGATGAGTTCGGCGTCACCGGGGCCGTCGGTGCGCGGCAGGGTCTGACTCATGAGGATCGATCGGCACTCCGGGTGGGGGGTCGGATGGGCGACGACAGCGTTCTTCGAACGCGCTCGACGCTTGTTGCCTCGGTCATCCTAGCCCGGATGGCGGTT
>JBOFLE010000295.1:0-1772 GCA_051657705.1 Nocardioides sp. | reverse complement strand
GGCCTGACTTGGCTCACCGCTCGCGGAGCGACGGCGGCTCGGGTCTGTGACCTGCGGTGATGCGTGGTGGTTGGTGCGGTTTCACGCACTAATGGGGTCCTCTACAGTCGCGGGGGTGGCGTTCATCCGGCGGGTGCGGACCGCGTCGGGAGCGACGGCGGTGCAGATCGCGCAGTACGCCGGTGGGCGCCAGCGGATCGTCAAGCACCTGGGCTCGGCGCACACCGAGGCCGAGCTCGGGCTGCTGCTCCAACGTGCCCGTGACTTGCTGGCGGACCCGGCGCAGGGAGTGCTGGACCTGCAGGTGACGCCGACGCCGCCGGTGGCGCCGTTGGTGAGCGCGCCGACGGGTGAGCCCGAGTTGTTCGGTGTCGCCTCAGCGTCGGGGAGTAGTCGTGACGGGCCGGGTCGGGTCGTGGCCACGCACTCGCGGGTGCTGTTCGACGCGGTGGCAGGGGTGTACGCCGACCTGGGGTTCGACGTGCTCGGCGATGAGGTGTTCCGGGATCTGGTGATCGCCCGGGTCGTGGAGCCGACGTCGCTGTTGGACAGCGGGCGGGTGTTGACGGACCTGGGCCGGGCCCCGGCCAGCTACGCGACGATGAAGCGGACCCTGGCGCGGGCCGCGAAGGCCGGGTACCGGGACAAGATCGCGGCCGCCTGCTTCGCGCACGCTTCCACGGCAGGGGATCTGTCGCTGGTGTTGTACGACTGCACGACGCTGTACTTCGAGGCCGAGAAGGAGGACGACCTGCGCAAGGTCGGGTACTCCAAAGAGCGCCGGGTCGACCCCCAGGTCGTGGTCGGGCTGCTGGTCGATCGGGCCGGGTTCCCCCTTGAAATCGGGTGCTTCGAGGGCAACAAGGCCGAGACCGCGACGATCATCCCGATCGTGAAGGCGTTCGCGGCCCGGCACGGCATCGAGGCGATGGTCGTGGTCGCCGACGCCGGGATGCTGTCGGCGTCCAACCTGCGCGAGCTCGACGAGGCCGGGTTGCGGTTCATCGTGGGGTCGCGGGTGACCAAGGCCCCGAACGACCTGGCCTCCCATTTCCGCTGGCACGGGGAGGCGTTCACCGACGGGCAGACCGTCGACACCCTGACCCCCAGGCACGCCGGCCGCAAGAGCGAGAACGACCCACTGGTCAAGGCCGAACCGACCTGGACCCCCGGTGAGCAACCGGGGTCGTGGCGGGCGGTGTGGGCGTACTCCACCAAACGCGCCGCCCGCGACGCCAAGACGCTGACCCTGCAGGAGAACCGCGCCAAGGCCGTCATCGCCGCGGAGTTGACCGCCCGCACACCACGGTTCGTCACAACCAGCGACGGCACCGCGACCCTGGACCAGGCCTCGCTGGCCCGGGCTCGTCGGCTCGAGGGGCTGAAGGGCTACGTCACCAACATCCCCGCCGAGTTGATGCCCGCCGGTGAGGTCATCGGCTCGTACCACGCGCTGTGGCAGGTCGAGGCGTCGTTTCGGATGTCCAAGACCGACCTGCGAGCCCGGCCCATGTTCCACCACACCCGCGACGCGATCGAAGCCCACCTGACCATCGTGTTCACCGCACTGGCCCTGGCCCGCGAGGTCCAAAACCGCACCGGCCTCGCGATCCGCAACATCACCAGACAACTGCGTCCGCTGCGCTCAGCAACCATCGCGATCAACGGCACCCAGCAGACCTTCGCCCCCGCCATCCCCGACGACAAACAAGCCATCCTCGACGCGATCCAAGGACACGAAGCCACGCACTAACCGAATGAGCCAAGTCGGG
>JBOFLE010000294.1:0-3412 GCA_051657705.1 Nocardioides sp. | reverse complement strand
CGGAACCGGGTCGCCCACTGGGTGGAACTTCTGACCGTATTCGACACGAACCAGCCGCATCCCGCCGCACTCGGCCGCTGGTGATAGCTCCGAGCCGCAACGCGAGCGTCAGGCGACGGAGTGTAGTTCGAAGCGTAGGCCGAGGGCGCCTGTGACCTTGAGGATGGTGGACCAGGTCGGGTTGCCTTCAGCCGAGAGAGCTTTGTAGAGGCCGTCTCGGCTCATGCCCACGCGGCGGGCGAGTTCGCTCATGTTCTGCGAGCGGGCGATGACGCCGAGGGCGCGGGGGACCGCGGTGGGGTCCTCGGTGGAGGCTTCGAGAGCGATTTCGAGGTAGGCGGCGACATCCTCGATGCCGTCGAGGTAGTCGGCCGGGTCGAACGGCTGGTACTTCTCACTCTTCGTCATGGTTCTCGTCCCTCTCCGATCTCCACTCGTCGGCGAGTTGGTGGGCCTTCTCGATGTCCTTGTGTTGGCTGGACTTGTCGCCGCCGCACAACAGCAGGATCACGTGATCGCCGTCTTGGAGGTAGTAGACCCGGTAGCCCGGGCCGTAGGTCAGTCGTAGTTCCGAGACGCCTCGGCCGACGGGTTTCACGTCTCCCGGATTGCCATGGATGAGACGGTCGATGCGCTCCAAGATGCGCAACTTGCCTCGCCGGTCCTTCAGTTTCTTTGAGCCATTTGTCGAAGTCGCCGGTGGCGACAACCTCGACCGTGTGTCGACTGTAGCTGACATTTCAGGCAGGGCTCAACCGCTGGCCAGGGGCTCCCTAGCCCGTGGTGGCAGTCCTGTGAGCAGCCAGAACCATCGCTGACGCCCTTGGCGCAAGCCAACCTTGGGCGTCACTGTTTGCTGCGTCCTGCAACTGCAATCGGTCGAACTCGGCCGAGCGTGACCCGCTTCCCAACGGCTTTGCCATGTGCAGCATGCGGTTCGCACCCAGTCATGCGGTGCGTAACTATCCAGTCATGCTAGTCTGATCCGCATGACTCTCTCTGACCACTACACCGCAACGGCCCTAGGGCAACTCCGCCACTACCTTGACGACGACCGCTATGCCGACGACGACCACGCTGGGCTACAGCAGCAGGAACAGGCTCAGCACCTCGCCGAAGAAGCCCACGAGTACGCACAGAAACTGATCGCAGACCACGAACTGAGCGTGGAGTCCTGGCAAAGGACTGAAGAGGCAGATGAATTCGGAGATCCCGTGAATCCGCCGCCGGACATGCTGACCGATGAACTCGAGTACGTCAGCAGGCAGATCCGTGAATTGGAGCGGTACCGCAAAGCCCTCATGGCCTTTGCGGCGCGATACGCACTCGATGACTACAGCCAACGAGACCTAGCCCAGATCGCGGGAGTGAACCACGCGACAATCTCACGCTGGCTGACCGACACCACCATCGAAGACAAGGTCCGCGCCGAGATCCAGCCCCTCGCTGCCACTATGGCCAAACAAGTCGACGTCAACACCCTCCTCACCGACCCCCACGGCGCACACACCGCCGATGTCCTCGCCCGACTTATCCGCGCCGCCTCCCCCCACCACGCGCGCACAGCGGTGGACCACTCGCGCGAAGCTAGCGACGGAACCGAGGAGACGTCCGGTGTCCGATGATCTACCGCCCAAACACGCGCTCGGGTCTACTGCACGAACGGGCGACGGTCACCTATCCGTACAGCAGACCCAACCGGGCCCCCTTGTGCGTGCCGCTGTAGTCGCTGAACATCAGGAGGAGCGGGGATGCGCGGAGGATGGATAGAGTCTCGGCCTGATCGCTCCACTTCTCGGTGATGCATTTGCCGATCACCTGCGCGAGGTTCGGCTCCTCCAAAGTCGTGACGGTGCGCCACGATGGTCGCGTGCTCGCTACGGCTTCGTCTGCCAAAGTCTGGGCCTCTCTGTACTGGCTTCTCCGGGCGGTGCGCCCGAGTCGGTCTATAGTTTCGTGCCTCAGTCATGTGGTGTCGGGGGACGCTGATCTCCAGATGGTGGGCCGTGCTGCCATAGGGCGGAACGTCGCAGCTCCCTGGAACACTGATCTTGGCTCGCGGTCCGCACTGTCCGCGGGACCGTCACGTAGGCAGGCGGACCGATCGTCAACTCTCAGCAGGGTGCCTTCGTCAACAGCGTCGTGCTCGCTGCGCCGTGAGTACGGGCTATCGTCGTCGCGTGAGAAACCCGCCCCTCGAAGGAGGCGGGTGGTATGGCCTTGAGTATGACACAAGAGCGGTGACCGAAAGGCCACGCCGACTTCACCACGGCGCGG
This sequence comes from Nocardioides sp., assembly GCA_051657705.1. Lineage (GTDB taxonomy): Bacteria > Actinomycetota > Actinomycetes > Propionibacteriales > Nocardioidaceae > Nocardioides. The sequence goes on along the minus strand of JBOFLE010000294.1, from coordinate 1,135 downwards.
GCTTGGTCAATGTTCCGACTTGAGCCGGGAGCTGGCATGAACTGAGGTCAGTCGCGGTGAGCTGACACCACCAGTGCCCGCCGACCCCGTCGGCTGGGTTGCCCTTGAGGTCGCCAGCCAGCATGCTGCGTGTCGGGTTCACGGTCCCCACTGGGACTCTCAACCGAGCCTGTTGGATCGGGAACACCAAGTCGCTGTCATTGCTGATCACAATCGCGGCATCGACCGCGCCCTGCAAGACGTCGAGGAGCAGGTGGGCTGCGACGTTCACGTCGCTGCCCTTCTCCTCCCTACGGGCAACCGATGCCATAAACATCGCATCCGGTACGTCGCCGATGGTGCTGTCCTTGACCATGATGGGCCACGCGGGGCGAGTGAGCACAGGCCGGCCCCGTCGGTTTGCCGTAGCCAGCGGGGCGGTGGCGACTCGGGAGACATAGTTGCCCAACGCAATCTCGTCGGCCGACCCCGCGGTGCGCAAGGCCCGTAGGTAGACGTGTTGTTCGCGTGGGCCAGCAGCGTTGGGATCAGTCGCGTCGGCTTTGATCCGCGCTGTGCAGTAGACCACCCGGGTCGAGGCGACCGGCCACCGCGAATGATCGGCGATCAGTCGCTTGCCGAGGCCACGCAGGTCGAGCCAACGCCAGCCGACGGTGCTGCGTCCGAAGATGCCGCGCGCCCCGTAGTACAAGTTGAAGCCATCGATGTAGATCCCCACGCGCACCGCACCACCGTATCCACTCGCACCCCCGGGGACGTAGCAGTCCCCAGCCGAACAAACCGGTGTCGAATCGCAGCAACATCCACCCGCGACAAGGTTCGACCGTCCGATACCGGTCGGAGCCGACTACTCGCCGAGACGGCCATCATCGCGGTCATGCGGCGGTCATGCGGCGGTCATGCGGCGGTGTGCGGGGGAGAGCAGTCGCGTGCGGCTGACTCGGTCAGAAGTTGTGCCGAAGTTTCCAAACCTTGCCTGTGACAAGGCGAAGCAGCGATCCGCCCAAACTGTATTTGCCCAGGTCAGGCCGCATAATCTGGGTGGTGGCCAGGGGCGGGGTCGAACCGCCGACCTTCCGATTTTCAGTCGGACGCTCGTACCAACTGAGCTACCTGGCCGGAGCCTGTTCGCGCG
>JBOFLE010000293.1:0-9567 GCA_051657705.1 Nocardioides sp. | reverse complement strand
AGACCGACGCGGGTGCGGTCACCAACACCGCCACCTCGACCGGAACCCCTCCCGGGGGAGCGGATCCGGTCACCGCGACCGACGACGAGACCGTGACCAGCGACGGCGTGCCCGCGATCGGACTGGAGAAGACCGCCGATCCGGTGACCTATCTGGCGGGTGAGGAGGTGACCTATACGTTCACCACCACCAACACCGGCTCGCTAAGCCTGAGCGGTGTCGAGGTCTCCGATACCGGTCTGACGGGCCTGTCGGCGCTGGACTGTACGCCGGCGGCTCCCGTGGTCCTGGCTCCGGGGGAGACCCAGACCTGTACGGCGACGAAGACGATGACTCAAGCCGATGTCGACGCCGGCGCGGTCAGCAACACCGCCACTTCGACCGGAACCCCTCCGGGTGGGGCGGATCCGGTCACCGCGACCGATGACGAGACGGTCACCTCCGGTGGCGAGGCCGGGATCACGCTGATCAAGACGGCGGACCCGTTGACCTATGGCGTCGACGACCTCGTCAGCTATACCTTCGTCGCGACGAACTCCGGCAGCCTGACGCTGGACGATGTCGACGTCTCGGATACGGGTCTCGCCGGCCTGTCCGGGTTGTCCTGCACGCCGGCGGCGCCGGCGACGCTGGCGCCCGGCGAGTCGCTGAGGTGTACGGCGACGAAGGCGATGACCCAAGCCGATGTCGACGCTGGCGCGGTCAGCAACACCGCCACGGCCACCGGTACCCCGCCCGGTGCGGGTGCGCCCGTGACGGCGACCGACGACGAGACCGTGACCAGCGACGGCATGCCCGCGATCGGCCTGGAGAAGACCGCCGATCCGGCGACGTACCTCGTGGGTCAGGAGATCACCTACACCTTCGTGACCACCAACACCGGCTCGCTGAGCCTGAGCGGTGTCGAGGTCTCCGATACCGGTCTCGCCGGCCTGTCGGCGCTGGAGTGCGCGCCGGCCGCTCCCGCGGTCCTCGCGCCGGGCGAGGCGCAGACCTGTACGGCTACCAAGACCGCGACCCAGGCGGACGTGGACGCGGGCTCGGTGACGAATACCGCGACCGCGACCGGCGCGCCGCCGGGTGGGGGGAACCGGGTCACCGCGACCGACGACGCCACGGTGTTCAGCGCGGCGGAGCCCGGTATCGAACTGGTCAAGACCGCCTCGCCGCGCCGCTACGTGGCCGGGGACGTGGTGACGTTCACCTTCGAGGTGACCAACGTCCGTGGCCTGACCCTGACGGATGTCGCCGTGACCGATACCGGGCTGTCCGGCCTGTCGGCGCTGGACTGCGCGCCCGCGGCACCGGCGACCTTGGCGCCGGGCGAGGTGATGACGTGTACGGCGACCAAGACCATGACCCAGGCCGAGGCCGACGCGGGCGCGGTGACGAACACCGCCTCGGCCGGGGGGACGCCGCCACCGGACTGCGAGTGCCCGCGGGTCACGGACTCCGACGACGCGACGGTGACCTCGAAGGCCGAGCCGGGGATCGCCCTGAAGAAGAAGGCGGACCTGGCCGACCGCAACCGCAATGGGGCGGCGGATCCGGGTGAGGTGATCTCCTACTCGTTCGACGTCACCAACACCGGCGGGCTCACGGTCGGTCGCGTCCGGGTCGACGATCCGATGCTGGGTGGGGAGATCCGGTGCCGTCCCGGCACGCTGGCGCCCGGTGAGGTCGCCTCGTGCGGCCCGGTGGACTACACCGTGACCAAGGCCGATGCGAACCGGGGCAGAATCGTGAATACCGCCAGGGCACAGGGCGACGTGGAGAATCCGCAGGTGCCGGATCCGACGGATGAGGATGGCACGACCACGCCGGCCGAGCCGGCCGAGCCTCCGGTCATCCCGCAGACCGGCGCCGGGCAGTCGGTGACGACCAGCCTGCTGCTCGGTGCTGGATTGCTGATGAGTGGATCCTTGATGATGGCCGTCGGCGCGCGGCGCCGTCGTACCCAGACCTTGCACACCGAATCAACGGAAGGGGCAGCCTGATTATGATCCGGGCCGACAACAGACGAATGTGGACTACCTCATGGGTGCGGCGATCGGTCGCGGTGGCCGCCGCGACCGGCTTGACGGTCACCCTCGGGGCGTGTGGCCGGTCCGCGGAGGACAAGGCGGAGCCCGAGCAGAAGGCGAAACCGGCCGCCACGGATGGCGGGTCGGGTAGCCCGACAGATGAGCCCTCCTCGACTCAGGTCGAGCCGGGTATGGGTAAGGACTTCGACGGGATCCTGGCGGATGTCACCACCGAGGACTGCCCGACCGCCAAGGGCGAGGTGGAGGCCAAGGGCACGGTGTTGAACTCGAAGAAGGACGACCGTGACATCTTGATCAGCGTGGTCTGGCTGAAGAAGAACTCCGGCGACTCGCTCGCGATCGACTACGTCGCGCTCACCGATGTCGGCGCCGGCGACACGAAGGAGTGGTCGGTGAAGGCGGACCTGCCTCGCAACGCCGACCGGTGTGTCATCGCCGCGAAGTCCAACAAGGTCGGCACGCTCGAGTCCTGACCCTGATGCTGATGCCGGCTCGGACTAGGAGTCGCGGTGGATCCGCCACCAGCCCAGGCGGCGGTCGTCGCGTTCGTCCCAGCAGGGATCGCTCAGGCGATGGCGGATGGCGGCCTGTCGTTCGAGTGCTATCTGTAGTGGTTGCTCCGGGTACATGCAAGGTTAACATCGATCAATGTCGATCTGTTCCCCGCTCCGCCTCGACTTAGGACGCCGTTGATGCTCCGATATCCGACCGTTAAGCGGGCGATGTCAATTCGACCCAGCGGTTGATTGACGAGTCAGGTGAGGCGCCGGAATGGTCACCTGACGTGACCAAACCATGGCGAATTCCACTGACCCTGGTGACGGCTGGCGTTGCATTTCTCGCCGCCGCCGCGCCGATCCCCGACCTGGCCCGAGCGAGTTCCGCGGCCCCCGAGGTCGCCACCTCCGGCCCGATCAGCGCGTGGACCGTGAACGGCATGACGCGCCTCGCGCGCAACGCGCCCGTCGGGAAGGGCACCTCCGCGGTGATCAGTGCGGCGCGTGGCGAGACCGAGCCCTACCAGATCGGAGTGCGCGCGAGCGGTGCCGAACTCACCGGCGGTGATCTGACGGTGTCGGAACTCTCCGGCCCGGGCGGGGCCGAGATCCCGGCCTCCGCATCGATTCGCTACCGCGAGCACTTCGTGCCGGTCCCGATCCACAGCCCAGATGTTTCCGGTCCGGTGCTGACCGACAACGAGTTTCCCGATGCGCTGTTGCCTTTCGTCGATCCGGCTACCGGCAAGGCTCCGGCGCCGGAGGCGGCGCACCGGGCCTACCCCTACGCGGTCGCCGACGGTCAGACCCAGCCGTTCTGGGTCGACGTGAAGGTGCCGAGGGACGCGAAGCCGGGCAAATACACCGGAAGCTGGACCGTCAGCACCGATCAGGGCGAGGTGAGCGGGAAGGTCGAGCTCCAGGTGCGTGACTTCACGCTGCCTCTCGTGCCGGCCGAGGAGTCCTCCTTCGGGGTCTGGTGGAAGACCGAGACGGACCGTCAGCAGTTGGAAAATCTGCTCCTCGATTTCTCTATTCAACCCACCTATCTGGACGACCCGGCTCGTAGCAAGGAACTGGTCGACAAGCACGGTGCCCAGTCGGCCGCGGTCGGGTTCTATAGCGGTGCCAACTACCACGACTGCACGATGAAGCCGGCCCCCACCGTGCAAGAGGTGCGCGATCACGCGGCGCTGTACGACAAGCGGCTGAAGCTCTATGCCTACACCGTCGACGAAGTCCACAACTGTCCTCATCTCTACGGACAGATCAAGGAGTACGGTCGGGTCTTGCACGAGGGTGGTGTGCGCCAGCTCGCCGTGACCGTACCCACTCCTGAGCTGCTCGACGACGGCACCGGTCGGCCGGCGGTCGACGACTGGGTGCTGTTGCCGCGCCAGGCACGCGAGCTGGACCCGGCGGTCGAGCAGGCCGTGCGAGACTCCGGTGGCAAGCTGTGGTCGTACCAGGCTCTCGTCCAGGGCAAGAACACCCCGAGCTGGCAGATCGACTTCCCCCCGGCCAACCACCGGATCCTGCCCGGCTTCCTGAACACTGCCACCGGCTATAGCGGGATCTTGTACTGGACCGTGAATTTCTGGAAGCCCAACCCGTGGGACAACCAGATGGACCCGAACAATGCTCCGGTCGAAACGGGCTGCTGTTTCCCGGGCGACGGCAACCTGGTGTACCCGGGGGACCGTGCGGGGGTGACTGGATCGATCCCGTCGATGCGACTCGCCTGGGTGCGCGAAGGAATCGAGGACTACGGCTACGCGGATCTCTACCGCAAGGCGGGCGGCAAGGATCTGGCCGATCTCATCGCACCGGCGGCCACCGACTGGGACAACTGGACTCAGGATCCGGCCAAGATCTACGAAGCGCGGGAACGACTGGCGGTCGGGATCGAGGGCAACGCTCCGCCGCCGGTCGAGCCTACTGACGAGCCGACCACTGACGAGCCGTCGCCGGTAGCGCCCACTGAACCCACCGACGAGCCGGCGCCGGTCGAGGAGCCCACTGATCAGCCCGTCACCGATGAGCCGTCGCCGGTAGAGCCGCCTACTGAGGCCGCGGAGGAGCCGGCGCCGGTCGAGGAGCCCACTGATCAGCCCGTCACCGATGAGCCGGCTGATGAGTTCTCGCCGCCGGAAGACAGACAGTCTGAATGGGACGAACTGATCAGCCTGATCCTGAGGATCATAGGTACCGGTCGAGGGTGATGCCGACGGCGTACGCCGGCTCGAACCCGGTCACCACCGGGGGCGGTGTCGGCTCGCCGCCGTGCTGGAACATCCGGTAGCGCTCCCAGAGTTCCCGCAGCCAGGCCGGTGGCTGCGGGAACTCCACCCAGGCCGGCAGTCCCCGGGCGGCGGCTTCGAGGACCCCGGTCGAGTAGGCGCCGACTACGGGCCCGTCGAACCGGCCCACCGGCGTACTGCTCTGGTCGAGGGAGACCCCGAGCCGGACCAGCCGTTCGTGTACCGACCGGACCCGCCTGTCGTTCTCGGCCGGATGGGGGCGGTAGACCGCGCCGTGCCGCAGGCAGAAGTCCTCGGCGGCCTTCGCCATCTGTTTGTAGCCGAGGTGCGGCTCGTGCAGCTGGCCGAGGTAGGTCGTCGCGGTCGCCGGGTCCGGCTCCGGCAGCGCGTGCTGCGCCGCCGACCACAGCAACTGCGATCCGACGACCGTCGCCTTCTGGTGCGCGCGGGCCGAGCCCTCCTGCCAGAACGTCGCGTCGGCGTCGGTCCAGGCCAGCGGTTGCCCCTCGGGAGCGAGCGGAGCGGAGTGCGGGGTCAGCACGGTGGACTGGATGACGAAGAACGGCGCTTTCACCGCTTGCGAGAAGTCGTACGCCGACGCGCCGACATCGGTGTGATGGCTGGTCGCCAGCACGGCGCCCATCGAGTCGAAGTACCGGGTCAGCTCCTCGGGGAACAGGATCTTGGTGACCCACGGGTGCTGCGGCACGACCGCGCCCGCTCCCATCGGCGCCAGGATCGCGACCCGGGTCAGGTCCAGGTGCTCCAGCGGCGCCAGCACCGCCATCCGGTCGGCCATCGCGACCGATTCCAGCGCGATCAGCAGCCGCGGGGAGGTCCCGCCGATGAACAGCTCGAAGCGCGGGTCGTGCGCGAGCTCCCGGAGACCGATCGAGAGCCGGCCCCGCCCGGCCAACGCGGCCCGCTCGCGCCGCCAGGCGGACAAGTCGTCCGGATGCACGAGTCCCACCACGATATTGTGACCGATCGCACCTTCGACCATGCCTCTGTTGCCGCCGATTCCGAATAGTCCGCCACCTGAGGCACCATTCCGGCGCCTCGGGTTCTCGTTAGTCGCCGATCCGGTTCCAGACGGCGCCACGGCCGATTCCGTTGGCTTCGGCGTGCTCGGTGAGGCCGCGCGCGGAGCGCGGGAATCGCCGGGCGATCTCCGCGAGCAGGTCGGCTCCGAGGCTGGCTCGCAGTCGCTCGGTCTGCTCCGGCGAGAAGGTCTCCCGCGCCTCGTACTCACCGGCGCCGAAGAACTTCCTGACGACCGGACCCAGGTCGTGGATCTCGATCACGAGCGTGCCGTCCTGAGTCAGGTATGCCGCGCTGTAGCGGTAGCTGCCGTCGCCGTCGTGCTGATCCTCGAAAACGTGCCGCTCATCCACGGATCCCACCCCTTCCCGCGAAGTCAGCTCTTGTTCGCCTTCCGGGCGCGGGACGCGATCTTGGCGCGTTCATTGGCGTCGAGCACGACCTTGCGGATCCGCACCGTGCTCGGGGTGACCTCGACGCATTCGTCCTCTCGGCAGAACTCCAGGCTCTGCTCCAGGCTGAGTTTGCGTGGCGGGATCAGCTTCTCGAAGTTGTCGGCGGTGGAGGAGCGGATGTTGGTCTGCTGCTTCTCCTTGGTGATGTTGATGTCCATATCGTCGGAACGGGAGTTCTCGCCCACGATCATGCCCTCGTAGACCTCGGTGGTCGGTTCGACGAACAGCGCGCCGCGCTCCTGCAGGTTGGTCATCGCGTACGCCGTGGCGGCGCCCGCGCGATCGGCCACCAGCGAGCCCGACCCGCGCGACCGGATCTCCCCGGCCCACGGCTCATAGGACTCGAAGACGTGATGGGCGATCCCGGTGCCCCTGGTCTCGGTGAGGAACTCGGTGCGGAAGCCGATCAGGCCGCGGGCCGGCACCAGGAACTCCATCCGCACCCAGCCGGTCCCGTGATTGGTCATCTGTTCCATCCGGCCACGGCGGACGGCGAGCAACTCGGTGATGGTGCCGAGGTGCTCCTCGGGGGCGTCGATGGTCAGCCGCTCGACGGGCTCGCAGATCGTGCCGTCCACCTCCCGGGTGACGACCTGCGGCTTGCCGACCGTGAGCTCGTAGCCCTCCCGTCGCATCTGTTCGACCAGGATCGCCAGCGCCAGCTCGCCGCGTCCCTGTACTTCCCACGCGTCCGGTCGTTCGGTGGGCTGCACCCGGAGCGACACGTTGCCGATCAGTTCGCGATCGAGTCGTTCCTTGACCAGCCGGGCGGTCACCTTGGCGCCCTTGACCCGGCCCACCAGCGGTGAGGTGTTGGTGCCGATCGTCATTGAGATCGCGGGTTCGTCGACGGTGATCAGGGGCAGCGCGCGCGGTTCGTCGGGATCGGCGAGGGTCTCACCGATGGTGATGGCATCGATCCCGGCGATCGCGGCGATGTCACCGGGACCCACCTCGGCGGCGGGCACCCGTTCGAGCGCCTCGGTCATCAACAACTCGGTGATCTTGACATTCTTGACCTCGCCGTCGCGTCGCATCCAGGCGACGTTCTGGCCCTTGCGCATCGTGCCTTGGTGCACTCGCACCAGCGCGATCCGGCCCAGGAACGGCGAGGCGTCGAGGTTCGTGACGTGCGCTTGCAGCGGCGCTTCGTCGTCGTAGGCCGGCGCCGGGATGGCTTCCAGGATCGTCCGGAACAGCGGCTCCAGATCATCGGAGTCCGGCTGGCCCCCATTCGCCGGCGCCACCAAGCTCGCCCGACCGGTCTTGGCCGAGGCGTAGACGACGGGGAAGTCCAGCGCGTCCTGGGCATGGGACTCGTCCAGCAGGTCTCCGAACAGCTCATAGGTCTCGTCCACGACTTCGGTGATCCGGGCATCGGCCCGATCCACCTTGTTGACCACCAAGATCACCGGCATGTCGGCGTTGAGTGCCTTGCGGAGCACGAACCGGGTCTGTGGCAGCGGCCCCTCGGAGGCGTCGACCAGAAGAACGATGCCGTCCACCATCGACAGCGCTCGCTCCACCTCGCCACCGAAGTCGGCGTGTCCGGGGGTGTCGATGATGTTCACGGTGACCGGTCCGCCGGTCAGTTCGTGCGCCGCCTTGCCGGCGTACCTCACCGCGGTGTTCTTGGCCAGAATCGTGATGCCCTTTTCCCGCTCCAGGTCGCCGGAGTCCATCACCCGCTCCGCGACGCCCTCGGCCTGGTGCTCGGTGAAGGCGCCGGCCTGATGCAGCATGGCGTCGACGAGGGTGGTCTTGCCGTGGTCGACGTGCGCCACGATCGCGACGTTGCGGAGGTCGGCGCGGGTGCGAGTGGACATGCGTCAGTTGCTGCCTTCGGTCGAGGAGATGGTCCGGCGAGGTCCGAACGAGGGCTCCAGTCTCTCACCCCCGGGTGAACTGCGACAAAGTCGCGGCTGTGGGGAATCGCCGCGGATGAGGTGTCACGTTTTGCCCGGTCGAGGACTCTGACAGGGTGTGAGCATCCAAGCAACGACGAGTCCGCCCGCGGTCAGCGATGCCGAAGCGGTGGCGGACGCCTTCGAGGAGTTCGTGCGCGCGACCGGTCGCCGGATGATGCGTACGGCGCTGCTGCTGTGCGGCGATCACCAACATGCCGAGGACCTCACCCAGACCACGTTCGCCACGGTGTACGCACGGTGGCATCTGGTGAGCCGTGCCGACGATCCGGTCGCCTATACCCGCACGATCTTGACGCGGACGTTCTTCTCTAGCCGGCGTCGTCGCCTCAGGGAGTTGGTCGTGGCGGCGGTGCCCGAGCGCGGCGGCACGCCTGTCGACGTGCCGCTCCGGGTGACGCTCCTGACGGCGCTAGGGCGATTGCCTGCGGCCGACCGCGCGGTACTCGTGCTCCGTTACTGGGAGGACCTCAGCGTCGCTCAGGCCGCCGCGGAGCTGTCCATCAGCGAGGTGGCCTGCAGGGCTCGCGCATCGCGCGCCCTGGGCCGGCTCCGAACCCACTACCCCGACCTGGAGGAACTCCGATGACCCTGCTCGACCAGATGCACACGGCGGTCGACGACGCCGACATCGATATCGACCGCCTCGTGGTGGAGGCGCGCACTCGCGGTCGGCTCATCCGACGGAGACGGCGCGCGGCCGGGATGGCCGGGACCGCGGTCGCCGCGACCACCGTCATCGCGGCGGCTGTGGTCGGGGTCGGTCCGGTCCGGGACTTCGGTGGAGACCGAACCGGGCCGGCCGCCTCGCCGAACACGGCCGGCCGGGGGGCCACCAGCCCGATCACCGGACGTGGCACCGTGGTCGCGCTGCGGGCCGCCATCCGCGAGCTGGCCGAAGGAAGGTTCGCTGCGTACGCCGGCCACGGCGATCCCGGAAGCGACACAGACAGGGGCGCCTACGGGGAACTGAACTTCAGCCCGGTGGACGGGAGTGGGGCCGGAGTCGTGGGTGTCAACGTGCAAGACGGGCACCTCCTCGATGCCGACGGGTTCGAGTGCCGCGACCTCATGGTTGGCTGTCTGGTCGAGCGACTCCCGTCGGGCGATCGGTTGCGCACCTATTCGGAGGTGACCAGGACGCCCTCCGGTGACGCGATCCAGGTCGTCGCCGAGAGGCTCACCGCGGATCGGGGGCTGCGCGTGGTGGCGTCGGCCACCAATGGCTACGAGCTCCCGGCGGGCAGGTGGGAACTCACTCGGCCGGACACCGTGCTCACCACCGAGCAACTGACCGCCGTCGTCACTCAGCCCTGGTGGGGGTTCGAGATTCCCGCCGAGTA
>JBOFLE010000292.1:0-12663 GCA_051657705.1 Nocardioides sp. | reverse complement strand
CGCCCGTTGCCGGGCGCCTCGTGCGGTCTACCCGTGAGCTCGGGCGGGCCGCCCTCGAACGCTCACTGCTCGACCTTGCTCCCGGTGGGGTTTACCGAGCCGCTCCGATCACTCGGAACGCTGGTGGTCTCTTACACCACCGTTTCACCCTTACCGCTGCCTCCGGTCGCCCGGTCGCAGCGGCGGTCTGTTTTCTGTGGCACTGTCCCGCGGGTTACCCCGGGTGGGCGTTACCCACCACCGCGCCCTGTGGAGCCCGGACCTTCCTCGACGCACACCTCTCGGTCTACGGCGCGGTCACCCGGCCAGCTCATCCGCATTGAACAGTGTAGAGCGAGGACGCGCCGACCCGGCAGTTGTACGTCGACACGCCGACAATCTGGCCAGATAACTGCCGGGTCGGCTAGGTGGTGAAGGAGACGGTCCGGGTGGCGAGATCGGCCTCCGACAGGCGTACCTCGAGCGACTCCCCCACGGGGAGCGGCCGGTCGGAGGTCAGCCGAGCCGCCACCGCCGGGTCCGCGATCATCACCACACCACGCCGATCGTCGCGATCGTCGACCGACCGCACCACGCCGTGAAAGATCTCCCCGACCCGGTCGGCCAGCAACCCGGCCTCCACGAGATCGACGATCGCCCGCTCGTAACTGTTTGCCTTCCGGGTTCCTTCTCGCATCACCTCGGGCAGCGAGTCGAGTTCCGCTCGCACCCAATCCGGCACCTCGCGGCCGGCCGACAGCGCCACGCAGATCTCACCCGCATAGCGATCAGCCAGCCGGCGCAGCGGAGCGGTGACATGCGCGTACGGCGCAGCTACGGCCGAGTGCACCGCCTGCTCCGGAAGAGTCCCCTGGAACCCCGCATACCCCGATCCACGCAACAGCCGAGCGCTCGCCGTGATCAGCGCCGCGTGAGCCGGCTTGGCCGGGTCCAAGGTCCGGACGAACTCGGGGTACCGCGCCCCGGACGGCCACTCGACATCCAACGCCTTGGCGGTGCGCCGCAACCGAGCCAGGTCGCCTTCCGAGACCGGTGGCAACACGCGGAGCAGACCGATCTTCGCGGCCATCATCATCGACGCGGCCGCCATCCCGGTCAGCAGCGAGATCTGGGCATTCCAGCCCTCACTCGGCAACGGCGTGCGGAACTCCAGATCCCAGTGCCCGCCGCCGACGGTGACCTCCTGCTCCGGCAACGCCAGCGATACCCCCTCGCGTTCGGCCTCGCGTTCTTCCCGTAGCCGCCCGACCTCCGCGAGGAGGGCCACCGTGGTGTCCGCGCGCCCGTCGTCGATCATTCGCTGCGCCTCGACGTAGTCGAGCTGAGCCCGGGACCGGACCAGGGCCCGCTCCACCGCGGCCGCGTCGAATTCGCCGTCGCGGTCGAGGTCGATGGTCCACAACAACGCGGGCCGCACCTGATCGGGCAGCAGCGATCCGGCTCCCTCCGAGATCGCCGGCGGATGTAGGGGAAGTCTGGAACCCGCGCCGTACATCGTCACCACGCGCTCGTGAGCGGCGGCATCGACCGGATCGCCCGGAGTAACGAACGCGGCCACGTCGGCGATGGCGTAGTGCACCCGGAAGCCCGCCCCGCGCCGGCTGATCTGCAGCGCTTGATCGAGATCGCGGGCGCCGGCCGGATCGATGGTGATCATCTCGAGATCCGTGCGATCGACCTCCGGCAGCCGGGGACGAGTCGCCGCCTCCTCGGCGGCCTCGAGCACCGGCGTCGGAAATTCATCGGGCAGCCCCAGCTCCCGCTCGATCCGCGCTATCCCGGTTCGCATGGTGTCCGCCAACGGAGAGGCCGAGAAGCTCGAGCCCAGCCGGTACAGGTTCGCCGCAACCACAGATCAGACCCTAGCCTGGAACCTCCGATTCCACGGCTTACCCGCGGGTGCGGCGCGCGAGTGCCTTGCCGCCGCATAGGGTGGCGCCCGTGCTGATTCTGTTGCCACCGTCGGAGGGCAAGTGGCCCGGCGGGCGGGGCCGGCCGCTCGACCTCGACGCGCTCTCCTCGCCGGGGCTGCGGGAGACCCGGGACCAGGTCCTGACGTCACTGCACAAGGTGTCCGCGTCGCCCGACGCGTGTGCCACGCTCGGGCTGAGCGAGGGACAGAAAGACCAACTCGATCTCAACCTCGGCCTCCGCACGGCCGGTACGGCGCGAGCGGATCGCATCTACACCGGTGTCTTGTACGACGCACTCGGCTTCGCGAGCCTCTCGCAGCCGGCGCGGCGCCGCGCGACGAGCAGGGTCGCGATCGTCTCCTCGGTGTTCGGTCTGCTACGCCCCCACGACCGGATCCCCGCCTATCGGCTTCCCGGTGGGGTCCAGCTGCCGGGACTCGGGACGGTAGCGGCACAGTGGCGGGAACCGCTCGGCCCGGCGGTGACCGCGATGGTCAAGGGTGGACTGCTTGTCGACCTACGCTCCTCGACGTACGCCGCCTTCTGGCGACCGGACCCCGATCTGGGGCGCCGAGCCGTGTCGGTTCGGGTGCTGCACGAGGTGGCCGGACGCCGCAGCGTGGTCAGCCACTTCAACAAGGCCACCAAGGGCCGGATCGTTCGCGCCCTGCTCGAAGACGGCGCCGCCCCACGATCGCCGGGCGCGTTCGCCGATACGCTGCGACGCCTCGGCTGGTCGGTGGAGCCGGGGCCCGCGACGCGGACCGGCACCACCGTCGATGTGGTCGTTACCTCGATCTGATCGAGCGGAGCACGGCTTTCGTCGTGTCCGCTATTTCCTCGAACGCACGGCGCTCAACCGAGCGGCAAGTCCTCGCCCGGCCGAGTTGCGTTGTAGAGGCGCAACGAGGCGCGGTGCCGCTCACCCTCGTCCTGGCTCGGATCCCGGTAGTAGGAGACGACGCTCACCGAGGCCGGTTCGAGCTCCATCCGGTAGACCGCCGCGAGTGGCGCACCCACGGCGTCGGCCACGAGAATCTTGATCGGCGTCACGTGGCTGAGCAACAGCACCGTGCGGCCGACCTGGGCGGCCAACAGCTCGTCGAGGCCACGGCGCACTCGCCGCTGCACGCCGCGAAGAGATTCCCCGCCACCTGGCCGGTAGTCGAGCGAACCGAGCCAGGCGGCCATCTCCTCAGGCCGGCTGTCGGCGATCTCGGCGAAGGTGGAGCCGTCCCAAGTCCCGAACTCCATCTCGGCGAACGCCGGGGCGTCGGTGACGGCAAGACCCCACCTCTCGGCGAGGATGCGCGCAGATTCGACGGCGCGACGAACCGGCGAGGCCACCACGGCGTCGATCGCCTCGACCCGGGGGGCGAGCCAGTCGGCGGTCGCGCGGACCTGCGCACGGCCGGTCTCGTTGAGACCGGGATTGGCGCTGCCGACACCGCCCGAGAAACGCTTCGCCACGGTGTGGTCGGTGGCGCCGTGCCGGACCAGGACGAGCGTCGTCGTGATCGTCGAATCCGGTGACCAGCCGCGGGCGCTCCCCTGCTCCGTCGTCGCCGTCCGGACCGCCGGACCGGTCTCCGACTCCGCGAGCAGCGCCGGCACCCGGACCCCGGATCGTCGTCCGTCGAGCGCCTCGTTGGCCAACCGGTCGGCGTACTTGTTCTCTTCTCGCGGCACCCAGGTATAGCTCGTCCCGAACGGCGCCAGCCGCTGCGCCTCGATCGCCAGCGGCCGCATCGAAGGATGCTTGATCTTCCAGTTCCCCGACATCTGCTCGACCACCAGTTTGGAGTCCATCCGCACCTCGATCTCGGCCTCCGGCGCGAATTCGGCGGCCAGTTTCAGGCCCGCGATCAGGCCGGAGTACTCGGCGACGTTGTTGCTGGCTACTCCGAGCGTGTCGGCGGCCTCGGCCAGCACCTCGCCGGTGTCCGCGTCCCTGAGCACCGCACCGTAGCCGGCCGGCCCCGGATTGCCGCGGGAGCCACCGTCGGCGGCGATCAGCACCCGGCGCACGGATCCGGCGTCCCTCGCTTCGCTCAGTACTTTCTGGTGAGCTCGCAGTTCGAGCGCATCCTCACCGTCCGCGACCACGTCACGACCGCCGCGCTCTCTCGCTTCGCTCACGTCGCTCACAGGCCGGACTCGCCGGTACGCACGAGAATGCGCTGGCACTCCTCGCAACGCGCCACCTCGTCCTCGGGCAACGCCTTGATCTTGGCAAGTTCGAGATTGTCCAACGTGAGCATGCACCCCAGGCATTGCTTGCGCTTCAGTTCAGCGGCTCCGACGCCTTGCCGCTGCTCTCGCAGTCGGTCGTACAACGCCAGCAGATCGGCCGGGAGAGGCTCGATCAGGCCGGTTCGACGGCTCGTGCACTCCGCGGCTTCCGCTTCGAAAGCGGCCGTCTTCTCGTCTCGTGCGGCCAGCACCGCGCGCCCTCGTTCGTCGATGGCCGTCAGCGCGGCCTCCAGCGACGTCAGGCCGGCCTGGGCCTCCTCCAGGCGCTCCATGATCTCGAGTTCCTCGTCTTCCAGCACGCCGATGCGGCGCTGCAGGGACTCGATTTCATGCATCATGTGCTCGAGATCCTTCGGGCTGCCGACGTTCCCCTTGTCGATGCGCTCCTGGTCGCGGGTCTTCCTGGCCTTGACCTGTTCGACGTCCTGGTCGGCTTTTGCCTGGGCCGCGGTCAGGTCGTCGACCACGATCCGGGCGTCGCGAACCTGATCGTTCAGCTCCGCCCGCCGCCGCCGCAGTTCGACGAGTTCGGCGTGCTCTGGAAGGTGGTCTCGCGAGTACTGCGCCTGGGCAGCTCGTGAATCGACTGCTTGCACGTCGAGCAAGGCCCGTTGTGCGGAAGGATCGGCTTTCAGCGTGGGCTCCTGGTGGGTGGGTGTTCAGTCGGTGTCAAATGCGGTGGCTCCACGGATCGGTCGCCGTCAGGCTAACGCGCACCGCTACCGTATCGCCGAGCGCCTCCGTCAATCGACCGGCCAGGACGGGAAGCCAGGTCCACTCGGCTGCCCAGTGCGAGACGTCGAGCAGCGCCGGCCCGCCCGTCTCCAGGAACTCCCCGGCCCGATGATGACGCAGGTCGCTGGTCAGGTAGACGTCCACGTCGGCAGCGGCGAGCCCGTCGAGGAGGAAGTCCCCGGAGCCGCCGCAGACCGCCACCGTACGCACCGGCGCCGCCAGGTCGCCGGCGACCCGTACGCCGTGTGCCGTACCGGGCAGCGCGGCCGCCACCACCTCGGCGAACTCGCCCAGGGTGGTCCGGGGAACCTCGCCGATCCGGCCCGTCCCGATCTCCGGGTCACCCGGTTCGGGAAGGATCGGCCGCAGCCCGCTCAGACCCAGCGCGATAGCGAGGGACTCCGACACCCCACCGCGCGCGATGTCGGCGTTGGTGTGGGCCGTGTACAGGGCGGATCCGGCGCGCGCGAGCGTGTTCAGGGCCTTCCCCTTGGGGGTGACCGCGCCGACGCCGTGCACCGCCGTCAGGAAGAGCGGGTGGTGAACGATCAGCAGGTCGGCGTCGAAGGCCGCCGCCTCGTCGGCGACCGGCTGAACCGGATCGACAGCCAGCAGGATGCGCCGTACCTCGTCGCCCGGATCGCCCCAGACCAGCCCTACGGCGTCCCAGTCGGCGGCGGTACTCGGCGGGTACCACTCCTCCAGCACCAGCTGGACCTCACCAAGGCGCACCATGCGTGGAGGGTATCGCGCGCGTGGATGAGAACATTCTTATCAGTGCCTCCCTGAGTGCCACCGGTGAGGCATGATCGTCATCGTGATGAGGCCGATCTGGAAGTCGCTCCCGGTGCTTCTGGTGGCGCTGCCGATGGCGGCGTACGTCGCCGGAACCCTGAACGCGGCCCGTCACGAGCCGAAACCGTACGAGGTGATCGTGCTCCGCCCCGCGAACGACGAGGGGTCGGAAGCCGGGCCTTCGGGAACCACCGTCGTCGTGCCCGAACCCGCCCGGATCGAGGACCGGCCCGACACGATCAAACGCGATGACGATGCCGTCGACGACCGCGCTGACGATGCCGAGGACGCGCAGGGCTTCCCGGAGAATCGCGGCAAGGACGAGACCGATGATCCCGCCGACCGGACCGACGAGAATCCGGAACCCGGCGCCGACGAGACCGACGACAGGCCGGAAGACTCCAGTGATCGGGACGAGCCGGCCGACGAGGAAGACACGTCCGGATCGGGCGGAGGATCTGGTGATGACGAAGGCGACGACCGGCCCGATGACAGCCCCACGGACGCCACTGAGGCCCCGGGAGGCTAGCGGCCCCCCTCAGGCGGCGCTCGATCCGGAGAACTCCGTTGCCTCCGGTTCGATGACGCGCTCCCCCGAGCGGCGCGGTATCTCGGTTCGGAACCGCATCGTGGGCGCGCTGGCGCTCTTGGTCACCATCGCGCTCACCCTGGCCGGAGTCATCATCTACCTCCTCGAGTCCGCACGAGTCCGATCGGCCGTCGTCGAGTCGGCCGATCGGGAGCTTGCCGAGTTCAGCACGCTGCAGGACAAGGAGGACTTCTCCGATCTGGACGACCTGCTCAACACCTTCCTGCTCCGCAACGTCGCCGGTGAGGACGAGATGCTCGTCGGCTGGATCGACGGCCCTCGCTACATCTCCCCGCATCGGCACAACGCGCTGGTCGACGATCCCGCGCTGCGGGCCACGATCACCTCCGAGCTGCCGGACGGCGGCACCGCCGAGATGAGTTCCGACGTCGGCACGTTGCTGGTCGCCGTGCAACCGGTGTCCGAGGCCGCGCCGGCCACCGTCGACGCGTCCGGGGCGATGGTGGTGGTGAGCTTCGTCGACGACGCACGCGACGAACTCAACAGTCTGGTCCGCACCTACGCGGCGGTATCCGCGTTGTCCCTGGGGGCGATCACCCTGCTGGCTCGTTGGCAGGCCGGTCGCCTGCTGAATCCGTTGCGGCGGCTCAACGACACCGCGCGCGATCTGGGGTCGGGCGACCTGGGGCGCCGGATACCTGAGACCGGCAACGATGACATCACCGCGCTCACCCGCACCGTCAATGGGATGCTGGCCCGGCTGGAGCGCGCGTTCACGACCCAGCGACAGTTCCTCGATGACGCCGGCCACGAGCTGCGCACTCCGCTGACCGTCCTTCGCGGCCACCTCGAGCTCCTTCGCAGCGACGATCCCGGCGAGGTCGACGAGACCAGGGCACTATTGCTCGACGAGGTCGATCGGATGTCACGTCTGGTCGGCGACCTGACGCTGCTGGCCACGAGCGAGCGACCGGACTTCCTGTCGGTGGCGGAGACCGATCTCGACCGGCTGACGCGCGCGGTCTTCGCCAAGGCCGGCGCCCTCGGCGATCGCCGCTGGCTGCTCGGCGGGCTCGCTACCGGCTCGGCGTACCTCGACGCGCAGCGCATCACCCAGGCCATGTTGCAATTGGCGGACAACGCGGTGAAGCACACCTTCGAGGGGTCGACGATCTCGCTGGGCTCGTCGCTCGACTCCGAGGCGATTCGCTTCTGGGTCGAGGACAACGGGCCGGGGATCTCGGCGACCCACCACGCGGTCATCTTCGAGCGATTCGGCCGAGGATCAACCCGGTCCGACGACGGTTTCGGCTTGGGACTCTCGATCGTCCGAGCGATCGTGACGGCCCATGGTGGCCGGATCGAGCTGACGGATGCGGAGCCGACGGGCGCGCGGTTCACGATCGTGTTGCCGCCGCCCGGCAGGCTGAGGGTGTCCTGATGGCGCGTTTGCTCATCGTCGAGGACGAAGATCGCATCGCGTCGTTCCTAGCCAAGGGACTGACCTCGGAAGGGCACGTCCCGACCGTCGCCACCGACGGCGAACGCGGGCTCCAGTTGGCGCTGAGCGGCGATTTCGACCTGCTCATCCTGGACGTCGGGCTGCCCACGCTCGACGGCTACGAGGTGCTCGCGCGGCTCCGAGCGGGCGGCTCGTCGCTCCCGGTCATCGTGTTGACCGCGCGAGACTCGGTGGCCGACACGGTGACGGCGCTCGACGGCGGGGCCGACGACTACATGTCCAAACCGTTCTCGTTCTCCGAGTTGTCAGCTCGCGTCCGATTGCGGCTGAGACAGGGCTCCAGCGCCGTCAGTGAGGCAGATGTCCTGACCGTCGGTGGTGTGCGACTCGACCGGCGGACCCGCCGCGCCGAGGCCGAGGGCAAGCAGTGGGAGCTGTCGGCTCGGGAGTTCATGCTGGCCGAGATGTTCATGACCAACACCGGCCATGTGCTGTCGCGCGAGCAACTGCTCAGTCACATCTGGGGTTACGACTTCGATCCGGGTTCCAACATCGTCGACGTCTACGTCGGCTACCTGCGCAAGAAGTTCGGAAGCACGGCGATCCGGACCGTGCGCGGCATGGGCTACCGCTTCGACGGCTGAGGGCACACTCATCGCACCATCCTGAGGCCGCCCAGCTTCGCTCGCGGCTGGCGATCGAGGACCGGTTCCAGCGACTCGGCGAACTCGGCCGGCGTCGGCCGGTCCTCCGGTCGTCGTTCGAGGGCGGCATAGATGGCGCCGGCCACGTCCCCGGGGACTCCATCGGGCAGCGTGGGTGGTGCCGACCCGAGCTGCGGAGAACGATTCACGCTGCCACCCGGCTCTCGCCGAGCCGATTCGAACGGCCGGCGGCCGGCGACCGCGTAGAACACCGTTGCTCCCAGACCCCAGACATCGCTCGCGTAGCCGGGCACTCCGGTCGCCGGCGGGCCACACTGCTCGGGCGCCATGAAGGCATAGGTCCCGATCGGCTTGGCGAGCGTCTCGGCTTCGGCCAGCGGGCGGGCCACCGAGAGGTCGATCAGCCGGGCCGGAGCGCCCATGATCACGTTGCTCGGCTTGATGTCGAGGTGGACGTAGCCGACCCTGCGCAGGTAGTGCAGCGCCGAGGCGATCTCGATGGCCAACGGCACGTACTGCTGTTGCTGCAGTGGCCCGTGCCGACGGGCCAGAGTCGACAGCCGCGGACCGTCGATGTGTTCCAGGACCACGTGCGGCCGGTCGGCATCGAGATCGTGGCGCAGACCTCGAACCACCACCGGGTGATTGATCGCGGTGAGCGCCCGCACCTCCCGGCGCAGGCCGCGAAACGGCGCCACTCGTCGGACCTTGTCGGGCCGGAGCACCTTGACCACGACCGGCGCGTAGGTGACATCGTCGAAGCACAGATAGGCCTCGTAGGCGGTTCCGCCGCCCAGCAGCTTGACGGCGGTCAGATCGTCGGTGAGGCGATCACCGTCGCGCAAGCCCCAGGACCGGTCGGTCGGCTGGGTCATCGGTTGGGCATCGGTGGAGTCACCGTGCTCACTGTGCGTGGTCGAGATGAATGGCCGATGAGAGGGAGATGAGAGGGTTCTCATCCACAGTGCTTGGTGGCCTCTCGGCGAGAGAGCCTGGACAACCGGTCCCCGTGCCGAGCCACCTCGGCCCGGACCCACTCGGGATCGGTTCGGGCAAACTCCCGCAGTGCCCAGCCGATCGCCTTGCGCAGCCAGAACGAACCGTCGGCGAGGTTGTTCTCGATGACGAGGGCGAGCAGGTCCCGGTCGGTGTCCGCCTTGTGGCGTAGCTGCGCCAGCACCGCCGTACGCCGCAGCCACAGGTCCTGCTCCGTGGACCAGCCCACGAGGATCGGCGTGGCCGACGAGCGTTGCCGGGCCAGCACGTCCCCGACCAGATGCGCCGCGATGACGTCGACGTAGTCCCACCATGCGCCGCTGACAACGAGGTGTCGCAGCAGCGGAAGGGCTTCGATGTCGAGCCACTCCCGGCTCCCCCGCGCCCGCGCGAGCGCGAGCGCCGCGTACCGATCTTCGCGATACTCCGCCCTATCCCACAACCCCCTGATCGCGCGCTCCCAACCTCTGCGGCTCGAAGGAGCGAAGCCGGCGACGAACGGTCGCATCACGGCTTTGAGCTCCGGCGAGGTCACACCCCGGAAGGGCATCTCGGACTTCATGTAGGACTGTTGCCAGGAAGCCCGGGCCGGGTCACCGATCTCGGCGAGAGCCGCCTTGATTGCCACGACCTGGATGGTGATCGGGTCCATGGTGTGCTCTCCAGACGATCGACCCGGCACATAGCCGGCGACACGCCGCAAATCCGGCCAGATAGGTGCCGGGTCGAGGTGGGCGGGTAGAGATCGAAACCTTATCGGATCTAGGTCCAGACCACGTGACCGAAGATTCCCACCACGCTGCCCGCCGGGGTGAAGGCGAATGCCAGCCGCGGCAGGCACGCTCCCCGCAACTCGAAACCCGGCGGCATCTGCGCGTCCGGAATCGGGAGGGCCGGCGCGTAGTTGTTGAACCCGATCGAGACGAACGCCGGCTGGCACAGGTCGCTGCCGTCCCCGAGAAACTTCACCAGCGCGCGCCAGCGTTGGAGCTCGTCCGGATAGTCGCCTGTGCTATCGACCACCCGTTCCCAGAACGTGCCGTCCTCGCGCAGCGGCTCGACGACGACGGGATCCAGCGGGAAGATCGTGCCGCCGAACAGTTCCCGAACGAAGCGCTCGTCGACTTGATCGGGTGTGCCTGCGGAGTCCACGGCGGCCACCCGATAGAACGGCGCGAAGGTGGTGTCCGCTTCGGAGGTCCCCTCGACCAGAACGCCCTCCATGATCGAGGCCGCCTCGTTGGCCAACCGTTCACACAGCTCGAACTCGTCGGGCCGCCAGCGAGGAAGAACGAACTCATCTCCGGCGCGCGCGATCCACCCGCCTTCGTAGACGACCGTCCTGGTGGACAGGACGTTGTTGGGCCATTCGTAGCGCGACGGGATGCCGATGTCGTAGTTGTCCGTACACGGCGCGAGCATTTCCTCGAAGGCCGCGGATCGGGCCGGCCCCGAGGACACCTGGGAGCGATCGGTCACCAGCACCTCGCGACTGTTGTGAAGCACGTACGGTTCATGGAAAATCCCTCCGCCCAGGCCGCAGGTCCGCGGGCTCCCCCGCAGTCCAGCAGGAGACCGGGCTCGGTGATATCGGCCCGACAACCCAACCCGAGACGGTAGTTGTGCCTACTCGACCGGATGGTCTCGGATCAAGGCTGCGTGTGCTAGAAACACGCGGTGGAGTTGATTCGGCAGGGCAAGGTTCGTGACGTCTACGCGGACGGCGACGATGTCATCCTGGTGGCGACGGACCGGGTGTCCGTGTACGACGTGGTGTTGCCGACCCCGGTCCCGGACAAGGGCGCGATCCTGACGCAGTTGTCGTTGTGGTGGTTCCGTCAGGTGGCGGACCTGGTGCCGAATCACGTGCTCAGCGAGGACGTGCCCGCGGAGTGGAAGGGCCGGGCAGTGCGGTGCCGGAGGCTGGAGATCGTGCCGGTCGAGTGCATCGCTCGCGGATATCTGGCCGGCCTCGGCCTGGAGAGCTATCGGCAGACCGGCCGGGTGTCCGGAGTCGAACTCCCACCGGGACTCCGCGAGGCGGACCGGCTGCCGGCACCGGTGTTCACTCCGTCGACGAAGGCCGAGCAGGGCGAGCACGACGAGTTCATGACGATGGCCGAGGTCGAGTCCCTGGTCGGCGCGGACACTGCCGAGGACTTGGCGACGTTGACGCTCGCCATCTACGGCCGAGGTGCCGAGATCGCCCGCGAACGAGGCATCCTCATCGCGGACACCAAGTTCGAGTTCGGCCGCGACGGCAACGGGGTCCTGATGTTGGGCGACGAGGTGCTGACTCCCGACTCGTCGAGGTTCTGGAAGTCGGAGGACTGGGAGCCCGGCCGCCGGCAGGTCGCCTTCGACAAGCAGTTCGTGCGGGACTGGTCGTCCACGCTGACCGGTTGGGACCGGACCGCGCCCGGACCGGAGATACCGGACCCGGTGGTCCGCGAGGCCCGGGCCCGCTACGTGGAGATCTTCGAGCGGGTCACCGGCGAAAAGTGGAGTTCCTAGCCCGCCGCCCTCGACTTCCAGCGCGCTCCACGTCGTAGCCCGAGATCACTTCGGCGGTCCGGAGCCGTCGCCTGTCGGCCTCACCACCGTCTGCCCAACCAGATCCCGCAACTCATCGCCGCTCCGGAAGATCAGCACCACGGTCTCCGGCAATCGGGCTCTCGTGTCGAATCCCAGTCGTAGTTCCCGATCCGGCGGACCTGACGCGCTGAGAGCACTCGATCCACAACGGCCACTCCGCCGCCTCGATCGCATCCTCAGAGGACACGCCGTGCTTGAGCGCACTCGGATGGACCTTCACGCAGCGAAGTGAGCAAGGGCGGCTCGGATGGCCTCGGATCTGCTCATCTCGTTCTTGGCTGCGGCCGCATCGAGGGCGTCGAGTTCTTCAGATGTCAGCCGGACCGCCACGACCTGCATCGGTTCAGCCCCGCGGCCGGGACGCCCACGACCCCGTCGCTTCAACTCGTCAACGTCGTAGCCCTTCTCGGCTTCGTCGGCCCACTGCTGGATCTGCTCCTCGCTCACCATTCGTATATCGTATGACGAAAAGAGGGATAGTTCAGCGTTGGTGTCAGGGCGACGATCATCCCGTATCAAGCTTGTGACCTGGAGGTTCTCGGATGGTCCTCCGCAGATGCTTGGCGAACGCGTCCTCCTCCGCGAGCTGGTCCCCCGGTGGTTCCCGGGTACAGTGGCGAACCCGCCTCCCGGCTCTGGGCGATGGGGCTACAGGGGGAGGTTCGGCTCGGAATGGTAGATCGGCCGGATGGTCTGAAG
>JBOFLE010000291.1:0-26871 GCA_051657705.1 Nocardioides sp. | reverse complement strand
CGTCCTTTGGTAGCTACCAAAGGACGGGTCGACTGCTACTAAAGGACGGGTCAGCGCGGGTGGGATCAGAAGTCCATCCTGTCTCGGACTTCCTCACTCCGACCGGAAACCCGACGGTCAACCGTCGAACGATAGACCGATCCGCTCTCCGATCAGAAGTCCATACCGCCCATGCCGCCGCCGTCGCCGCCGGCCGGCATTGCCGGAGCCTTCTCCGGCTTGTCGGCGATGACCGCCTCGGTGGTGAGGAACAGGGCAGCGATGGACGCGGCATTCTGCAGAGCCGAGCGCACCACCTTGGCCGGATCCGGCACGCCGGCGGCCAACATGTCGCCGTACTCACCGGTCGCGGCGTTGAGGCCATGCCCCTCGGGCAGCCCCGCGACCTTCTCCGCCACGACACCGCCCTCGAGACCCGCATTGACCGCGATCTGCCGGATCGGAGCACTCAGCGCGACCTTGACGATCGCGGCGCCAGTGGCCTCGTCGTCCTCCACGTCGAGCTTCTCGAAGGCCAGCGTGCCAGCCTGCAGCAGAGCCACGCCGCCGCCGGCGACGATACCTTCCTCGACCGACGCCTTCGCCGCGCGGACCGCATCCTCGATGCGGTGCTTGCGCTCCTTGAGCTCCACCTCGGTGGCCGCACCGACCTTGATCACCGCGACGCCGCCGGCCAGCTTCGCGAGCCGTTCCTGCAGCTTCTCGCGGTCGTAGTCGGAGTCGGAGTTCTCGATCTCGGTCCGGATCTGGTTGACCCGACCCTGGATCTGATCGCCGTCGCCGGAGCCCTCGACGATGGTGGTCTCATCCTTGGTGATGACCACCTTGCGGGCCTTGCCGAGCAGCTCGAGGCCCGTGGAGTCGAGCTTGAGACCGACCTCCTCGGAGATGACCTGGCCACCGGTCAGGATCGCGATGTCCTGCAGCATGGCCTTGCGGCGGTCGCCGAAGCCGGGCGCCTTGACCGCGACCGACTTGAAGGTGCCGCGGATCTTGTTGACGACCAGCGTGGACAGCGCCTCGCCGTCGACGTCCTCGGCGATGATCAGCAGCGGCTTGCCGGACTGCATGACCTTCTCGAGCAGCGGCAGCAGGTCCTTGACCGAGCTGACCTTGGAGTTGGCGATCAGGATGTAGGGATCCTCGAGGACCGTCTCCATCCGCTCCGGATCGGTGACGAAGTACGCCGAGATGTAGCCCTTGTCGAAGCGCATACCCTCGGTGAGCTCCAGATCGATGCCGAAGGTGTTCGACTCCTCGACGGTGATCACGCCTTCTTTGCCGACCTTGTCCATGGCCTCGGCGATGATGTCGCCGACGCTCTGGTCGCCGCCCGCGGAGATCGCCGCGACCGAAGCGATCTGTTCCTTGGTCTCGACCTCCTTGGACATGCCGGTCAGCTGCTCCGAAACGGCCTCGACGGCCTTCTCGATGCCCCGCTTGAGGCCCATCGGGTTCGCGCCCGCGGCCACGTTGCGCAGGCCCTCGCGGACCATCGCCTGGGCGAGGACGGTAGCCGTCGTGGTGCCGTCACCGGCCACATCGTCGGTCTTCTTGGCGACCTCCTTGACGAGCTCGGCCCCGATCTTCTCGTAGGCGTCTTCGAGCTCGATCTCCTTGGCGATGCTCACACCATCGTTGGTGATGGTGGGCGCGCCCCACTTCTTTTCGAGGACGACGTTGCGGCCCTTCGGGCCGAGCGTCACCTTGACCGCGTCGGCGAGCGTGTTCATGCCACGCTCGAGACCACGGCGGGCCTCCTCGTTGAAAGCAATCAGCTTTGCCATAGCGCGTGCGATTCCTTCACAGTCCGGGTGGGGCCGATTCGTTGCCCGCGACGGCCGGTCCGGCTGACTCGGTGAACCCTTCTCACCGACGCTGAGGACCTCAACTCACCAGCCCAGAAAAATGTCACAGAAGTTGTCACTCTCATAGTACGAGTGCCAACCTCATGTTTAGCACTCGACCCCTGAGAGTGCAAACGAGTCGGCCGCCGAAGTTGAGTACTACGACCCCTCCCCCCACGGCCCGCCGACCTTCAGAATGTTCAGATGCCCGACCACGCGGATCCGCGGAACCGCACCTCTTCGATCGACTCCGAGCACCTCGCCTGGCTCAGCCGCGAACTGGAGCGATGGCGAGCCGACGGCATCATCAGCGACACCCAGGCAGCGTGGATCCTTCGGCGCTATCGAGTCGGCGGCCACGGCGACATCGGGGACATCGGGCGCGATTTCGGGACCGGCCTCGGAGCGAAGGCAAGCCTGGCGCGGCTCCTTCTCGGCCTCGGAGCCACCTTCGTCGGTTTCGGACTGATCTGGCTGGTCGCGGCCAACATCGACGAACTGCCGCCGCTGGTCCGGTGGGGAGCGGTCGCCGGAATCTGGCTGGCCCTGCTGGTCTCCGCCGAACTGATCGCCGTCCGGACCGCCCACCGGAGCCGGTCGCCGGTGGTCGGAGCGATTCGCCTGCTGGCCACCCTCGCCTTCGGCGCACTGATCTTCCAGGCCGCGCAGAGCATGCAGGTGCCCGCCTACCAGCCTCACCTGGCGGGCCTCTGGGCCGCGGGCGCGCTGACCTACGGGTACGCCATGCGGTCGACGGCGGCTCACGTGGTCGGCATCCTCGCCCTCACCGGCGCGGCGATCTGGCAGATCCTCTGGGAGGGACCCACCTGGCTGGGCGTCGTACTCGGTTTGCTGTCCGCCGGTGTCACGGCGGTCTCCTGGGCGGCCATCGAGGAGCGCTGGCGATATCGATTCGCCGAGTCCTGGCGCGAGGCCGGCGCCGCGCTACTGCTGATCGGGCTCTTCGTCGCGGCCGTTCCCGCGGCGCACCAGGACGGGGACCCGTGGTCGGCGAGTCTGATCGTGAGTCTGGTCGTCGCCGGCCTGTTTCTCATCGCCGGGGTCGGGTTCGGTTGCGGTCGGGCACGGTGGGAGCCGGCGGCCGCCGCGCTCGGCGCCGGGGTTGCCGTCGCGTTGGTGCTGTGGGACGGCGGCGCCGATCCGGATCGGGTGGGCCCCGCGACCTGGGCCCACGCCGGCCTCGCCGTCACTGCGTACGCCGTGGCGGCGACGTCCGTCGCGGCGCTCGGCGCGATCCGCGGCAGTTGGCGGCTGACCGCGTTCGCGATGGTCGGACTGATCGGCTTTACGACGTTCCAGAGCTTCGCGGTCTTCGCGCGCATCATCGAGGGCGCCTGGCTGTTCGTCGCGCTCGGCGCGATCATGATCGCGACCGGCTATCTCTTCGATCGGGCCCGGCGGGCGATCGCGGAGTCGTTCGATGACGCCGGGACGGAAATCGACGAGCAGGGGGACTCGGCATGAGTCGGCCGCGCGACACGGACGCCGCCGGCGGCGCGGATGCCGGGCGGTGGATCCGGCTCGGGGGCGTGATACTCGCTTCGCTGGGTCTGGTCGTCGTCGCGGTGTTCTCCCAACTGAGCGCTCGCGTCAACGGTGCCGAGTACCGGTTCCGGGTAGCGCCGGTCGACCCGATCGATCCCTTCCGTGGCGCCTACGTGGCCCTGAGCTATCCCGATCTTCGACCGGGGTCGGACAGGGACGATGCCGGGGACGACGCCGGGGACGGCTTCGGGGGTGACGCGGGACGGAGCCGTGGGCGGCTCTACATTCGACTGATCGTGGGCCCGGACGGCCTTATGCGAACCGAGCGCTACACCCGGTCACGACCCGACGACGGCCCCTACCTGACCTGCACGGATCGCTTCTCCGAGGTCGAGTGCGGCATCGAGAGCTGGTTCCTGCCCCAGGATCGCGCGACCGAGTGGGAGCGGTCCATCCGCGACGGACAGGCGATCGCGACGGTCCGGATCGACAAGCGGGGCAACGCGGCCCTGATCGACGTCCGCTCACCGAGCGACGAGGACGCCGGCCCGTAAGGCCGTCAGCGCCTGAGCCCGCCCGGCTCCAACACGAAGAACTGGGGATTCAGATCGGCGAGCGGCTCGCGCAGCTTGTCGACCTCCTCGGCGGGGCCGTGGACCTCCAAGCGGGCGATATCGGCGATCTTCAACAGTTCCTGGAGCAACGCGCCGACGTTCTCCAGGTGTGCCAGCACGCCCTCGGCGTCGTCGTAGCCCTCGCGGCAGTGCGCGTGGTCGCCATCGAAGGAGAAGGCATAGTGCACGCAGCCGCGCTCGGTAGCGGTCCGCTCGACGAAGGCCGGTACGGCGGCCCGGAAGGCGGCCTCCTGGCCCGGCTTGATCGTGAAGTACGGAACGAGGGTGCAGACGGTATCGGCAGCCATGGTCGTCTCCTGTCGTCGTCGAACTGTCGGGCCGATGCTACGACCGCTCGGATCCGGCGTCCACCGGTGCCGCTGCGCTCTCGCGCCTGAGTGCGCCCTGTGCTGGGACCGCCCGGCACATGGTTTCTGGCTGTCGCCGAGGCCGGTCGATACATTCGTCTTCGATGTCCGGACCAATGACAACCCCCGACCCCGCCGTGCAGATCGCCCTCCTCGGCGCGCTCGAGGTCCGGGTCGGCGCCACCCCGGTCGTCCTCACCGCGACCCAGCAGCGGCTGGTGCTGGTGGCGTTGACCTTGGCGGAGTCCAGGCCCGTCGCCGCCGAGCGGCTGATCGACGTGCTGTGGCCGGAGGACACGCCGAGCACCGCCCGAGGGGTTCTGCACAACACCATTCGCCGCCTCCGAACGGCCTTGCGTGCCGCCGGCGCGGCGCGGGTGATCGAGACGGCTCCGGACGGCTATCGCCTCGAGATTCCGCCGGAGAACACCGATCTCGGGAGGTTCACCCGATACGTCGCCGAGGCTCGTGCCCTGCGCGCGCTACCGGATCCGCCGGGGGCCGCCACGCGGCTACACCAGGGCCTCGCCCTGTGGCGTGGCGATCCGGTCCCCGACCTGGCTGCGGGCGGGTGGCTGCGCCTGGAAGTCGACCGGCTCCACCAACGACGGATCGAGGCCACCGAGGAATGGGCGGATCTGGAGATCCAGAACGGCCGCCCGGAACGAGTACTGGCGCCGCTGACGGCGCTGGTGGAGCAGTGGCCGTTCCGAGAGTCGCTGCGGGCGAAGCTGATCGTGGCATTGGACGCCGCGGGCCGGACCGCGGACGCCCTCGCGGCCTATCAGAGCGCTCGGCGGACCCTGGTCTCCGAGCTGGGTATCGAGCCGGGAGCCGCGCTGCGCGGTGCGCATGCCCGGGTACTGGCGGAACCCGACCGGCACCCGGTGTCGAGGTCGCGAAGTACCCGACTCCGCCCCGACCAGCTTCCGGCCGCGCCGGGCGAACTGGCCGGTCGATCGGTCGAACTCAACCGCATGCACTCATCGGTGCGGTCGGGTTCCGACCGGCCCGACCGGCCCGGCGCCGGCCCCGCCACCGTGACCGTGACCGGTCCGGCCGGCGTGGGCAAGTCCGCACTCGCGGTGCACTGGGCACACCAGGCGGCGTACGCCTTCCCCGACGGCAGCCTGTTCGCCAACCTGCGAGGTTTCGATCCCACCAACGCGCCGATGACCGTGCCCGAGGTGCTCCGCCAGTTCCTGACCGCGTTGGGCATCGCGGAGGACCGCATCCCGCAGGATCCGGACAGTGCGGTCGGGTTGTACCGAAGCGTGGTTGCCGGACGGAGGATCCTGATCGTCCTCGACAACGCGCGCGACGCCGCCCAGGTTCGTCCGTTGTTGCCCGCCGGCCCCGGTTGCCTGGTCGTGGTCACCAGTCGTCATGATCTCGCTTCGCTCGGTATCACCCACCACGCGCGCACCATCGACCTGGACGTGTTGGACACCGAGGCCGCCACCGAATTGCTGGCCGGCAAGCTGGGCGCCGGGCGGGTCGCCGCCGAACCGGCCGCGGTGGCCGAGATCGTCGGTCTCTGCGGCCGGCTGCCGCTGGCCCTGGCCGTTGCCGCAGCCCGGACCGCGTCCCGCCCGCGAGAGGACCTGGCGTCCTTGGCGGCCGAGCTTCGCTCGGTCTCGCACACCCGCCTGGACGTGCTGCAACTCGGCGACCCCGCCTTCGACGTACGCGCGGTCTTCTCCTGGTCGGTGCGCGCGCTCGAACCGGGCACCGCGCGAGTCTTCCGGCTGCTCGGGCTGCACCCCGCGCCGGACGTCTCGACCGCGGCGGTGGCGAGCCTGGCCGGCTTCTCGCCACGGCGGGCGCGTTCGGCGCTCGATGAGCTGCGCCGAGGCCACCTGATCGTCGAACGGCGGACCGGACGGTTCGGGTTCCACGACCTGCTGAGGGTCCACGCGCGCGAACTCGCCGAGGAGACCGAACCACCCGCCGACCAGCGGCAAGCGGCCCGGCGCACGCTCGACCACTACCTGCATGCGGCCTACCGAGCGACCCGCACCATCTACCCCACCCCGCTGCCGTTCGAGCTGGCCCCGGCCGCTCCCGGCGTGCTCGTCGAGGAGTTCGACGATCCCGCCGCGTCCGCTGCCTGGCTGCTGGCGGAACTGCGCGGCATCCGGGCGGCGGCCGGATTCGCCGCGGCGACCGAGGGCTTCGAGAGCTATGCGTGGCAGCTCGCGCGGTGTCTCAACGGCTTCCTCTGGGACCGCCGGGAATGTGCCGACGCCGTCATCCTTCACGAGGCCGGTCTCCGAGGAGCCAGGCGGGCCGGCGACCGGAAGGGGGAAGCGGATGCCATCCAGGGCCTGGGCGACGCGTACTCCTGGGTGGGCATGTATGCGGAGAGCCGGACCCACCTCGACCAGGCACGCGCACTGTTCGCCGAGCTCGGCGACCGCGGCGGCGAGGCGGACGTCCAGTCCACCCTGGCCGAGCTTATGGAACTGCAGTGCCAGTCGGAACAGGCGCTGCCTCATGCCGAGAGTGCGCTGCGCATCTACCGCGATCTCGGCGATCGGTCCGGCGAAGCCGTCGCGCTGAACAACATCGGCTGGCTGTCCAGACAACTCGGCGACCCGACCCGCGCCGTCGACCTGTGCCGGCAGTCGCTCGATCTCTATCGACTCCTCGGGGACACCGGTGGGCAGGCGTACGCCTGGGACAGCCTCGGCAGTGCCTATCGAGATCTGCACGATCACCGGCAGGCGACGGAGTGCTTCCGGTCCGCGGTCGACCTGGCCGAGGCGGCCGGGCACCAGTTCAACCGATCGCTCAGCCTGCGCCACCTGGCGGAGACACACCAGGCCGTGGGGGCGATCGCCGACGCCAGCACAGCCTGGATCCGCGCGCTGGAGGTCCTGGAGGAGATCGACCATCCCGACGCGGTCGGGGTGCGGGCCACTCTGGCCCAGCTCGCCTCCGACCACTCGGTCCACGCCGATCTGGCCGCCGGAGAATAGCCGCTCGGGCACGTCTCTGCTGGCCGGCCCGGCAATTTTGCCGACTAGCCGGACGTTAGCGGTATGTTAGCCGCGCGCTGCCAGGCTCCACACTGATCTGCTCTTGTCCCAGGGGAGGCCCCTCATGCCCACGAATCACTCGTCTGCCGACCGCACCCGCCGCTTCGCGGGCATGCTGTTGGCCGGCGTGCTCGCACTGGCCCCGATGTCGGCGTACGCCGCCGACGAGTCCGAGGACCCGGCCGAGCCGAGTGGGACCAGCGACTCCACGGTCCTGGCGGCCAACGCCCTTCCCGGGGTGCAACTGATCGCGACGAAGTACTCGGCTCGCATCATCACGACGATCCCGAAGCTCAGCGACGCCGCCATTGCCGCGCTCCAGGCTCGCATCGTCCGGCAGCTTCAGTCGGGCGGTCTCGACCTGACCGAGGAAGCCGTGATCGATGCCATCGTCGAGGCGGTCGTGAAGTCACCGAACACCTACTTCGTCCCGGGCGGGACCGACAGCAAGCGGCAGAGCCTGACCGGCCTCGGGACCGGCTGGGTCGTGACGCCGGACGGTTACATGATCACCGCGGCGCACGTGGTCGATACCCCGGTCGACGAACTGCGGGTGGCCTTCGCCAGCAACTTCCTGAACAAGGTCGCCAAGGATTTCGCCCGTGGCCTGCAGAGCGGCGGCGGCGCCGCATTCACGCCCGAGCAGGTCGACAAGCTCACCAACTCGGTCCTCGGCTGGATGTCCGCGAGATTGGCCGTACAGGACCTCGATGTCTCCGTCGAGGCGAATCTGGCTCTCGGCTTCGACGGGCTCGGCAAGGAACAGAAGGCCGTGGACGCCGAGATCGTGGAGGTTGGCAAGCCCTACCCCGGCAATGACGTCGCGCTGCTGAAGATCGACGGCCAGAAGCACCTGCCGACGATTCCGATCGGGGACGACGGCGACGTGGACCCGGGCGCGACCGTGCACGTGGTGGGGTTCCCGGCCGCGTCGACGTTCCTGCGGAGCTTCTCACGTGACTCCCAAGCACAGCCGACCGTGACCGAAGGCCCGGTGACCGCGATCAAGAGCACCAACTCCGGGATGCCCGTGTTGCAGACGCAGGCGCCGGCCAGCCCGGGGAACTCGGGTGGTCCGGTGCTGACCGACGACGGCAAGGCGGTCGGCGTGCTGGTGGCATCGGCGGTGGACCAGAACGGCGTGGCCGCGCAAGGGCAGCAGTTCGTCATTCCGGCTTCCGAGGTCAAGGACATGCTCAAGGAGAACGGCGTCGAGGCCGAGCAGAGCGACACGACGAAGGTGTACACCAAGGCCGTCAGGTCGTTCTATGCCGACCGCTACAAGGAGGCCATCCCGCTCTTCGAGAAGGCCGAAACGCTCTACCCGGCCCACCCGTTCGCCAAGCAGTTCATCACCGACAGCAACCTGGCGATCGACGAGGGACGCGACAAGACACCCAAGAAGGAGAAGTCCGGCGGCCTCGGGACGACCCTGCTCTGGGTCGCGCTGGGCGGGCTGGTCCTGCTGGCGCTGGCCGGTGGTGGCGCGGCCATCTTCCTGGCTCGGCGGAAGAAGGCGGCGCCGGCCGGCCTGCCGATGCCGTTGGGTGGGTTCAACCAGGGCGGCTACCCCCAAGGCGCGCCGCAACAGGGCGGCTACCCGCAGCCCGGCAACTACCCACCCGGCGGCTACCAGCAGCCGGGCGGCCAACAGCAGCAGGGCTATCCGCAAGGCGCGCCGCAACAGGGCGGCTACCCACAACCCGGGAACTACCCACCCGGCACCTACCCCCAAGGCGCCGGCCAACCCCAGGGCGGCTACCCGCAGAGCGACGGCCAGCCCCAAGGCGGCTACCCGCAAGGCGTCCCGCAACAGGGCGGCTACCCACAACCCGGGAACTACCCACCCGGCACCTACCCCCAAGGCGCCGGCCAAGCCCAGGGCGGCTACCCGCAAGGCGCGCCGCAACAAGCCAATGGTCCGGCCGGCTATCCCCCGGTCCAGGGTGACCCGGCACCGCAACCGCAGGGCTACCCCGGTCCGACCGGGGAACAGCATCCCGAGAGCCCGACTCAGCAGTACCAGCAGGAGTACACCACGGATACGGCGGATGTCTCGGGCGACTTCGGCGCTGGCCAGGAGACCGACAGCGACACCGACCAGGCTGCGCAAACAGACCAGTGGAATGCCCCGGATGACGAATGGCGGTCGGACGGAAGCAAAGGCCCCGAGACTCCGCGCTGATCTTGCCACCATCGGATCGCCGACCCGGAGTCCCGCCTGCCGGGACTTCGGGTCAGCGGCCGGTGTCGTCGCAGAGGTCGGCGATCGGCGTCGGATTGTCGCCCTTCGAGCCGCAGATGCCGACCGTGTGCAGACTCGATGCCGTGTACCTCCGGCCCTGGTAGCGGTAGTTCAGCTCGAACCCGTCCGCGTAGGCGCCCGCCGGACCAAGACGCTCCACGATGAAGGCGATCTCGGAGCCACGGGATTCGTCGCAGGGCAACACCTCTCCCGCTGCCCCCTCAGCCTCGACGTAGTCGGGAGTAAGCCTCTTCACGCTCCCACCGCCGCCCTCGCCTGGACCCGGTCCGGCGAAGTTCACCCGGAATCGGACCGTACCGCCGGCCGACTCCTCGGCGACAAACCTCATGTCGCTGATCCGGATCGACTCGTCCGAATCAGCACACATCGGCAGCGAGTGAAAGAGCTCTGACCTGGGCAGCGTCATCACCAGCCGTGTCTCGCCAGGGAAGGAGATGACACCACTTCGTGCACCTTGTACCGGAGAAGCGGGATCGTCACTTTCACCCGAGCACCCTGAGAACGTGAGCATCGATAGAACACACGCCATGCGCCAGAAATTGACCACTGACTAGCTGCCCGTGCCCTTCCTACCCATGATCAACTCGGCTCGCGCAGGTGCGTCGTTGCTGCCACATAGATACCGATTCTTGCCGCGAATCCAGTACTGCACCTGGACATCGATGTCGTAGCCCACCTGGGTATCCAGGCTCAGTCCATGTACTTTGACCCCGGCCCCATAGGTCCAGGCGGTACCGCGCGCACGATCCCAAGTGAGGCCCTTGTCGTACGGGTAGCAGTAGCGGTACGAAGGCCGGCTCCGCAGGGTAGTGACGTAGCCGCCCTGGTGCGCGATCGCCTTGGCCTTTCGGTCGCTCCCGCAGCGCCGCGAGTTCCGGTACTCCCCGAACTCCCATGAGGTCCAGGAGGTCCGATCCCGTCGACGCCAGGCGGAGGTCACCGTCTCGCCGATGGTCCGGGTCACCGAGCCGGAGGCGTGCCAACCGCCGTCGCTGACCGCCGCGCCGATGGTGTGCGACGAACCGGTCGTGTAGATCACCCGGCCCTTCATCCGCTTGGGCGCCGGCATGACGTCGGTGATCTTGACCCACTTGTCGTAGCTGCGCTCGAGAACCCGGTACCGGCAGCCACCCGGAAGCGGCCTCGCGCCAACCACCGACGCCTCGCGCATCGTCCGGGGCGCGACGCCACGGCGATCGGTCAGGGCGAAGTCGTGCCGGAGACCCGGCTGGACTCCGGACCTGGCAGCGACTCGTACGGCCTGCTCTCGCGGCCCGCGTGCCGCCGGCACCCACGCGTTGCCGGTCACCAGCGCTGACTCGGTGTAGGAGTCGGAGACCGCACCGGACCGGAGGTTGACCTCCACCTCGACTGTGCCGTCGACGATGTAGTCGGCCGGCACCTGCTCGGGATTCAACCGCACCTGGTAGTCGTTCCCCGAAACCTCGACCGGCACCGGCAACAGTTCGATCCGGTCACCGATCTCGTTCTCGTCCAGCGACTCCGGATCGGGCCACAGCATTGCGTCGACGATGATCCGATCGGTCAGGTTCGTCGTGACCGCACCGGAGATCAACAGCGCCTCGCTCTCGTCGACGGCCGACGACGGTGGTCCCGCGGCCGACAGCAATCCGACGGTGAGACATATCGTTGCCACGGCGGGTACTCGCACGTTCATGTTTCTCCCCGAGTTCATGAAGTAACGTCCGAAATAGGACGCTACCTCCCCTCTGGGGAAGCGTCAACGGAATATCGGCCAGCCGAACGAAAACCCGCCGATCAGCCCCCGGCGACCGCCGGGATCACCGAGATCTGCGTGCCGTCCGGTGTGACGGTGTCGAGGCTCTCCAGGAACCGGACGTCGTCGTTGCCGACGTACACGTTGACGAACCGGCGGAGTTCGCCGGCCTCGTCGACGATCCGGGCCTTGATGCCGGCGTACGACGCGTCGAGGGAGTCCAGCACCTCGGCCAGGGTGCCGCCCTCGGCGGACACCTCGGAGTCGCCGCCGGTGTAGGACCGCAGGATGGTGGGGATACGGACGGACACGCTCATGGAATGCTCCCTTTCGGATGACTCGATGCCGGCCGGCCGGCCCGCCTAGGAGATGCCGGTCGCCCTGAAGGCAGCGTATGACGGATCGATGGTGGCGGCCGCACCGACCTGGTCGGCGACCGCGTCGAGCGTTTTCAGGCCCATGCCGGTATTGATCACGACGGTCTCCAGCTCCGGGTCGAGCTGACCGGTATCGACGAGCTTCCTCAGGCAGCCGATGGTGGTGCCGCCGGCGGTCTCGGTGAAGATGCCCTCGGTGCGGGCCAGCAGCAAGATGCCGGCGCGCACCTGATCGTCGTCGACGTCCTCCACGGCACCGCCGGTACGGCGGCAGATGTCCAGCACGTAGATGCCGTCGGCCGGGTTGCCGATCGCCAGCGACTTCGCGATCGTGTCCGGTTTCACCGGACGCACCGTCTCGTGTCCGTCCTTGTACGCCGCGGCCACCGGCGAACACCCGGTCGCCTGAGCCCCGAAGATCCGGTAGGGCTTGTCATCGACCAGCCCCAGCTCGATCAGCTCCCGGAATGCCTTGTCCACCTTGGTCAGCTGGGAACCGGAGGCGACCGGGATCACGATCTGGTCGGGCAGCCGCCAGCCCAGTTGTTCGGCGATCTCGAAGCCGAGCGTCTTGGAACCTTCTGCATAGAACGGACGGACGTTGACGTTGACGAACGCCCACCCCTCGTCCTCGCCCGCGATCTCGGAGGCGAGCCGGTTGACGTCGTCGTACGTGCCGTTGACCGCCACCAACCGCTCGGTATAGACGGCGGAGTTGACCTGCTTGGGTCTCTCCAGGTCGGCCGGGATGAACACCACAGTCTTGATGCCCGCCCGGGCCCCGGCCGCGGCGACGGCGTTGGCGAGATTGCCGGTGGACGGGCACGCGAAGACCCTGGCCCCGAGCTCGCGAGCGGCACTCAGGGCGCAGGCGACCACCCGGTCCTTGAACGAGTTCGTCGGGTTCGTGGAGTCGTCCTTCACCCAGAGCTTGGCCAGGCCCAGTTCGGCGGCGAGATTGTCCGCCTCCAGCAACCTGGTGAAGCCCGGCTCGGTGTTCGGGCTGCTCTCGATATCGCTCGGCACCGGGAGCAGCGCCTTGTAGCGCCACATGTTCGCCGGGCCCGCTTCGATCTGGGCGCGGGTCACCGCCGGATAGTGGTAGGCGACCTCGAGCGGGCCGAAGCACTCGAGACAGGCGTAGTGCGGACCCAACTCGACTTCGGCGTCACACTCTCGACAGGCCAGGGCGGCGGCGTGGCCGAAGGCTCCGACACGCGGGGCACGGCGGCCTTCGGCTCCGATGCCCGATCCAGGAGGACAAGCAGGCTCCTGGTCCGCGGCGGCCACCTCGACGGCCGGGGCGCTCACGGTGCGGTCCTCGGCGATCGCGGTTCGAGTACGTCGCGATGGTTTGCGTCAGCCACGAGTGTCTCCTTCTCATCTTTCCCACGACGACTCTCGTCGCAGGGCGGAATTGGCACCGTTTCCACGTCTACCGAACCCGGGTGGGCGGCGGCAGGAGTCTCGTGGCGGTTGCCGGGACTTCGACGGGCCGTTCCCTCAGTCCCTCATGATGAGCTGCGTCCAGCTTAGCCAGGCCGTCTCACTATGTGCACACTCGGTCCACGATGTGATCGCACGGGCCGTATTGCGCGCGACTCCCAGACCGTGGAGGAGGCGAATGGTGCCGGTCAGACGGATCAGCCCGAAGCGGCGGCGGTGACCTGGTTCAGGAAGGTCAGCACGCCGGCCGGCCCATCCACGATGACGTCGGCTCGGTCACTCAACGGGCTGCTCTCGACCGATGCCGCGCACACCAAGAGCGCGGCAAGGCCTTCGCCGCGCAGATCCTCCGCCGCGTCGAACGCCTCGACATCGCCGAGGTCGTCGCCGACGTACATGAAGCCGCGGAGATTCAGGTCCGCCACCAAGGTACGCACCGCGTGTCCTTTGTGGCGGCCCGGCGATCGCACTTCGACGACCCGCTTGCCCGGCTCGACCATCAGGCCGTGGCGGCTTGCCAACGCCGTCACGACCGGGACCAACCGGGCAAGCGTGGTATCAGGATCCGGCAGCCGCCGAGTGTGAATCGCGACGGCGAGGCCCTTGTCCTCGATGTGCGCCGCAGACGCATCGGCCGCGGCCAAGGCGTCCGGAAGGTCGCGAAGGAGGCCGGCCAAGCCGGTCGGGGGCCGGGGGGAGACCACCTGACGTTCGTTCGAGGTCCAGCGTTCGTTGGAATACTGCCCGAACACGTACAGCTCGCGACCGTTCTCACCCAGGGTCGTTCCCACCTCTTCCAAGCCGCCCAGAGACAACGCCTGCCGCACCGGCCGTCCGGTGATCACCGCCACCGCCCGGACCACCTCCGCCAGCCCCAGCAGGACCTCGGGCGCATCGGGATGGATCACCGCGTGGGCGGGATCGTCGACGATCGGAGCCAGGGTCCCGTCGAAGTCGAGGCCGACCACGCTCTCGCTGGCCACGCTGAGGAAGCGGCGATAGCGCTCGCGCGCCGCCACGGAGGTGAACTGCATCTGTCCAGTGTCCCGAGAGTCGGCGGTCAACGAGTGAGAATCACCGTCAACCGGTCGAACCGCATCGGCTCGACCGCCGGCCGCAGACGCTTGATACCCAGGTCGCGCGCCAGCAGTTTCGCCGCGGCATCCAGTCGCGGGGGGTAGTAGACCGTGGAATCCGGGATCGTGCCGACCCAGTTGTCGGAGCCCACGACGTTCCAGCCGGCACCGGAGGCCCTGCTCGCGACCTCCGCGGCAAGGCCGGCGATACCGGAGTTGTTGTACACCTCGACGAAGGTTCTACTCCGGTCGATCGAGGGATCGGCCGGCTTCTTCGGCGGCGAGTCGCCCGACCCGGACTGTCCAGCCGGTTCCGACTCCCCCTCGGCCGGCGACGGCGAACTGGTGGCGCCCTGCTTGGCAGCGATGTCGACCTCTCGCACCCGCGGCCCGTCGTTCCGGGTCACGACGAAGGCGAGCGCCGCGACGCTGATGGCGATGACGGTGAGGAGCACCAACGGCGACGGGAACATCACGCCGCGATCGTCACGATCGGGACGGTGCCGGCTCTCGCGACCGCGTCGGATGCCCATGGCCGCGCCGATCAGATCTCGAATCCGAGCCGGCGGGCCGACCTCTGTCGTTGCCGGGTCGCGCGCAACCGGCGCAATCTCCGCACCAACAGCGGATCGGCGGCCAGGGCCTCGGGACGATCGATCAACGCGTTGAGCACCTGGTAGTAACGCGTGGCCGACATGTCGAAGTGATCTCGGACCGCGGTCTCCTTGGCACCGGCGTACTTCCACCACTGGCGCTCGAACTCCAAGATCGCCCGATCGCGATCACTGAGGTCCGGGGAGACCTCGGCGCCCTCGACGGCCCCACGGGCATCGTCGAGCGCGTTCGCTGTGTCACTGTGGTGGCCCACGCGACCACTCTAAGCGACGAACTACACATATGTCATTCGTCCCGGAATGCGAGTCGCCAGGCAGCGGGGTGAACGACGAGCCGACAACGAGCGGGATGCCGGGGCGAGCAATAGGCTGGTCTCCGTGCGATCCGCCCCTGATCCGCTCGGCTGGGGAATCCTCGCCGCCGGCAAGATAGCCGGCCGGTTCGCCGCCGAGTTGGCGTACCTGCCGGGCGCGCGCGTCGCCGCGGTGGGCTCCCGTTCGGCGTCCCGCGCCGCTGCCTTCGCCTCCCGGTGCGGCGCGCCGGACATCCGGGCTCACGGCTCGTACGGTGCGCTGGTGGCGGACCCCGAGGTCGACGTGGTCTACGTCGCGAGCCCGCACTCGGAGCACCTGGAGCATGCCCGGCTGGCATTGCGGGCCGGCAAACCCGTGTTGTGCGAGAAGGCCCTGGCCCTGAACCACGCCCAAGCCGAGGAGATGGTCCGACTGGCGAGGGATCGCGGCGTGTTCTTGATGGAGGCCATGTGGATGGCCTGCCATCCGGTGATCCGCTCGGTCGGCGAAGGACTCCGGTCCGGCCGTTTCGGCACCCCCCGTCAGATCCATGCCGACCTCGGGTTCGTGGTGGACCGAGCCAGCACGCCGCGGTTGTTCGATCCGGCCCTGGGTGGTGGGGCCCTGCTCGACCTGGGAATCTATCCGCTGACCTTCGCGCACCTGATGCTGGGCGAGCCCGACTCGCTGAGCGCGGTCGGCAGGCTGACCGACCTCGGCGTCGACATCGACCTCGCGGTCGCCGGGCGCTACGCCGGCGGCGCCGTCTCCGCCCTCACCGCCTCGATGTCGTCGGCGTCTCCGCGCTCGGCGACGATCGCCACCGATCACGGCCTGATCGAGATCCCCGCCGACTTTCACCACCCGTCGCACGCGGTGTTCACGCCCACCGGCGGCGAACCGCGACGCATCGACGGTGGCGAGCCGTTGATCGGCTCGGGCCTGGGCAACGAGGCCGCCGAGGTGATGCGGTGCCTCCGGGCGGGGATCCTGGAGAGCCCGTTGGTCCCGCATGCCCAGACGCTCTCGCTCATGCGGCAGATGGACACCATTCGAGCTCAGTTGGGGGTAGAATACGCGGCCGACTGACGGTCGACGGCCGCCCGACGCTAGGGTGGTTAGGGTGACTACTACTCGATTGACTGAGACTCGATCGGCTGAACTGGTAGTGGTCGCCAACCGATTGCCGGTCGACCGGGTCATCGAAGAAGACGGTACGGCGCTGTGGCGAGGATCGCCGGGCGGCCTGGTCAGTGCCCTGTCGCCGGTCATGCGAGCTGACGCGGGCGCCTGGATCGGGTGGCCCGGACTGGCCGATCTCAAGCTGGATCCATTCGAGATCGACGGCATCAACCTGGTACCGGTGCCGCTGTCCGAGCGGGAGGTCGAGGAATTCTACGAGGGTTTCTCGAACGCCTCGCTGTGGCCGCTGTATCACGATGTGGTCGCCAAGCCCGAGTTCCACCGAGAGTGGTGGGAGTCCTACGAGATCGTCAACCGCCGTTTCGCAGAGCGCGCGGCCGAGGTCGCGGCTCCCGGGGCCACCGTGTGGATCCAGGACTACCAACTACAGCTCGTGCCGGCCATGCTCCGCGCGCTCCGCCCGGACCTCCGAATCGGCTTCTATCTGCACATCCCGTTTCCGCCGTCGGAGTTGTTCTCCCAACTTCCCTGGCGGCGCCAGATCCTCGAAGGCCTCCTCGGCGCGGACCTGATCGGCTTCCAACTCTCCGGCGCGGTCTCGAACTTCCTACGGATGGCCCGGTTCCGCGTCGGCGTACGCACTCATCGCGACACGATCTATCTCGCCGACGGCCGGACCGTGCGCGCCGCGGCCTACCCGATCTCCATCGACGCCCGCGACTACGAGTCGCTGGCTCGCACTCCTGAGGTCAACGCCCGTTCCGTCGAGATCCGGGAGCAACTCGGCAACCCACGCAAGGTGTTCTTGGGAATCGACCGGCTCGACTACACCAAGGGCATCTACCCGCGGCTGCGCGCCTTCGCCGAACTCGTCCGAGACGGGCACCTCGACGTCGAGGACGCGGTGTTCGTGCAGGTCGCCACTCCGTCACGCGAGCGGGTCAACCAGTACCGGGTGCTCCGCGACGAGATCGAGCTGCTGGTGGGCCGGATCAACGGCGCGTTCAGCAGGCTCGGGCGTCCGGCCATCTCCTACCTGCACTCGTCCTATCCGCGCGAGGAGATGGCGGCGTTGTACCGCGCGGCGGACGTGATGGTGGTCACGCCGTACCGCGACGGAATGAACCTGGTCGCCAAGGAGTACGTGGCCTGCCGGTGGGACGACGACGGCGCGTTGGTGCTCTCCGAGTTCGCCGGCGCCGCCAACGAACTCCGGCAGGCGTGGCTGGTCAACCCCTACGACATCAACGGGATCAAGTCCGCGATGATGGACGCCTTCCACGCCGATCGCCGATCGCGCGCACGACGCATGAGGTCCATGCGGCGCACCGTGAGCGACTATGACGTGTCCCGCTGGGCGGCCGACTTCCTCGCCGATCTCCGCTGACCCACCCGGCCGAGACGTCACAAAAGCGCGTGCTTTTGTGACGTGTCGGCCTGCTTTTGTGACGTCTCGGCGCGCCGGGGTATCGGTTAGTCGTAGCCCAGTTCGTGCAGGCGTTCGTCGTCCAGGCCGAAATGGTGGGCGATCTCGTGCAAGACCGTGATCCGCACCTGGTGTTCCAATTCGGCCCGGTCCGGGCTGATCGCCAGCAGCGGCCTCCGGAAGATCAGGATCCGGTCCGGGAGTTGGCCGAAGTAGTCCGCATCACGCTCGGTCAAGGCCGTTCCGTCGTAGAGACCGAGCAGGTCCGGATCATCCGCCGGCGCATCGTCCTCGATCAGCACCACCACGTTGTCCATCAGGGCGGCGAAGTCCGCCGGCAGTTCGTCCAGCGCCAGCGCGACGATGTCGTCGAACTCGGACCCGTCCACCTCCACCTGCCCAGCCTCCCATGCGGCTCCACATCCCCAGGCCCGATCCCGAGGCAACCAGCCGGATGCCTACCATCGCTTCAAAAGACGGGAGAGAGATGAGACGGCGACGAGCCCGCGCGGCCTCGGTTGTCCTCGCTCTGCTGAGCGCGACCGCGTGTGGCCTCACCCCGGACCGGCCCCCGGATCCCGACCCGGATCCGGCACCTCGGTCGAGTCGCCCGCCGGTGTTCGCGGC
This sequence comes from Nocardioides sp., assembly GCA_051657705.1. Classification (GTDB taxonomy): domain Bacteria; phylum Actinomycetota; class Actinomycetes; order Propionibacteriales; family Nocardioidaceae; genus Nocardioides. The sequence goes on along the minus strand of JBOFLE010000291.1, from coordinate 8,488 downwards.
CGCCCCGGAGATTCTCGCGATCAGGATCGACGAGGGCTCCTACGTGCCGGGAAAACAGGAGCCCTATCGGGCCGAGCCGGGCGACGAGCTCATCAGCGAACCGACCGGCGCCACTCGCATCGACCCCGACGAGTCGGCGACCGCGCTGGTGCGCGGCGGGGATCGCATTGGCTACCTCGTCGAAGACGGCAAGACGCTCTTCCGATTCGGCAGAGTCGACGATCGACTCGCCGATACCACGTGGATGACGAAACCAGAGAGCTTCACCGTGACCACCGGGGACCGGGAGTTGGCGATCAAGGGCGTTCACCACCTCGCTCGGCCCGGCCGACTGGCGCGCACGGACGGCTGGGACTTCGAAGCCGTCCGCGAGCACACCATCTACCTGCGGCTCGACGAAGCGCTGAAGGTCGGCGAGCGGTATCAGGTCGTCCTACCCGACAAGACGATCGAGTACACCCACCAGCCCGCGACCGTACGGTCCGAGTCCGTACAGGTCAACCAGATCGGTTTCCGGCCCGACGATCCGTCGAAGCGCGCTTTCCTCTCCTTGTGGCTCGGCCAATCCGGATCACGGGGTGCCTACACCTTCGCGGACGGCACCACCTTCCGGGTCGTCAACGCCGACTCAGGCAAAGCGGTGTACACCGGTATCGCCGTGCTCAGCCAGGACGCGGACACACCCGACAACTCGGCACCGAACCGTAACTCGAGCGGCACGGACGTCTACCTACTCGACTTCTCCGAACTCACCGCGCCCGGAACCTACCGGGTAGTGGTCGAAGGAGTGGGCAGTTCGTATGACTTCGCGATCGCCCGGAGCGCCTGGGCGAAGGCCGCGACGATCTCGCTGAGAGGATTCGCGCATCAACGTAGCGGGATCGCGCTGGGGCCACCGTGGACTTCCTTCGAACGGCCGGCCGATTTCACCGAGGCGACGCCGGTGTACGCCAGTACCGCGACGCTGATGGACACCGGCAACGGTCTATGCGCGGCCGAGCCCGACGGACGGTGCGAGAACAATTTCGACGGCCTCGTGGACGGGGTCACCACCGAGAAGGTCGGTGGCGCGGTCGGCGGCTACCACGACGCGGGTGACTGGGACCGGCGCATCCAGCATCTCTACGCCACCCGACTGCTGATCGAGAGCCAGGAATTGCTCGGGGACCGGACCGGTTTCGACCACAGTGACATCCCCGAGTCCGGAAACGGCATTCCCGACATACTCGATGAGGCTCGCTATGGCCTCGAGATCTACCGAACGATGCAGACCCCGGAGGGCGGCATCCGGGGCGGCGTCGAATCCAGCGAACATCCGAAGTACGGCGAAGGCAGTTGGCAGGAGTCGTTGACCGTGATGGCCTACGCGCCCGACGTGTGGAGTTCCTACATCTACGCTGGTGTGGCGGCGCGCTTCTCGGTAGCGATGCGCGATGTGGACGAAGGCACGGCGGACCTCTACGCCGCAAGCGCCGAGCGTGCGATGAAATGGGCCGAGCGGGAGTGGCTGCGTCTGGAGACCGACCGCTCGCTCCCGCCGCTACGAATGGAGGTCACCGACGAGCGAGTGATGGCCGCGCTTGAGATGTATCGACTCACCGGCGACAATGAATTTCACGACATCTACCTCGCCGCCACCCGAATCCGCTCGCCCGAGCAGCCGCTGGCGCAGTGGACCACGGTCGAGGAGAACTCTGGTTGGGACGAGACCGACGCCAGCTTCCTGTACCTCCGGCTCGACTCGGCGACCTACCCGGCGATCGACGAGGGGCGGCAGCGATTGCTCAGACAGCTCTACCTCACCGACGCGCGCGAGACGATGCGGATGATGGACGGGAACGGCTACCGCGTCGCCAAAGCCAACGAGTATGTCGGCAATGGCTGGGGTAGCCACGGCGCACCGCAGGCGGTGACACTGGTACGGGCGCACCTGCTGACCGACGAGGAGCGCTACCTGAAGGCCACGCTGGACGCGTCGCTGTACGGTGCCGGCGCCAACCCGATGAACCTGACCATGACGACAGGCGTTGGCGCGAACCCGGTGAAGAACCCGCACTATGCGGACCTAAGTGCGCTGGGGGGTGTGGCGCCGCCGTCGGGCATCACCGTGTACGGCCCGCTCGACCTCGCCGAATCACGCGCGGCGGGCGACGACGTGCACGAGATATTCGACGGCATCGCCGAGCCGGCCTGGCACGTGTGGCCGACGACGGCGGCATTCTTCGACTCGGCGTGGGACTACTGGATGAGCGAGTTCACGATCATGCAGACGATCGGTCCGAACGCCTACGTGTGGAACTACCTCGCCCATCGTCGGTAGCCCGCCGCCGGCACTCAGGTCAGCGGCGGGAGCATGGGATGGAGCGAGCGCAGCGCCGCTGGATCGTCGTCGGGGGCGCTCTTGTTGCGATCGACGTGCCCGCACGTCCGGCACGCGTGGATCACGACGAAGCCCTTCTTGCCCGAGTAGTCCAGGCCGGCCGGAGGCATCTGGCCGCCGCACTCGGCGGACCGGTCACCCGGGATCTCATCGACGTGGAGCGAGTACAGGCACGCCGGGCAGTGATTGCGATAGCTGCCGCCCGGGTGGGGCGGCACCCGGGCTGCGCAGTGCGCACAACGGAAGCCGGTGTTCTCGCTGGTTCGTGACACCCGAGTCGCCGATCAGCGCTTCCGGTCGCGCAGGATCTCCTCGCTGGCCAGCTTCCCCGGCGCTCCCATCACGCAGCCGCCCGGGTGAGTGCCCGAGCCGCACTGGTAGTAGCCCCGGATCGGCGTGCGGTACTGGTTCCAGCCGGGAGCCGGGCGGAAGAAGTACATCTGCGGAGCCAGGAACTCGCCGGCGAAGATGTTGCCCTCGCTGAGGCCGACCACTCGTTCGATATCGAGCGGAGTCACGATCTCGCGATGCAGCACCAGGTCGTCGAAACCCGGGAAGTGCGACTCCAGCACGGCCTGGACAGTGTCGCCGAAGCCCTGCCGCTCGTCGTCCCAACTCGCCGGCGTACCGTCCGGATGCCTCAGGTGATACGGCGCGTACTGGATGAAGCACGACATCACGTGCTTGCCCGGCGGCGCCATGTCGGGGTCGACCACCGACTGGATCGAACCGTCGATGTAGGGCCGGTTCGAGTACCAGCCGTACTTCGCGTCGTCGAAGGCCCGCTCGAGGTACTCCATCGAGGGCGCGATGTTGACGAATCCGCGAAACTGATCCGATCGTCCGGCCAGCGCCGGGAACTCGGGCAGCCGGTCGAGCGCGAAGTTGACCTTCGCCGAGGTGCCCTGGAATCGGTAGCGACTGATGTTCTCCACCAGGTCGGTCGGCAGCTGGCGCGGCTCCACCAGTTCGGTGAAGGTACGCCGCGGGTCGAGCGCGCTGACCACGGTGCCGGCGTGGAACTCGGTGCCGTCCTCCAGCGCGACCCCAACGGCTTCGCCGTTCTTGGTGATCACCGAGGAGACGGCCGAGTCGAGGCGGATCTCGGCGCCGTAGGACTGGGCCGCCCGCGCGAGCACCTGGGTGAAGCCGCCGTTGCCGCCCTTGTGAAAGGCCCACTCGCCGAACAGGCCGTCGTGCTCGCCCATCAGGTGGAACAGCAACACCAGGCCCGACCCTTGCGACATCGGACCGACCTTGCTGCCGATGATCCCGGACGAGGCGAGGTAGGCCTTGAGGATGTCGGTCTCGAAGTAGTCGTCGAGGAAGTCCGCCGCGCTGCCGGTGAGCAGCCGGACCAGGTCGTGCAACACCTTGGGCTCGATGCCGCGGAGGTGCTTGGCCAGCTCGGCCAACTCCAGCAGGTCTTCGGGCTGGTTCCCGAACAGGTTCGGCGGGCGCTTGTCGAACAGCGGCTTGACCGCCTGGCAGACCCGCTCGATGTCGAAGGCATAGCGATCGTAGGCATCAGCATCGCGCGGAGAGTGCCGGCGGATCTCGTGGACGTTGTCGTCGTGGTCGGCGCCGAACAGCAGGTAGTCGCCGTCGGCCTTGGGGGCGAACGAGGACGGCATCAGGATCGGCATGAAGCCGTGCTTGACCAGCTCGAGGTCGCCGATGATGTCGGGGCGCAGCAGGCTCAGGGCATAGGAGAAGGTGGTGAACGAGAACCCCGGGTGCAGCTCCTCGGTGATGGCGGCGCCGCCGACCAGATGCCGACGCTCCAGGATCAGGGTCTTCAAGCCGGCCTTGGCCAGGTACGCCGCATTGGTCAGCCCGTTATGCCCCCCGCCGATGACGATCGCGTCATACGTGTGGGGCTTCTTGCGTGTCGTCATCGCTCACGCCGTCTTTCGCTCGGGATTGAAGTGCGGCAGCCCGGTCACCTCGGTGCGCACCGTGTGGTACTCGTGATTGATGGTGACCTCCAGGTCGACGCGCGTCCCGGGCACCGCCAGCTCGGGGCCGACCTTCGCGAGCGCGATGTGGCGCTGCAGCATCGGCGAGTACATCAGCGTGGTCGCATAGCCGGCTCGTTTTCCCTTGCCGTCGTAGAGCATCGACTCGTAGTCCAGCGGGGTCTCGTCCTTGGGGGTGATCAGCCCGGCCTTGCGGTGCAGCTTGTCCCAGTGCCGCTCGTCGGTGGCGATGCCGACCAGTTTCCACCGCGAGCTGCCCTCGGCCAGCTCGCGGCGGATCGCGTCGCGTCCGATGAACGGCCGGTCATCGCCACCATCGGCGGTCGCGCGGCCCAGGTTCTTGAACATCCAGCCGAAACCCAGCTCGACCGGGCTGGATCGATCGTGATCGGTCGCGGCGAACCGACTCGAGCCGAACTCGCTGCCGATCAGGATCAGGCCGGCTTCGATCCTGGTCATCAGCAGCGCCTGCTCCCCGAACAGCCGCCCGCCGTGCGGGGCGCCGGCGGCCATCACCGCGTCGAGCACCGCGACGCCGGCCTCGGCCGGGACCAGGATCTCGTAGCCGAGATCGCCGGTGTAGCCGGTGCGCGACACCGTGACCGGCGTCTTCGCGATCTTGGTCTCGCGGTGCTCGAAGAAGCTCAGCCGGCCGATGTCCTTGGTCAGTTCGGCGAGCGCGGCCCGGGCGCGCGGACCCTGCACGGCGAGTACGCCGAACCCGTCGGTGACGTCGGCGACCTCGACATCGAGGGAGCCGGTCAAACCGCAGAAGTAGCCGGCGTTCGGCTCCGCGGCGGTCAGGAAGAACTCGTCCCGGCTGTGCCGGAACACCACGCCGTCCTCCAGCACGAACCCACGATCGTCACACCAGAACGTGTACTGCGCCTTGCCGACCGGGCAGGACCGAATGTCGCGGGCCAGCACCCCGGACAGGAATCGCTCGGCGTCGCTGCCGCGGATCCAGTACTTGAAGAGCGGGGACGAGTCGAAGTAGCCCACGCTGTTGCGGACCGCGAAGTACTCGTGCTTGGCGGAGGAGTCGTAGCGCGGCGCGGACAGGTAGGAACCCCAGCGCGACCAGAGACCGGTGGTGTTGTGCTCGACGAGGCGTGGGTAGAAGGGTGAGGTGAGATACATCGGCGCCCCTTCTTGTCGATCCGGCCCGTTCTCGATCCGGCTCAGACTGTCAGCGTAGCCCCAACGGCGGACCCGCACTATGTGGATCAGACCCGCGGATCAGACCCGCGGATCAACCTGGGCCGACCCCTCAACCCAGGTTGCTGAACCTGTCCACGCTCTGCTCCGGACCCGACACGACGATCAGGTCGTCGGCTTCCAGTGCCGTGTAGGCGTCGGCATAGGTGAACTGCTGGCCGGCTCGCTTGACGCCGACGATGGTCACGCCGTACTCGGTGCGGATGTTGCTGTCGCCCAGCGGGATGCCCAGGACCTGCTTCGGTGGCCGGGTCTTGGCCAGCGCGTAGCCGTCGTCGAGCTGGATGTAGTCCAGCATGCCGCCGCGCACGAGATGCGCGACCCGCTTGCCCATGTCGTGTTCGGGCTGGACCACGTGGTGCACGCCGATCTGGGTGAGGATCCGCGCGTGCGCCTCGCCGATGGCCTTGGCCCAGACGTTCCGGATGCCGAGCGTCAACAGCACCGAGGCCGACAGGATGCTCACCTCCAGGTCGTTGCCCACGCCGATCACCGCACGATCGAACTCGCCCACGGAGAGCTGTTTCATGGCTTCCTCGTCGGTGGCGTCGGCGACCACGGCATGGGTGAGCTTGCCCGCAAGGGCCTCGATGGTCTTCCGGCTGACGTCGATTCCCAGCACCTCGGAGCCCTCGCGCTCCAGCTCGAGCGCCAGCGAGGTCCCGAATCGACCGAGCCCCACCACCACGACGGGACTGTTCTCCAGATTGCTAGCCAATGATCGGCCGTCCTTTCGGCAATTCGTACCGCAACTGCCGCTCACGGAGAGCGAGCGCTGTCACCAGTGTGACGGGGCCGAGCCGCCCGAGGAACATCAATCCGATCAGCAGGTAGTGACCGGTCGGCGGCAGCGCCGCCGTGATGCCCGTGGAGAGCCCGACGGTGGCGAACGCGGAGGTGGCCTCGAACAGCACCACATCGGTCGAGTACGACGTGATCGCGAGCAGCACCAGGGTGACACCGATCACTGCGGCGACCGACAACAGCGCCACCGTCAGCGCCTGCCGGATGACCCGGTCGTCGACATGCCGGTCGAAGACGTGCACGTGGTCCCGGCCACGGACCTCGGCCACGATCACGAAGAGCAACAAGAAGAACGTGGCGACCTTGATCCCGCCTGCCGTTCCCGCCGAACCGCCGCCGATGAACATCAACACGTTGGTGCCGAGCAGGGTGTCCTCGTTCATCTGCCCGTAGTCGAGCGTGTTGAAGCCCGCGGTACGCGGCATCACGGACTGGAAGAAACTCGCCAGCAGCCGACCGGGCAGGTCCAGCGCGCCCAGGGTCCGCGGATTGCGCCACTCGCCGAGCATCACCATCAGGGTGCCCGCCACCAGCAGCACACCCGTGCCGACGATGGTCATCTTGGTGTGCAGGCTCCATCGCCGCGGTTCGCGAAATGCCCGCCGAAGCTCGAAGAGCACCGGGAATCCGAGCCCGCCGACGATCACCGCCAGCGCGATCGGCAGGCAGACCCAGGCATCGGAGACGAATCGGATCAAATTGTCGCTGTACAGCGCGAAGCCGGCGTTGTTGAAGGCCGATACGGCGTGGAACACGCCGAGGTACGCCGCGCGCCCGAGCGGCTCATCGTAGGCGAGGAACAGCCGAAGCGTCAGGACCGCCGCGAGCAGGAACTCGAACAACAGGCTCAGCTTGACGACGCCGATCACCACGCCACGCATGTCGCGCAGCCCCAGCGACTTGGTCTCCATGGCCGCGGTGAGCCGGGTACGCAGGCCCATCCGCCGGGCCACGATCAGCCCGAGCAGCGAGGTCGTGGTCATGATGCCCAGCCCGCCCAGCTGGATCAGGACCATGATCACCGCCTCGCCGAAGCCGGACCAGTAGGACTCGGTGTCGACGATGGCGAGGCCGGTGACACACGTCGCGCTGGTCGAGGTGAACAGGGCCTCGACGAACGACGCCCGGCCGGGCCCGCTGCGCGCGGCCGGCAGCAGGAGCAGCAGGGTGCCGACCGCGATCGCGCCCGCGAAGCCGAGCGCGATGGCCTGAGCCGGGTGCCGGACCAGACGGTACCGATCCCGGCGTCGCGTCGCCCGCGATTCGCGAAGCATCACCACAGCGGCGTCTCACCCTCCCCGTTCGACAAACTCGGCCGGCACGCCAGAATAAACCACCATGAGCGCCCAGAGGAGTGCCCTGGCGGGGCTGGTGGACAAAGGACTGATCGCAGAGGACTGGGCGCAGGCGCTGGCTCCGGTCGACGACCGGATCGCCGCGATGGGCAGGTTCCTCCGGGAGGAGGTCGCGGCGGGTCGCGGCTATCTGCCCGCCGGCGACCATATCCTGCGCGCCTTCCAGCGGCCGCTGGCCGACGTGCGAGTGCTGATCGTCGGCCAGGACCCCTACCCCACGCCGGGGCATCCGATCGGGTTGAGTTTCGCCGTGGCGCCGGAGGTGCGGCCGATCCCGCGCAGCCTGGCCAACATCTACCAGGAACTGCGCACCGATGTCGGGGTCGAACCGCCGGCGCACGGCGACCTGTCGGCGTGGGCGGATCAGGGCGTGCTGCTGCTCAACAGGTGCCTGACCGTCCGTCCCGGCGAATCCGCCTCGCATCGCGGGCGCGGTTGGGAGGAGGTCACCGATCGGGCGATCGAGGTGCTGGCCGAGCGCGACCTCGCGACCTGGCCGCTGGCCGCGATCCTGTGGGGCCGCGACGCCCAGTCGCTGGGCGGCGCGCTGGGTCCGGTGCCGTCGGTCCAGTCCGCGCACCCCTCGCCGCTGTCGGCCGGCCGGGGGTTCTTCGGGTCCCGGCCGTTCTCCCGAACCAACGCCGCCCTGGTCGCCCTGGGCGGATCCCCCATCTCCTGGTCCCTCTGACGCCCCCGGCCCCTCTGACGCCGACCCGGCACTTATCTGGCCAGATTGTCGGCGTGTCGAAGGC
>JBOFLE010000290.1:0-5874 GCA_051657705.1 Nocardioides sp. | reverse complement strand
TGTAGCCGAGCGGTTCGCCGGAGTCCAACAGCCGGTGCGCCTCCGCGCGGACGGTTGCCGGAGCCGGAGTCATCGGCTGCCCGGCGGCCAAGCTGATCAGGTCACCGTGGGTGCGCTGCCGAGCGGCCGCGGCGGCGATCAGGTCCATCACGTGGAACGGTGGTACATCCGCCCGGCTGGACGCCTTCTTCATGTGCGCACGGTACCCATCGATGCCCGCCGGCGAGTACCCGGCTCGGCGGCGGATACCATGGCGCCCCCGGGGAGTCGGCTCCGGAGGTCGACTCCGGGATTCGGGTCCGGGAAGGGTGGTGCGTTCGGCATCGACGTCCACCAACTCGACGGCTATCTGTTGGTCGGCTCGGCGATCACCTTCCTCGCCATCCTGGCGGTCCGGATCTCCACCAAGGCCGGCCTGCCCAGCCTGTTGATCTACCTTCTGATGGGGGTGCTCCTCGGCGAGGCCGGCCTCGGCATCTCGTTCGACGACGCCAAGCTCGCCCATGCCCTCGGCTTTGTCGCGCTGGCCGTGATCTTGGCGGAAGGCGGTCTCACCACCGACTGGGCAGAGGTCAGGCCCGCCTTCGGGCTGGGCCTGGTGTTGGCGAGCCTCGGTGTCGCCTGCTCGGTCGGCGTGATGGCGTTGGCCGGCCACTACCTGCTGGGTCTGCCCTGGGTGCTGGCGTTGCTCCTGGGTGCGGTGACCTCGCCCACCGACGCGGCGGCGGTGTTCTCGGTGCTGCGGACGGTGCCGCTGCCACCCAAGCTGGCCGGCGCCCTCGAGACGGAGTCCGGGCTCAACGACGCCCCGACCGTCGTGCTGGTCACCTTGCTGGCGACGGGCGCGTTCGCCGATCACAGCGTGCCGGTCGTGGTGGCGTTGATCGGCTACGAACTGGTCTTCGGGTCGGTGGTGGGCGTCGCGGTCGGGTACGCGGGCTCCTGGATCATGCGGCGGGCCGCGTTGCCGGCCTCCGGGCTCTATCCGCTGGCCGCGATCTGCCTGGCCTTCGGTGCGTACGGCGTGGGCGCGGCCGTCCACGCCTCGGGCTTCGCCGCCGTCTACGTCGCCGCGCTCGTGCTCGGCAACAGCGCGCTTCCACACCGAGCGGCCACGCGGTCCTTCGCCGAGGGCATCGCCTGGCTGGCACAGATCGGCTTGTTCGTGATGCTGGGGCTGTTGCTGTCTCCGGGCCGCATCGGCTGGCACACCGTCGGGCTCGCGATAGCCGCCGGACTGGTTCTGACGGTAGTGGCCCGGCCCGTCTCGGTGCTGCTGTCCGCCCATCTCATCGGGAGCAGCCGACGGCTCACCGCGCCGGAGCTGACCTTCGTGTCATGGGCGGGACTTCGTGGCGCGGTGCCGATTGTCCTGACCACGATTCCGCTCGCGGAGGGCATCCGGGACGCCACGTTGCTGTTCGATCTGGTGTTCGTGTTGGTGGTGGTGTTCACGCTGGTCACCGCGCCACCGCTGCCCTGGCTCGCTCGGCGGCTCGGGGTCGTCGCGCGGGATGCGCCGCGGGGCCTGGACGTGGAGACCGCTCCGCTGGACCGGATCGCGGCCGACCTCCTGACGGTCCGGATCGGTGCGGGCTCGCGACTGCACGGGGTCGAGGTGGGCGAGCTGCGCCTGCCGGCCGGCGCCTCGGTCTCGCTGGTGGTGCGCGCGGGCCGGTCCTCGGTGCCGGCGCCGACCACCGCCCTGCGAAACGGCGACGAACTGCTGGTGGTGACGCCACGCGCCGTACGCGGCCTGACCGTCGAGCGTCTCGAACTCGTGTCGACCGGGGGCCGGCTGGCGAGCTGGCTCAACCCGCCTGAGCACTGATCGGTCAGAGGTCGGTGGCGTCGGTCTCGTCCGCCTCCGGCGGGGCGCAGACCGTGGCCGCGGACTTCGCCGTCACGGTCGCCCGACCCTTGGCCAGCTTGGTGAACCTGTCACCCACCAATACGACGACGCCCGGACCCAGTTTCGATCCCTCGACGATGTCGACCTGCCCCAACCAGCTCGCCACCAGGGCGACGGCCGGGTCGTCCGGATCGTCCGACCAGATCTCCGCGAACTCGACGCCGGTGTTCTTGGGCGCGTCGCCGATGTCTCCGGTGCCGAAACCCGCGTCGGCCAGCGATCCGAGCGTGCTCTCGGCCAGGCCGGATCGTTCGCCGGCGTTGAACACGGACACCACGACATCCTCCGCTCGCAGCTTCTCGCCGGCTGCCACCGGAATCGAACGGCAGTCGCTGGGCTGTGCGGCCTGGCCTGGCAGCGGCTTGGTCAGTGAGGACCACCCCCACCTCGCCCCGAAGCCGACGATCGCCAGGAGCACGAGAAGGGTGAGAGTAGAGCGCACCCGGCTATCGATGGTCACCTGACAGCCCCTGCTCAGTCGGCGAGCGCGAAGACACGCGCATGAAGGACCGAGCGTTGCTGAAGTGCGGCGCGCAGGGCGCGATGCAACCCGGTCTCGAGGTACAGCTCGCCGCGCCAGTGCACGACGTGGGCGAACAAGTCGCCGTAGAAGGTCGAGTCCTCGGCCAGCAAAGTGGCCAGTTGCAGGGTGTCATGGGTGGTCACGAGCTGGTCCAGACGGACCTGGCGGGGAGGCACTTGGGCCCAATCCTTGGAGCTCAGCGAGTGTTCGGGGTAGGGCCGTCCCTCCCCCACTCGCTTGAAGATCACCCACGGAGTCTAACGACGGCCTACCCCCGGTCGTCCACCCGGTCCACCGGCGTGCGACGCCGACTAACCCCGGAGCCGGCGGGGTTCGCGGAACTCGACCATCTTCTCGAAGGCATATTCGACCGCTGTCGCCGACCGTCCGCGGACGGTCACCGACCAGGGTTGGTCCATGTAGAGGGACGACATCCGCCAGATGCCGTTGTTGTCGGCCCGGGAACTGCGCCACACGATGCGTTCCACATCGTCGCGCTCGGAGAACACCCGGCTGCGGTCGTCTCCGCGATAGGACGCGTCGTAGGCCGCGATGCCGCGCGACACCCGGTCGTGTCCGCTGTAGCGGATCTGCACCCGCCCGACCGATGCGACGCCGTCCGGAACCGTCGTCTCGCAGACCCAGGTCGGCCGCCGGTCGCTGCCACCGCGGCGCGCACAGCCGTCGCCGTCGAAGCTCGGGAAGACCCAGGCCAGTCCCTTGGTTCCCCACGGCGCCGGGCAGTCGGCAACCGATTCGGTCTTCGTGCCGTGCCAGCAGCGTTGCTCGTCGTCTGGCTGTTCGCGCTCCGGGGTCGGGGTCGGGGTCGCGGACACCGGGCTCGGATCTTCATCCGCCGGCGTGATGATCGACACCAGGGCCGCTCCGATCAGCAGCAGCGCGATCACCGCGGCCGCCACCAGCCCCAGGAGCAACGGTGCCGAGGATCCGCCGACCGGACCCGAGGAATCATCGGGTTGCGACTCCGATGACTTCGGCGTCTGGGCATTGACCCACTTCTTCGTGCTGTCGTGCACCGGCGTCGCCTCGGCATTGCCGCGGATCGCGGGCACCCGGTCCAGGCGCTTCCGGTCGTCGTCCTTGTTCCGGCGGACGTGGGCCCCCGCCGAGCGCCGCCGCCCGGAGAGCGACCCGCCGTCGCGGGGCACGTCCGGGCCGCTGCCGTCCAGTCGATGCCTCGGTGACCGAGCGGGCTCGGGGTCCGGCTCGGCGTCTGGTGGGGAGTCAGCCGGGGAGTCAGCCGGGGGATCCGACTCCGCGCCCGCTTCGGCTACCGGGCTCGGTTCCGCGGCCCAGGTCGTCTCCGCGGGGACCTGAGCCGTCAGGTCGGTGTCGTCGGTGTCTACCGGGTCCTCGATCATGCGAGGCGGAATGAGTACATCGAGCGGATCGACGTAGTCTCCGCCGGCCGGCGGCCGGACCTCACGTGCGAATCCGGGATCGTCGTACACGCCGTTTGCCGCCGCCGACAGGGAGAAATCGTAACCACAGCCGTTGCAGAACTTGTAGATATCCCGCGCTAGGCCACACCGGGGACACATCGGTGTATGTGCCGACGTGTGGAGGGAGCCGTCCGCGCTCATGCGACCAGTGTGTCTCTGGATTCGAATTAACACCAGTCCCAACCACCTCAGGATTGCCCGCGACATTATTGTTCCCCCATGAGTGATACCCCTGACGTGGCCGCCGCGCCCGCCTCGAACGGCAGCCCGACCGATGAATTGACCGCCGCCATCGCGCCCGGATACGCCTTCGAGGGCGCCGCGCTGGAGCTGGGCGGATTGATGGCGGGTGCCGAACAACTGACCGACGTGCACATCAGGATTCCGCTCGGGATGCTGAACCGGCACGGCTTGGTGGCGGGGGCGACGGGCACCGGCAAGACCAAGACCCTGCAACTGCTCGCCGAACAGCTCAGCGCCAACGGCGTGCCGGTCTTCGCCGCCGATATCAAGGGTGACCTGTCGGGCCTGAGCGTCCCGGGAGTCAGCAACGAGAAGATCACCGCGCGCGCGGCCTCGGTCGGGCAGACCTGGACCGCCCAGGGATTCCCCACCGAGTTCTACGCGCTGGGCGGTCAGGGCATCGGGATCCCGCTGCGGGTCACCATGAGCGGCTTCGGCCCCATGCTGTTGGCCAAGGTGCTCGGCCTCAACGACACCCAGGAATCCAGTCTGGGCCTGATCTTCCACTACGCCGACAAGGCCGGGTTGCCGTTGCTGGATCTCGCCGATCTGCGTGCGGTCGTGCAGCACCTGGCCTCCGAGGAAGGCAAGGCCGATCTGAAGAACCTGGGTGGATTGTCCCCGGCGACTGCTGGGGTCATCTTGCGTGAGCTGATCGCGTTTTCCGACCAGGGTGCCGATGCGTTCTTCGGTGAACCCGAGTTCGAGTCCAAGGAATTCTTGCGGACTACCTCGGACGGCAAGGGCGTGATCAGCCTGGTCGAGTTACCCAATCTGACCGATCGGCCCGCCCTGTTCTCGACGTTCCTGATGTGGCTCTTGGCCGACTTGTTCCACGACTTGCCCGAGGTCGGCGATATCGACAAGCCGAAGCTCGTTTTCTTCTTCGACGAGGCGCACCTGTTGTTCAACGACGCGTCGAGCGCCTTCTTGGACCAGATCGCGCAGACCGTGCGCCTGATCCGATCCAAAGGCGTCGGTGTCTTCTTCGTCACCCAGTCGCCCACCGACGTGCCGGACGAAGTCCTGGCGCAGTTGGGTTCGCGAGTCCAGCACCAACTGAGGGCGGCGACTCCCAACGACGCCAAGGCGCTCAAGGCGACGGTCAACACCTATCCGATTTCGGCGTACGACGACCTCGGCAAGGTGATCTTGTCGCTCGGCATCGGCGAGGCCGTGGTGACGGTAATGAATGAGAAGGGCGCGCCCACGCCGGTTGCCTGGACCCGACTCCGGGCCCCGGAGTCGCTGATGGGCCCGGCCGAGACCGCCGCGATGGAGGCCGCCGTGAAGGCCAGCCCGCGGTACGCGACGTACGCCGAACCCGTCGACCGCGAATCGGCCCGGGAGAAGCTGGCCGCCAAGCTGGAAGCGGGCGCCGAGGCCGCGCGGGAGGAGGTCGAGCTGAAGGAGCAGACCCGGCTGGAGCGGGAAGCCGACAAGCTCGCCCGGACCAAGCGGACGCGGCAGAAGGAGGAGGGCGGCATCGTCCGCGACGTGGTCGAGTCGGGCGCGTTCAAGGACTTCATGCGCACCGCGGCCCGGGAGATCGCCAGGGGCATGTTCGGCGCCGGTCGTCGGCGATAGACGGGCGGGGTCAGTCGTCGGAGCGGAACCACTTGCGTTCGAGGTCGTCCAGGTAGCCCTCGTCGCGGAGCTCCAGCAGCGTACGGTTGATCAGCTCGCTGTACGTGTCGTCATGCAACGCGATGCCATAGGTATCGGGTTTGGCC
>JBOFLE010000289.1:0-3878 GCA_051657705.1 Nocardioides sp. | reverse complement strand
ACCGAGGGCCGCACCAACCGCGAGATCCGCCGCTGCCTGAAACGCTACCTCGCCCGACACATCTACCGAGCCCTCAACACCACTATCGATATGACCCAGGTCACACCAAACCCGACTTGCGAAACATAGAAGGATCCGTGCCGATGGCGGCGGCACCGAAGGACACCGCGTCGGCCACGAGCGCCAGGGAAACGCCACCCCAGGAGAAGAGCAACGCTCCGACCGCCGGGCCGGCGATGAGCGGACCGTTCTCAAGCATCGCCACCAGGCCGTTGACGCGAGTGAGATTCCCGTCACGCTTGATGTCCCTCACGCTTGCCATCAGTGACACCGTCAACACCGAGTCGAGGAATCCGGAGAGGGCAGTGAGCCCGAAGACGACGGGAAGGAGTTGCCAGCCCTGCCCGAGGAATGCGAGAGCCAGCAGCACGCTGACCAACGAGAGCGCCACGTCGCAACCGATGATGGCCCGCCGGCGAGAGAAGCGATCCGCGACCCAACCGGCCAGTGGCGATGCGTAGATCGCCACCCCGAACTTGACGGACAAGACCCCGGCCAGGACCGCCGCCGATCCCTCACGACCGAAGAGTTCGAGTGCCACCGCCGTGGTCGCCGCACTCGAGCCGACGAGCGATATCGCTTGCGCCGACCAGAGGCTGACGATGAGCCACTCCATACGGCGCCCGACAGTCACGAATGGCATCCTCTCCGAATCGGCGAACGACCCATGGTCGCGCCCGTGCCCGGCACCGAATACGCCGGCCGGGGGTTCCGACCACGGCAAGACGGCCCGCCATGGCGACGTTCCCGTGACCTGCTTATAGGCTCCTGGATTGTTTCCGCCTCGGTAGCTGCATACGGACGTCAGGGAGAGGACGCGCGTGCCCGACCAAGCCAACCCATTGAACTGGACCCAGCTCGACGACCGGGCGGTGGATACCGCCCGAGTGCTCGCGATGGACGCCGTCGGCAAGGTCGGCAACGGCCATCCCGGCACCGCGATGAGCATGGCGCCGGCGGCGTACCTGCTGTTCCAGAAGGTGATGCGACACAACCCGGCGGATCCGCGCTGGGCCGGCCGGGACCGGTTCGTGCTCTCGATCGGGCACTCGTCGATCACGCTCTACACCCAGCTCTTCCTCGGCGGCTTCGGACTGGGGCTGGCCGACCTGGAGGCGTTGCGGACCTGGGGGTCGCTGACCCCGGGGCACCCCGAGGTCGGGCACACCGCGGGCGTGGAGACCACCACCGGCCCCCTGGGCCAGGGAGTGGCCAACGCGGTCGGCATGGCGATGGCCGCCAGACGAGAGCGCGGCCTGCTCGATCCGGGCGCCCCCGTCGGAGCGAGCCCGTTCGATCACCACATCTATGCCCTCTGCGGTGACGGGGACCTCCAGGAGGGCGTCAGCGGCGAGGCGTCGTCGTTGGCCGGCCATCACGGCCTCGGCAACCTGACGATGATCTACGACCTCAACCGGATCTCCATCGAGGGCGACACCCACATCTCGTTCAGCGAGGACGTCGCCCAGCGCTATCAGGCGTACGGATGGCACGTGCAGCACGTGAAGTGGACCAGGAACGTCGTCAAGGGCCAGGACTATCGGGAGGACATCCCCGCGCTGTACGACGCGCTCCAGGCCGCGCGCGGCGTGACGGACAGGCCAAGCCTCATCGTGTTGCATACGATCATCGCCTGGCCGGCCCCGACCAAACAGAACACCTACGCCGCGCACGGCAGCGCGCTCGGCGACGCCGAGGTCGCCGAGACGAAGCGGATCCTCGGCTTCGACCCCGATAGAACCTTCGCGGTTCCCCGGGAAGTACTCGCGCATACCCGTCAGCTCAAGGAGCGCGGAAAGGCCGCCCAGCGGGACTGGACGGCCGAGTTCCGGGCCTGGGCCAAGGCCAACAAGCCCGGCAAGGACCTCTTCGATCGGCTGGCGACCCGGACCCTGCCGGAGGGATGGTCCAAGGCGCTGCCCAAGTTCGGGACCGACGCCGACGGGAAGGGCATGGCCACCCGCGCCGCGTCCGGCGTGGTCTTGAACGCGCTGGCCGACGCCTTGCCGGAGCTGTGGGGCGGCTCCGCGGATCTGGCCGGCTCCAACAACACCACCATGGACGGCGAGCCGTCGTTCACCCTCGAGAAGTGGCAGACCTCCACCTGGCAGGGCGGTCCCTACGGCCGCACCCTGCACTTCGGCATCCGCGAGCATGCGATGGGCTCGATCATGAACGGGATCGCCCTGCACGGCGGAACCCGAGTGTACGGCGGTACATTCCTGGTGTTCTCCGACTACATGCGGCCGGCGGTCCGGCTGGCGGCACTGATGAAGCTGCCGGTCACCTACGTATGGACGCACGACTCGATCGGCGTCGGCGAGGACGGTCCCACCCATCAACCGGTGGAGCATCTCGCCGCGCTCCGGGCCATCCCGGGCCTCGATGTGGTCCGGCCGGCGGACGCGGCCGAGACTGCGATCTGCTGGAAGACCGTACTGGAGCACCACGACCGCCCGGCCGGCCTCGCGCTGAGTCGCCAGAACCTGCCGATGTTCCCGCGCGGCAAGGACGGCTTCGCCTCCGCCAACGGAGCGGCCAAGGGCGGATACGTCCTGCTGGATGCCGATGCCGCCAGGCCCGACGTACTGTTGATCGCGACCGGCTCGGAGGTCTCGGTGGCGGTCGAGGCCCGCGCCATGCTGGCCAGGAAGGGGGTCGCGGCCCGCGTGGTCTCGATGCCCTGCGTCGAGTGGTTCAACGCGCAGCCCAGGAGCTACCGCGACAGGGTGCTGCCGCCGTCGGTCACCGCTCGGGTCTCGGTCGAGGCCGGCATCGCGCAAGGCTGGCGCGAGTTCGTGGGTGACGCCGGGCGTAGCGTGTCGCTGGAGCACTACGGCGCTTCGGCCGATCAGGCGACGCTCTTCCGCGAGTTCGGCCTGACCCCGGCGGCGGTTGCCAAGGCCGCCCACGACAGCTTCAAGAGCACGGCTTGAGAGGATGGGATTCATGAGTACACCGCTGACAGAACTCACCGAGCTCGGGGTTTCGATCTGGTTGGACGACCTCTCGCGGGAGCGGCTGGAGACCGGGAACCTCGCCGACCTGGTGGCGGGTTCGTCGGTAGTGGGGGTGACGACGAATCCGTCGATCTTCCAGGTCGCGTTGAGTGACGGCACGCGGTACGACGCGCAGGTGCGGGAGCTTGCCGCCGCGGGTGCCGGGGTGGATGCCGCGGTGTTCGAGTTGACCACCACCGATGTGCGTGATGCCTGCGATGTGCTGCGGCCGGTCTTCGATGCCACCGGCGGGGTCGATGGGCGGGTGTCGATCGAGGTGTCGCCGGTGTTGGCCCACAACGCGGACGCGACCGTCGCCGAGGCGAAGCAGTTGTGGGCGGCGGTGGACCGGCCGAATCTGTTGATCAAGATTCCTGGGACACCGGCGGGCTGTGAGGCGATCACGCGGGTGGTCAACGACGGCATCAGCGTCAACGTGACCTTGATCTTCGGTCTCGACCAGTACCACCAGGTGATGCGTGCGTATCTGACCGGCCTGGAACGCGCGGAGGCCGCGGGGCACGACCTGTCGGGGATTCATTCGGTGGCCTCGTTCTTCGTGTCCCGGGTCGACACCGAGATCGACAGCCGGCTCACGGCCCTGGGCGCCGATCCGGGGTTGTCCGGGAAGGCCGGGATCGCCAACGCCCGGCTGGCGTTCGAGGCCTACGAGAAGTTCTTCGACGGTCCGCGTTGGGACCTGCTCGCCGCCGCTGGAGCGAACCGGCAGCGCCCGCTATGGGCGTCGACCGGGGTGAAGAATCCGGACTACGACGACACCATGTATGTGGTTGATCTCGCGGTCGGCGGCACCGTGAA
>JBOFLE010000288.1:0-1010 GCA_051657705.1 Nocardioides sp. | reverse complement strand
CTGGCCAACGACACCGAGTACGGCCTGTCCGGCTCGATCTTCACCCATGACCTGGGCCGCGCGCTGCGGGTGGCGCGCGGCATCCAGTCCGGCAACCTCAGCGTGAATTCGCACTCCTCGGTGCGCTATTGGACACCGTTCGGCGGCTACAAGCAGTCCGGACTGGGACGGGAGCTCGGCCCGGACGCGCCGAACGCGTTCACCGAGGAGAAGAACGTCTTCATCGCCCACTAGAAGCACGACTGGCACAGGACGGAGGATACGAAGATGACCGGTCGGATCGAGGGGAAGGTCGCCGTGGTCACCGGAGGATGTTCCGGCATTGGCCTGGCGACCGTGCGCCGGTTCGTCGCCGAAGGCGCCAGGGTGGTGATCGGCGACATCGCCGACGATGCCGGCGCCCGGCTCGCGGACGAACTCGGCGGAGCCGAGGCAGCAACCTATGTGCACGTGGATGTCACGTCCAAGGAGGATGTCGACGCGCTGTTCCGGATCGCCCGACAGACCTACGGTGCGGTGGACATCGCGTTCAACAACGCCGGCATCTCGCCTCCCGAGGACGACTCCATCCTGGACACCGATCTGGATGCCTGGCGCAAGGTCCAGGAGGTCAATCTGACCAGCGTCTACCTGTGCTGCAAGGCCGCCCTGCCGTACATGCTGGATCAGGGCCGGGGCTCGATCGTCAACACCGCCTCGTTCGTAGCCGTGATGGGTGCCGCGACCTCGCAGATCTCGTACTCGGCATCCAAGGGCGGCGTGCTGTCGATGACCCGCGAACTCGGCGTGCAGTTCGCTCGGCAGGGCGTCCGGATCAACGCGCTGTGTCCCGGTCCGGTCAACACGCCACTCTTGAAGGAGCTGTTCGCGGCGGATCCGGAGCGAGCCGCCCGCCGGCTGGTGCACGTGCCGATGGGCCGCTTCGGCGAGCCGGAGGAGATGGCAAGCGCGGTGCTGTTCCTGGCTTCCGACGAGGCGAGCTTTATCACCGCGAATACCTTCCTGGTCGA
>JBOFLE010000287.1:0-8878 GCA_051657705.1 Nocardioides sp. | reverse complement strand
AGGGGTCACAAAAGCAGGTGCTTTTGTGACCCCTCGGCTTGCATTTGTGACGTCTCGGCGGTGAGTCGGCGGCTGGGCTTGAGTTAGCCCCGGGCGAAATACACGCGTGTAATTCTCCACAGCGATATCCCCAGCTGTGGAGAACCTCCTCGCCGCCGCCGGGCGGATCCGGCCGTGGCGTGGACCCTCGCTCCCCCGGGACCAACCTTCGCTACTCCCAGCGGGTGGCGTAGGTGAATCCGACGGCCATCAGCGCGATCCCGATTGCCAGGTTCCACGCACCGAGATCGTTCATCACCGGGAGCTTGCTGAGGTCGTTGCTGAACACGTAGTACGTGCAGATCCAGATCAGGCCCAGCAGGAAGCAGCCGAGCATCCCGACCACCACGCCGCGTCCGCGACCGAGCGGAGTCGAGGGGTGAGCGGCAACGCTCAGGCCGACCATGACCGCACCGAACCCGATCAGGTAGTTCCACAACTCCAGGTCCGCGACCGACTTCGGTCCGCGCGCCTTCGGCGGCGGCACCACGGTGGGGTCGACCCGCACCGAGAGGTAGTAGTACGCCATCCAGGCGATGCCGGCGGCGATCAACACGACCGCGAGAGCGAAACGCGGGGAGAGGATCGGGCCGCGTGTGGTGGGGTCGGCGAAGGCTTCTCTCGCCTTGGGTTTGGACATGGGTCTCCTCGTTTCCGGATCGTGCGCGCTTCTGGTGTTCGTCACCCCGGCACAGGGCAGCTAGCGTAGTCGTCGTGAGCGATGGCCGGTGGCGGTGGGGAACGCCCCTGATCTGCGTCCTGTGCGGCGCCCTGTTCCCGATCAGCGCGGCCAACAGCGACGGCGACGACCTGCGGCCGGGACGCTACACCGACCTGGCCACCCTAGCCAAAGCCGAGAAGAGACACTCCGACGCGCTGAAGGCCCGGGCCGGCGAACTCGATCGGGAGATCTCGGAGCTGAGCGCCGGCCTGCGCGACGAGGGCGTGCGACAGGCCCAGCGCAACGTGGAGGAGGTCCGCGACCCGGCAGGCCTGGCGGCTCGCACCGGACCGGGCCTGACGGTGACGATGTCGGATGCCCCGGAGGAGGTGCGAGCGACCTCGACCGAGGAGCCCCGATTGCTGGTGGTTCACCAGCAGGACATCCAGGCCGTGGTCAACGCGATGTGGCGCGGCGGTGCCGCGGCGATCACGATCCAGGGCCAGCGGATGGTCAGCACCACGGGAATCCGGTGCGAAGGCAACGCGATCCTGCTCCAAGGAGTGCCCTATTCGCAGCCGTTCGTGATCGCGGCGATCGGCGACCCGGCATCGCTGCGAGCCACCTTGGATGCCGACCGCGACGTGGCCAACTACCGGGCCGACGCCGAAAACCCCGACCGGGCGGTCGGCTTCAAGCTGGTGACGCAGGGCCGGATCGAAGCGCCGGCGTACGACGGCCTCACCACGACGCCGTTCGCCACACCCATGCCGCCAGGAGACGGCGAGTAGCACTGATACTCCGCCACCTCAGGCACCAATTCCGGCGGGAAAGTGGTGCCTAAAGTGGCGGACTATCGTCAGAAGGTGGCGGCCCGGGCCAGGATGAACAGGGCGAGGACGAGGCCGACGACGACCATCCCGGCGATCTGCACGCGGGACCTGTGCTCTCGTGGCGCGTAGGCCAGGACTCCCGCGAGGACCAGTCCGGTGACGAAGCCGCCGAGGTGACCCTGCCACGAGATGCTCGGCGTAGTGAACGTGATCGCCGCGTTGATGAGGATCCACACCAGCAAGGGGCGCGGGTCTCCGCCGCGCTTGTAGATCGTGATCAACAAGCCGCCCATCAAGCCGAAGATCGACCCGGAGGCGCCCACCGTGGTGTCGAACGGATTCCCCGCCAGCCACAACACGGCGGCCGAGCCACCCAGGCCGGACAGCAGGTAGAGCGCCAGGAACCGCACCCGCCCGATCAGGGACTCCAGTTGCGGACCCAGCATGTACAGCGCGAACATATTGAAGGCGATGTGCAACAGCGACACGTGGGTGAAGACGCTGGTCAGCACCTCCCAGTACGCGCCTTCGGCCACTCCCGGCGACCAGGGCAGTCCGGCGGACTCGCACACCGCCTCCGGCATCGCCAGCTCGCCACGGCAATAGCCGGCGAGCTTGATCGCGAGGAAGTCGAGCAGGCGACTGCTGTTCCCGCCGGTCGCCATGATCGCCAGCCAGACCGCGACGTTGACGCCGATGAGCACCAACGACGTCAGCGCGGGGTTCGCCGACGGCACACCGCCGTACGTCGTCCGGGCCTGGCGGGTCGACCTCGCCCCCTCCCGCACACAACTCGGGCAGTGAAACCCGACGGAGGCATCGTGCATGCAGTCCGGGCAGATCGGCTGTCCGCAGCGCTGGCAGCGGATGTAGGTCTCTCGCCCCGGATGGCGGTAGCAGGACTGATCGACCGGCTGCGGGCTCGCCGGACCGGCGGCGGGTGGCTCGGACATGGTGATCGACTGTCGGCGGCGTTCCGGCGGGCTAGCCCCGGGAGATGTCGACCGAGTCGATGGTGACCGGCTCGACCGGACGATCCTGCGCGCCGACCGGGGTCTTGGCGATGGCGTCCACCACGTCACGCGAGGCCTGGTCGGCGACCTCGCCGAAGATCGTGTGCTTGAAGTTGAGCCAGGTGGTGGCGCCCGCGGTGATGAAGAACTGCGAGCCGTTCGTGCCCGGGCCGGCATTGGCCATCGCCAGCAGGTAGGGCTTGTCGAAGACCAACTCGGGATGCGGCTCGTCCTTGAAGTTGTAACCCGGGCCGCCGGTTCCGGTGCCCAGCGGGCATCCGCCCTGGATCATGAAACCGTCGATCACCCGGTGGAAGTTCAAGCCGTCGTAGAACTTTCCCGAGCGGCCGTTGCCGGAGTCGTAGTCCTTGGTGCCCTCGGCCAGGCCGACGAAGTTCGACACCGTCTCCGGAGCGTGGTCGGGAAACAGGTTCAGCGTGATGTCGCCGCGGTTGGTCTTCAGCGTTGCCTGGAGGTCGGCCATGTCTGCCTTTCGGATGCATCGAGACGATCTGGACAGCGGTCCAGACCCGGTGCCGCCCGTCGAGCGACCTCGGGTCCTTCCCCGATCCTGCCATGCTGAGCCAGGCGAACCTCAAAACGCTAGGGTAGGACCCGTGGAAAAGGGCTCGCCAGGACGTGTCGCCCGCCTGCTGTTGCTCGGCGGCGCGGTCGCCGGCATCGGGTTTGCGGTGAAGCGTTACCGGGACTCCGTCGACGCGGCCGGTGACGAGAACTGGGAGTCGTCCTACGTTCCGCCGCGACCCACCGGGCCGTCCGCGAGCGATCCCGCCGCGGCCCGCGACTGAGGTCGAGGCCCTCGGGTCGCGCCGGCGCCGGACAGTCGGTCCTGTTCGCATTCGCCGGCGCTAGAAGACGTCGGTCCCGGCGACCTGACCGATGGGGAAGAGGTGGCGGGACGCGGCGCAGATGGTCTCCAGGGCGTGGACGGGTGTGTCGTCGGTGCTATACCCGATCCGAAGCACCTGGACCACCCATTCGCCGGAGTCGAGTTCCAGGTTCTCCCGCTCGAACAGCGACGGCGGCCTGGCGAGCAGAGTCTCCTCGGCGCGACCGAACGCGTAGCCCAGGTCGGACAGCGCGGCCTGCAGGCTGGGGCGGACGAACTCGGGCTCGGACATGCGGGTGCCGGCGAAGAGGTCGGCGCGGAAGTACGACGTGGCGATGCGCACGGGCACGTCGTTGGCGAGCATCAGCTTGCGCCGGGCCACCACCTCCTCGCCGGGCTCGACCCGCAGGACGGCCGCGACGTCGGCCGGGCTGGGCTCCAGCCCGATGGAGAGCATCCGCCGATCGGCCCTGATGCCCTGGCTCTGGGCCTCGGCGAGGAACAGGCCGGGGCTGCCGCGCACCGCGGGCGGGGTCGGTAGCGCGCGCTGGACCAGCACGCGCGGCTCCGCGCTCTCGGGTGGCATCGGCGCCGTCATCACGGTTCCCGTCCTGGTCATCTGAGAGATCCGCGGCGGCGTCACCCCGAGCGCGATGGCGACCCGCTCGCGCGAGACGCCCTGCTCCCTGGCTTCGACGATGGCGCTGCGCCGGTATCGCGCCGCCTCGTCGACCAGACTCTGGTTCTCCGTGATCAACATCGTCAGGACGCGGGCTCGCTCCAACGGGTCCGCGATCGTCGCCGCGTCGTGAAGGGTCCGGACATCCATAGAGGTCATCCTGCCAGCGAACCCGCCCGCCCCATCAGGCCAGGCCGGCAAAGTTGGCAGTCAGGATGCCTTCCGTGCGTTACAGTAGCAGGTAAGTACCCCTAACGGTAATCCCTACTAACTCAAGAGGAGCTCGATGTCGGACGAACACCTCGACGGCGAACCACGGGCGGCTTCGGACGCCCGCCGGGAGACGCCCGCGACCCGAGTCCCCCGGCGCGGGTTCGCCGGGCGGCTGGCCGCGCTGGCCCTCACACAGGGCGATTCGGACCACCGGGGGAGCAACGGCGGGGCCGACGAGCTTCTCCTCACCGCCGAGCCCTACCTGCGCGCGCTGGTGCGGAGCGCGACCGACGTACGAGCGTCGTCCGAGCACCTGCGCGACGTCGAGAGGGTCGGCCATGGCTTCGCGACGAACGCCGAGGGCCTGCCGATCGACGCCCGCGGCTGGTCGCGGTGGTACGACCGCGACTACCAGCCGGCCGCGGCCCGGCTGGATTCCGCCCTCGTCGCCTTGGAGGACGAGCTCGAGGTGGTCTTCCCGGACTGGGGCACCGAGATCTTCCTCGACGTCTGCCGGGCCTTGCTCAGGCGCGACGAACCCGACGGTTGAGCGCGCGGTCCGGTGTCAGCCGCCACGACCCATCCGCCACTCACCGCCGGGCGGGCAGTTCCTGCGGCCGGTGCTCCAGGATCCACCGATCGATCCGTTCCCACCAACCGAACAGCCACTCGATCCGCTCCTCGCGGGTCGCGGGGATCTCCGCTCGCGGCACGTCCCACCAGCGCATGATGATCCGCTTGTCCATCGGCAGGGCCCGCCAGATGTCGCCCACCGTCAGCAGATGATCCAGCCCGGTGTGCGCGACCATGACGACGTCGGCCTCGGGCGCCGCGTCGAGCGCCGCCAGCACGCCGCCCGGACGGGGCGCCAGCACGGTCGTCATCCGCTCGGCGCGGTCCGCCATCGCGGCGAGCCCGAGCTTGCGGAGCCGCGCGATGGCCCGTTCCCGTCGCGCCGGGCTGAAGTTGCCGCCCTCGGGGAAGATCACGAACGCGTCGTTGGCGTCGAGGCCGCGAGCCAACTCGGCGATCCGCGACTCGACATCGGCCCCGGCCGCCGGGTTCGGCGAGATGAACCGGGCCGGCAGCCGGTGCAGGATCACCCCGATCGCGGGGTCCCAGGCCAGCGTGTCCTTGAGAACCACCCGCGGCTCGCGGCCGTACCAGTGCATCAGGGCGTGGATCAGCGTGAACGAGTCGCCCGGGCCGGCGTGCCGGCAGAGCACCAGGAGCGGATCACCGGGAAAGGCGTCGGGTGTCGGGCCGACCGTCTCGATGCTGAGCCGGATCACCCGCCGGGCCTCCGCGAAGAACACCCACAACACCATCTGCGCCAGCTCGTAGTGGATCCCCTCGAAGTACGGCGTACGGATCCGCCGGCCGAATCCCGACGACAGCCACAGGCCGAGCAACACCAGCAGGAGCAGGGACTCGCAGGTCAGGTAGACGATCACCAGCCAGGCCAGGCGCAACGCCCGCCACCGGCCCGGCAGCAGCGGTGAGAGCGCGGCCGCCGCCAGCAGCCACAGCGGCAGGAAGATCCAGCCGACCAGCGTCAACGCCACCACTGCCGGCGCCACCAGCAGCCGCTGCATGATCCGCGTCACGCGTCGAACCTAGTCGAGCGCGGCCGCTCGCAGGCGCGACACGGCGGAAACCCGGACAGGGGCATCGACCCGTCCCCGGCCCGGATCCGTGGGCCGGCCCCGGTCAGGCCGGCGTCACGTGCTCGGCGAGATAGGCCACACAGGCGTCGTACGTCGCGTCGATCTTCTCCCGGACCTTGCCGAAGTCGCGGTACGCGAACACCGAGTCGTCCTTCCGCGAGGTCCCCCGCGCCGGCAGCACGTGCACCTCGACGTCGGCCGCGAGCTCGGCGAGCTCCCGGTGGAAGCGGTGCCGGCGAGCGATCTCGAACGACACCTTGGCCACCTCGATCGGATTCCGGGGCGCGGTCAGCGGCCGGTCGATCCGGCCGACCTGAAGCACGAAGATCCGGGTCGCACCGAGCCGGGCGGCCCGGCCGAGTGGGATCGAGTTCACGATGCCGCCGTCGAGGTAGTGCTCCCCGGCCACCTCGGCCGGCGGCAGCAGGCCCGGCACGGCCGCGCTGGCGAGGACGGTGTCGACCACCGGCCCGGCCTCGAACCAGTGCTCCGCGGCCCGCTCGATGCTGGACGCGCACACCTGGAAGCGGACCGGGAGATCCTCCAACCGGGTGGCTCCGAACTCGGCGGCCAACCGCGCGCGGAGCCCTTCGGCCGAGTAGATGTGGGTGCGACTGGACACCGCGCGGCGGACGGTGCGCAGCGGCCGATCGCCGTACACCTCGCGGATATCGGCGGCCTCCGACCAGAGCCGAGTCAACCGTTCGGCGACATCGGCATCGGGCTCGCGGGCCACGAAGGCGCCGTTCAGGGCACCGACGCTGGTGCCGAGCACCAGGTCGGGCACGATCTCCCGCTCCAGGAGCGCTCGCAACATCCCGACCTCGACCGCGCCCAGCACGCCGCCGCCGCCGAGGACGAATGCCGTGGTCATCGCGCTGGTCGGGGTCGGCCGGACACCCTGGTCAGGAGGCCGGCTGCTCGGACAGGGTCCCGCGCATCAGCGCGGCGACCCGGCGTTCGACGTAGAAGATCAGGACCGGCACCGTCCCGGCCAGCAGCAGCAGCAGCGTGAACGGCGGCGACCAGCGAGCGCGGCGGGCGAGCAGGAAGGCCACCACCAGATAGACCATGTAGATCCAGCCGTGCGCGATCCACAAAGGCCACAGCGACTCACCGAACCGCTGCAGTGACGAACCGTCCGCCAGCAGGTACTTCAGCGGCAGTGCGACGAAGGTCCCCACCGTCAACAGAACTCCGACCGTCATCGCCAGGACCCGATAGCTCGCGTAGAGGTTCCGCACGGGCCTAACCTACCCAGTGCCCGGCCAAAGCAACGCCCCCCGCCGACGGTAACCCGAGGTGCCCGATGAACCGATCAGCCGACCACCTCGACGAGGTCGCCGACGCGCTGCGGGCAATCGGCAACGCGGCGCGGGGAGAGGCCGTACGACGCGACCGCGGGTCCGAACTCGAACATCTCGGTGTCCCGGTGCCGGCGCTACGCCGGCGGGTGCGCCAGGGGTTCTCGTTCAGCGGCCTCCCGGAGACTGAGATCATGGAGATCTGGGACCGAATCTGGCGGACGTCCCCCTACGGCGACGTGCTCTTCGCGGCCCTCGAGTACTACCTGCCGGCCGCGCGCCGAGGAGCGGCGACCGGGACCTGGGACGTCGTGCGGCATTGGCACGGCCGAGTCGACAACTGGTGCCACAGCGACATGCTCGGCAACCTCTACTCCTGGCTGCTGGCGTCGGACTTCGATGCCGTGTACCCGCAGTTGCGGCGGTGGAACGAGGCCGACGTGCTATGGCCGCGCCGGATATCGCTGACCAGCCTGATCCACAACACCGGGAAGAACGCCGCCTTCCTGGCTCCGGAGCGGGTCCTGCCACTGGTCGCGAACTGCGTCGACGATCACCGCCGGTACGTCGGCCTCGCCGCGGGCTGGGTGCTGCGCGAGATGGATCGGGCCCATCCCGGCGAGGTGACCGAATTCCTCTACCGGCACGCCGCACGGATGAGCGGCGAGGCGCTTGGCCGCGCCACCGAGCGCCGTCCCGCCCCGGACCGAGTCGCGTGGAGAGCGCTGCGCCGGGATTCGCGACAGGCCTAGGGGGATTCGGCCAGCTCGTCGCGCAGGTAGCGCGCCCAGGCGAAAATCGCGAACCCGCCGAAGAACCACCACTCGGCGGCGTAGAAGAGATTGCGCGCCCCGGTCGTCCAGCCGGCCCCCGCGCTCCGGGGGACCTCGACCGCGACCCGCGGCTCCGACTCGGGCGGCTCGGCCGCGATCGCGAATCCGCCGTACACGTCGCGATCGAGCCGCTGCACCAGCGCGGCGCCGCGGAGTGCCGGGAAGACGTTGTCGCCGGGATCGGAGTCGGGGCTGCCCCCGCTTTGCGAGGGCTGCAACCAGGCGGTGATCTCGTCCGCACCGGCGGGCAGGCGTCCGGTCTCCGGCTCGGTCGACCATCCGAGCACCACGGGAAGCACCGCCCGGGTGCCGCGCACCGCGATCGGGGTGACCACCCAGTAGCCGGAGTCCCCTCGGCTCGCCTGCCCCGGGCGCGGTTGTCCCGAGATCAACACCGTCTGGTCGGGCAGCCACTCGCCGGCGATCACCACGGGCCGGCCCACGGCGGAGCCCGGGAACGGATCGTCCGGGCCCAGGGCTTCGGCCAGCGGCACCGGATCGAGTCCGGGCAACGACTTAGAGGCGGCCGCCCGCTCGGCCTGGTACGCGCCGTACTGCCAGAGCCCGAGCCAGCCGGCCGCGAGCACCACGGCGATCGCCAACAGGTGCACGGGCCAAAATCGCGGGGCGAGACCTCCGATCACGCGGGCAGCGAGCACGGGTCCCAGCCTACGAGGCAGGCGCGGGTGGTTGGATGGCCCTGATGATTGGATGGCGCTGACCGATTCAACCGTTCGAAGGAGCATCGATGGCGATACGTACCGCGCGGACCACCTGGAGCGGCGG
>JBOFLE010000286.1:0-2317 GCA_051657705.1 Nocardioides sp. | reverse complement strand
CGGACGTGTGGGGGGTCTTGCCAGGAGGTGCTGAGTTGATGGGCCGGGTTCTTGGGGAGGGATCGTCATGAATTGGTCAAAGATTTCCAATCGCCTGAACCGGCTGCCGAGCCCCCGAGAGACTACCGCCGTTCGTCCCTGCCGACAGAGAGCACGGTCACATGTCAACAGTGCCTGTACCCGTATCTGCACCTGGCCACGTCCTTGGGTATCGCGGCCGTCGACTACTTGTCGGTCTGGTTGTGCTCGGTCTGGTCTTGATGGGTGTGGCGACTGCGGTTCCGGCTCGTGCGGATGTCGCGACGGGTGGGGCGGGTCGTTTGATCGACGCGGTTCAGTGGTTCTCGTGGGGCGCGAACGACGAACCGATCCCGGACAGCGGGATCACGAAGACGAACACCTTCATCGTTGCTGGGCAGCCGTTGGAGATGACGTGTTCGCTCAGCAACATCGCTGATGCGAATCCTGGGGCTCCTGCCGGGACGGTTCTGTCGGCGTATCGCAGTGGTGACTGGGTGGGGGACGGGTTCGACGACCTGTACAACGTTGGTGGTGTCGGTCCCGATAACCAGTTGGCTGTCGCTGTGCGGAACCAGAGCGGACGCGAAGCGACTTTTGACTTCTCCTGCTCCGCGACGTTCGGCGGTAACCCGTTCCCGCTGGAGGGTCTGGTCTTCGCCGACGCGGAGAGCACCAATATCAATGAGTTCATCGCTGCGACCGCGCCGGCGTCAGCGACGTGGCGGATTGTTGATCGGTACCGCAACGAGAACTTCCCGGGTTGCACGCAGCACACCGTGTTGGGGACGGTGTCCTCTGCGAACCGGTTCACCCTGCGATCCACCGGTGAGTGCAACGAGGGTGCTCCGATGGCGGTGGCGTTCCTTGATGGTGCGACGTCGGCTACCAACGTCGCGGTGAAGGGCAACGGTGAGGAAGCCATCGCGCTTGGTGTGGTGATTTCCATTGATCGTGGTGATGCCCCGGCTAGTTACGGCGATGCTGCTCACTCGTTCAGTTATGGCTTCACTGGTGGTGAGGTCCCGGTCGACACTCCTAACGTGCCGCTGAGCACGCCCCCGTTCGCGCTCGCTGACATTGATATGCCGCAGACCCGGCTTGGCGCGATCGTTGACCCCGAGACCGGGCCGTTCGCCGACTCGGACGCCACCGGTGACGACGTGCAAGAGTCACCGTTGACCGCGGGGGTGAATGATGAGGACGGGATCACCGCGCCGAGTGCGATCACCACTCCACCGGGAGCGACCTACACGGTGCCGGGGGTGGCGTGCACCGGCCCGGGAACGGTCGCCGGGTGGGTGGACTTCGATGCCGATGGCACGTTCAGCGCGGCGGAAGGGTCTGCCCCGGCGCCCTGTTCCGGTAGTTCCGTTGATCTGTCCTGGACTGTGCCGACGTCTGTGGTGATGACGCCCACCCCCAGTTACCTCCGGCTTCGGATCGCTCCGACGGCTGCTGGTGTCGCTAGTCCTACTGGCGTGGTGATTGGTGGTGAGGTGGAGGACTATCGGGTGCAGATCGACATCCCCAAGCCCGAGGCCACCGACGACGCCGACGTGACGCCGTACGAGACACCGGTCACGGTCGACCTCCTCGGGAACGACTCGCCCGTCACCGGCTACCCCTTCGATCCGGCATCGGTGCGTCTTATCGACCCGGCAACGGGGAATCCCGCGACCACGGTGACCACCGCCGCAGGTGTCTATGTCGTGGACCCGGCCACCGGTGGGGTGACCTTCACTCCTGCGACCGGTTTCCAAGGGGCCACCCCTGCCGTGGACTACCAGGTAGCCGATTCAGCTGGCCAGATCGCTCGCGCTGCTCTGGTGATCACGGTGGGCGGGCCGCCACCGACGGCCACCGCGGATACCGGGACCACCCCGCAGAATGTTGATGTCACGGTTGACCCGTTGGCCAATGACACCCCCGCTGATGGTGGTCCGGCGTTGGATCCGGCGTCGGTGAAGCTGCTGGACCCCGCCACCGACACCTACGGCACCACAGTCACGATCCCTGGTGAGGGCACGTACACGGTCAACCCTGATGGCAGTGTCACGTTCACCCCGGAACCGGGTTTCACTGGTGCGGCTGCTCCGGTGACGTACCAGGTCGCTGACACCGATGGTGGTACGGATACTGCGACGG
Source organism: Nocardioides sp. (assembly GCA_051657705.1). Lineage (GTDB taxonomy): Bacteria > Actinomycetota > Actinomycetes > Propionibacteriales > Nocardioidaceae > Nocardioides. Next base: position 151 of record JBOFLE010000286.1, on the reverse strand, counting down.
TCACTGTCACGGTCACCCCGGTGGTGCCGGTGGCGCCGACCGCGGTGGATGACACCGGGACCACCCCGGCGGAAACCCCGGTCACGGTTCCGTTGCTGACCAACGACACCCCCGCGGATGGTGGTCCGGCGTTGGATCCGGCGTCGGTGAA
>JBOFLE010000285.1:0-4262 GCA_051657705.1 Nocardioides sp. | reverse complement strand
GATGAGTGGGTATACGCCGACGACGGGTCGCGATATGTGCCGGGGGTGTTTGCCGGAAAGCGGGTTGCCGGTGAGGGGTCGAGTGAGTTCGATGCTCGGCGGCGTCAGGAGTCGTTGGCGAGTCTGCGGGCGGGGTACGCGGCACCCGGGCTCAATCCGGCCGACATTCACTACGAGGACCTGGACACGGGGCTGATCCACCACCAGTCGGGTCGGGTGGTCAACGAGTCTCAGGTGCGGGCGGCGCGGGACGCCCAGCGGCACGACCTCCTCCGTCAGGAGGCGACCGGGGACCCGCGCGCGGTCGGCGGGAACCGTCTGGCCACCGAGCTGGAACGGATCACCGAGGCGACCAAGTCCCCGGAGAACCCGGCCGGCGTCAGGCACCTGCGCGCCCTGGTGCCCCGAGATCTTCCCGGCGAGTGGCGGTTCATCGACGGCACGGCCTACGACCCGGCCAAGCAATCGTCCCCGACTCGGGTGCCGCCCGGTGAGGACAGCTTCCAACAGGCCTCCCGCCGACGTCGGGAGTCGTTGCGCAACCTCGCCGCGGCGTACGTCCGAACGGACCTGGACTTCGCCGACATTCACTACGTCGACCTCGACACCAACCTCGTCTACGCCCAGGCCGGGCGCTCGCTCAACTCCGACGACCTGTTGGCGGCCTGGTCGGTCGCGCGGCCGGAGGCCGCCGCGCCGGCGCTGCTGGACCGCTATCGCGCGGCCACCGTGACCGCGAAGCAGCCGGACGGGCACCTGCCCAGCGGCGTGGTGATCTTCGAGCCCCGCTCCGAGGGCGAGCAACTCGGCGACGCCGTCCGGAACGCCCCGGCCGGGACGGTGCTCCGCTACCCCGACGGCACGCCGTACGTCCCGGACACCAAGCGCCCCTATCGCGTGCCTCAGCAGATCCAGGACGAACTGGTGGCCGCACTCACCCAGGCCGCGCCTGAGTCGGTCTTCTTCGTCGACCAGGACAACGTCCTGCGCCCGCTCGCGGGCGGCTCGCCGGATCCGGCCGTCGGCGACTGGTCGCGATCCGTGCAGGACCAGCGCCGGCTGCGACAGCTCGATGAGGCGCCCGAGATTTTCGCCGACGAGGAACTGAAACGAGCCGAAAAGGCTCTCCTCGACTACCAGCCCTCCCCGTCCAGAGACCGGAATCAGGACTGGATCGACTTTCTGGCCGGAGGCCGGCCCGCACCCACCCTGCAGTCCCCCCTGCAGGCGGGCGGCCTCCCACACGTCGCTGGAAGCTCCGCTGCGGAAGGAGGTGATTATCAAGCGGGGCTACCGGTGGATCGTGCTGTCGTGCCCGCGTCGCTGCGGGCAAAGGCACTCGACGACCGGATCGCGGCGGCGTACCAGCAGGCGGGAGAGACCAGACCGGCCGCGGACACCACGCCGTTCCCGATGGATCGCGACGCGCGGCGGCTGATGAAGGATCTTCCGCGCAGCGACCGGCCGTTGACGCCGCAGGACGAAGTCGTCGTCGCCGACGCCTTGACCAACGTGGGCAAGCGCCACCACCTGACCGGGCAGCAGGCCTTGGCGATGTGGGCACTCCATCCCTTCCGGCAGGGCCTCGACAAGCTCGCGGGGAAGAAGTTCACGGGCGAGAAGGCCGAGCAGGCCGCGATGGCGGAAAGACGGCGGATCTTCGACGAGATTCGTGCGTTCCCGCTCGGTCGGGCGGTGCTGGACGGGGACAATCTCGAGTCCAGCATGCGGCTGACAGAGACGCTGAAGTCGGACACCGTGCCGAAGGCCTACTGGTCCTACAGCCGGGTGACTCTTGGCTCGGGAGAGGTCCGCGACGACGGCCAGGTGGTCGCCGCCGTCTCTTCCGGCTCCTCGGAGAGGGTGTTCTCGGTCGACGGCGCACACCCGAAGAGCGCCGACCCTGGTGCGTCCGGGCAGCAGAACATGCACCACAGTCACCCGGTCTCGAAATACATCGCCGGGTTGTCCGCTCATGACCTGATGCTTGCTCTCGTCAGTGACAGCGGGGTCGTCGCGGACCAGCACGGCCTGGACACCAAGGTCGCCGGCAGCGATGCCTGGAAGAAGTTGACGATCCGAGAGCGGGAGGGCCTGCTTGACACGCTCTTCGGCTACTGGGAGAGAGACGACCAAGGCGCGATCAAGACTCGGGACACGGTCAGTCCCGGGCAGGGCGGGCTCCTGTCCCAGGCGCGTGCCGAGCATCTCCTGTCGAAGCAGACTGCGTCCAAGGCGGAGGGGCGCAAGGCGACCGCGAGGGCACACCAAGCGCTCGACAAGGCCCTCGACCTCCTGAATCCCGTTCTCCGGAACCCTCTCCCGCGCACGGCGGGAGAGTCGGGCCGCCGGATCCCGCTCGCCACGCGTATCAAGCAGCTCGACCAGGCATTCGGCTACTGGGACCTGCACCCCGGCCAGGACGCGAAACAGGCCCAGTTCGAGCCGGCGTTCGAAACCGCTGGGAACGACTCTTGGACGAGCATGGACCTCGCGGACCGGAAGAGGCTGATCGACCAAGTCTACGGCTATTGGAAGCGGGACGGCGAAGGCAACATCGCTACGGAGCGACTGGTCAAGCCGGGTGCGGGCGGTTTGCTGGCCCGCACGCGCGACACGAGTCTGTCGTGGAAGGAGCGCAAGGACGCCGTCGGCGAATTGCGGCGCGGAGTCGATCCACTCGTCACCTTCACCGAGTACCGGGACATCGCCGGTGCGGACCCCACCGGCGGACAGGTCCCGCGCCTCAAGGTGGTCCTCGACAACCCCGAGGGCTACTACGACCTGCTGTCCGACGACTTCGTCCCGATGGCCGACGCACGGGCGAATGCCCGGGGCACATCGGCCCAGGTCCCGTTCGTAAGGAGCCGAGGCCAGCAGCTTGCTTCTGCGGGTGGGTTGTCTGGTCATGCGGTGCCTGGTGGCGTTTCGGTTGGTGTGGTGTCGGGTGCTGTGGGGCGGGTGTTGGGTGGGGAGTCGTTGGTGTGGGTGGCGGGTGAGGTGGGGGTGGGGGTGGGTGTGTTGGAGGACGGGGTGGGTGTGGCGTTGGGGGTGGTGGTGCCTGGTGGGGTGGTTGATTCGTTGGGGGTTTATCGGGCGTTGTATTTGCGTCGTGGGGTGTTGGAGTCGTTGGGGCGTCGGGTGGGTGGTGTGCCGGATGTGGTGGCGCAGGTGGCGGCGATGGATGAGGCGGTTGCGGGTGGTGTGCCGGTGGATGTGGTGCGGGGGTGGGTGGAGGAGTGGGTGGGGCCGGTGAGTTTGTCAGAGGCGTTGGAGGGCTTCGAGCCGTTGGATGTGCCGGTGGGTGTGGTGGATTCGCCGGTGGTGGGTGTGGTGTCGCCGGTGGGGTTGGTGGATCCGTTGGAGGGGGTGGAGGTGCTTTTAGAGGGGTTGTCGGCGGCGGAGTTGGGGGAGTTGTCGGCTGAGTTGGACGGGTCGGGTGTCGTGCCGGTGGGTGAGTGGGGTTCGTCGGGGCCGGTGGTGGATCCGATGGAGGAGGCGTTGGGTCGGGTGGTGGGGGGTGGTGAGGACCTGTATGTGGTGGCGGGTGCTTTGCGTGTGGATGAGTTGGATCTGGCGGGGCGGGTGATCGCTGAGTACGCGAAGCAGCCGGTGGCGGTGTTGAAGGTGATCGATTTGGGGGAGGAGCCGAGTGCGGTTGCGGAGGGGTTGGGGTTGCCGTTGGGGACCGTGTTGAGGTTGGTGGCTCGCGAGCAGAGTCGGCGCTTGGAAGCTAGTGAGCGTCGGTTGGTGCCGGATCTCGCGTTTGTCCAGGCTTCGAGCTATGTGGTTGATGAGGGAGTGTCTTTGCCGTCGGTGGGTGTGCCGGTGGGCGGTGTGTCGGATGAGTTGTTCGTGAAGCGGTTGCCGGTGTTGTCGGCGGCGTTTGCGGGTGGCGAGCCTGATTCGGTGCGGGTGGGAGAGGTGGCGCGGGAGTGGGGTTTGCCCGAGTCGGTGGTGTTGGGGTGGGTGGAGCAGGCAAAGGTGCAGAAGCCGCACGTGGTGGATTTGGTGAGGTCGCAGCCGGTGGCTGATGTGGCTGGGTTCTATTACTTGCCGGTGGAGGTGGTGGTGCAGTGGGTGAATGAGGCGGCTGGGGTGCCGAGTGATCCGCGGGATCCGTTGGGTGGGGTGGTGGTGTTGCCGGGGGCTGATGATGCGGCGCGGGGGACGGGGGATTCGTTGGGGTTGTTGGCGAAGGATTCTCGGATTATGAATCATGTGCCGGTGGTGGTGGAGCCGGGCCGGTTGCTTTCTGTGGT
>JBOFLE010000284.1:0-3268 GCA_051657705.1 Nocardioides sp. | reverse complement strand
CCGCGGTGCCGAGATCGTTGTGCGCGGCGTACTCCGGCAGGTCGGCCGCCGTCACACCGGCCCCGACCATCGCCGCCTGATGGCACACCACATCGACCCCGGTCAGCAATTCGCCCCACACCCCGGCATCTCGTACGTCGAGGTGCCGGGTTCCGGGAGACGGCGCGGCTGCTCCGTGGGCGACCGGGAGCATGAGGTCCAGGCCGATCACCTCGTCCCCGGCGGCCTGCAGGGCCGATCGGACGGCACTCCCGATGAAGCCCTCCGCGCCGGTCAGCAACACTCTCACCGCTTCGCTCCCGGGATCGGGTAGGTGAGTTCCAGGTCGTCGGCCCAGGTGGCGCAGGAGCAGCCGGCGGGGTCCGGCAAGTCCGCCAGACAGTCGCGCAGGATGCTCTTCAGTCGCTCGATGTTGCGGCCGAACATCGCGAACACCTCGGCCTGACCGACGCCCTCCCCCGAGGCGACACCGGCATCGGAGTCGGTCACCAGGGCGATCGCCGCGTAGCACATCCGCAGTTCGCGGGCGAGCGCCGCCTCGGGATGGCCGGTCATGTTGATCAAGGTCCACCCTTGAGCGGCGTACCAGCGTGACTCGGCTCGCGTAGAGAAGCGTGGTCCTTCGATCACCACCATCGTGCCGCCGAGTCGAACCGATTCGTCCGCGGTGGCGAGGGCGCTCGACAGCCGGCCGCAGTACGGATCCGCGAACGGGAGATGTACGGCACCGGACTCCACATAGCTCTGCGCCCGTGAGGTCGTCCGGTCGACGAGCTGATCGGGCACGATCAGGTCACCCGGCGCCGCTTCCGGTCTCAGGCCACCGACCGCGCACGGCGCCACGATCTGCCGGACGCCCAGGGCACGCAACGCCCAGAGATTCGCGCGATAGTTGATCGCGTGGGGCGGATAGGCGTGATCGACTCCGTGGCGCGGCAGGAACGCCACCCTCCGCCCCGCCACCACGCCTACCGCGACCGCGGCCGACGGCTCGCCGTAGGGCGTAGGGATCGACACCTCCTCGACATCGTCGAGAAATGCGTAGAAGCCGCTGCCGCCGATGACGGCGACCTCGACGGAGAGTTCGGCGAGTTCGTCTGGACCGGTCATGGCGCCAACTCTGCCAGGATGCGGACGGCAAGGGAGGACGGCGGGGTGGCTCTCCGGACTTCGTCATCAATCCTTAAGGACACGCCGTGGCAGACAGGCGGCGGACTTTCCGGTCAGCCTGTCAGGTGCGGCGTTCACCCACGTTTGGCAGGTATTCCCAACCGCTGCCGGGGCAAGGTTTGCCACCTGGATCTATGACTGTCCGAGACCGCTCGGAGCCACATCCAATCCTTCCAACTCACCGAACAAGGGAGAACCTCATGAGTTTCCAGGCCTATCTCGACGCCGTTGAGGCCAAGACCGGGCTGACGCCAGCACAGCTCGTCCAGATCGGTCACGACAAGGGCTTCGGGGACGACACCAAAGCACAGCAGATCATCGACTGGCTCAAGGACGACTACGGCGTGGGCCGTGGGCACGCCATGGCGATCGTCCACGTCATCAAGAAGGGTGCCGAGATCAGCGACGCGCATGTCGGCACGACCGGCACCCACCGCGACGAGTCCACCACGCTACGCCTCAACGGGATCGCCAACCGCGACCTCTAGCAATGGGCCCACCTCCTCATCGGCCTCCGCTCATCGGTCGGGGAACTGGCATCGTCATCGCCCCTCGCGATGACCACCTGCAGCCACCGAATCAGGTAGTGCCCGTCCCATCGCAAGGTCCAGGTACTCCCGGACCTTGTCGTAGAGGCCGTGCAGTGGAGTGTCGGATCTTCGGCGTCGCCGGTTACCTGGCGTCTCTGGTTGTCGCGAGGTGTGGCCGATTCTGGTGACGACGCGCCAGCATCGCGGCGCCGACGACCGCGAGGGCAAGCGCCGCCGAGTAGGCATTGAGCGCCGGATACCCCTGGCGCCCGGTCACCAGGCCGGACAGCGCACCGGCCGAGGCCGCGACGAGGTTCATGATCAGGTCCGAGGCTCCCTGAACGTCGGTGCGCGCGGCCAGCGGAGTGTGGTCGGTCAACAGCGTGGCGCCGGCGATGCTGGCCATCGACCAGCCCAGCCCGAGCAGGAAGAGCCCGACCATGATCTGCGTGGAGCTACCCTCGGGCGAGCCTCCGGCGATGAGAAGCGCGACCAACAGGACCACGCCGCCGCCGGCCAGCACCGGCCACCGACCCCAGGCGTCGACGGCCCAGCCGACCAGGGGCGAGAAGCCGAACATGCCGAGCACGTGCACGCTGATCACGACTCCGATGACGCGCAACGTGGCGCCGCCGTGCTCCATGTGCAGGGGGGTCATCACCATCACCGCGACCATCACCGCGTGCGCGCACGAAACGCCGAGGATGGCCGCGCCGATCGCCGGTCGTTGACCGATCACCTCTCCGACCACCCGCCAGGAGAGGCCCCTACCGGCCGCTGACGCGGTGGTGTCGCCGGCCAGGTCCCGAGCGGTCAGTAGCGGGTCCGGCCGCAACCAGATCCAGGTGATGGCCGCGCCGATCAAGATCGCCAGACCGGACAGCAGGAACGGGCCCGCCAACTCGGGCAGGCCGATACGCTCGGCCAGGGCGGCCGCCGGTCCGGCCAAGTTCGGGCCCGCGACCGCTCCGACCGTGGTGGCCCAGACGACACCCGACAGCGCGCGACCGCGGGTCTGGTCGGTGGCCAGGTCCGTCGCCGCGTAGCGGGAGGCCAGCCCCGCCGAGGTGGTCGCGCCCAGCATCAGCGCTCCCGACAGCAGCAGGGGCATCGAGTCCACCACTCCCGCCAGCGCGACGAGCAGCGCACCGGCGGCACCGATCAGCATGGCCAGCGACAGCCCGAAGCGGCGACCGCGACGATTCATCCAGCGCGCCATCAGGTACGCCGCTCCGGCGGTGCCCAGGACCTGGAACGTCTGCGCCAGGCCGGCCTGGCTCTCGGAACCGGAGATCTCCTTGGCCAGCAACGAGGCCGCCGCGATGCCGAGCGTGATGCCGACGCCTCCGAAGGTGGCGGCGAGTCCCAGGACCAGGACCGTACGACGTTGGGCGGCGGCGAGCGATTCGATGCTTCTCACCGCAGAGACTCGGGCAGGTCGAGGGCCTCCCAGACCGCCGTCCAGACCTGCTTGGGCGGTACCCCGTCGGCCAAGGCTTCGTTGACCGTACGACTGCCAAGCGACGTGATCGCCTGCGAGTCGGCCCAGGCCGGCACCAGCGCGGGAT
>JBOFLE010000283.1:0-2585 GCA_051657705.1 Nocardioides sp. | reverse complement strand
CGGCCGGTTTCGAGTCCACCGGGAGCCGGCGTACCACTCCTCCGCGCACGCCCAGGCTGGAGTAAATAGGATGAGCGGCATGTCCGACCGCCCTCTGCCGTCCTCGGAAGCCTGCGTGCCCGTCGAGCCGCGATGGCTCTGTCACTTCGAGAGGTGGTCCCGCCCGGGCCTGCGGGCGCCACACGGCGTCGGGGACCGCCCCGCACGGCACTGCGCCTCGGGACACGGCGGGCGGCGACGGTCTGCGGTCTGGATCAGTCGATGACAGCAGCCGACTCGGCGGATAGGGCGTGGTCAAGCCTCCGCCGTATGGCCGGATGAATGTTCATTGCGGCCAACTCGCTAGGCCCTATCCATCGGACTTCGGATGCTTCTGCGTTGGAGGTTGCAAGAGATCCGCCTATTGGCTTCGCGTGAAGGCAGACGTTCACGGGTTGGCGAACCTCATTCAAATTCTTCCCGTGATAGTAGGCAATGATGTGTTGCGGGTCTGAGAACACCCCAACCAAGTCGAGAGTTTCAATCTCAATGCCAGTCTCTTCGAGGCACTCTCTCGACGCACATTCACGGACTGACTCATTCATTGCGAGCCCGCCCGTTGGGATGGTCCAAAGGTCGTTGTCCGTCCGACGCAATAACAAGACTCTGCCGTGTTCGTCTCGTACAACCACGCTTGCCGACGGCTTGCGGGTAGTGGGCTGGGGTGCATTCTTGGCGTTGTAATAGTCGATTCGACGCTTCCTTTTCCCCATTCACTCCACCTGCGTCATTTCGTCATTGAGTGCGCGCGCCTGAGCCCACACTCGCTCAAATGATTCCATGTAGACATCAAAAAACTGGCCGTCGATACGGCGAAGTCGGAGCGTAGGCGTGTAAGCGGCTAGGATGCCGTAGACGTGACTGTTTACAAGCATCTCATCGTCGTAACGATAGATCGAGTTGTAGAGCGGCGTGTCATGGCCGCGCACTTCGACAACATCGCACAGTGCCGCGTAGTGCGACATTACCGCGGACACGCGGCCGGCAACCCCACCGCCTATACGGCTCTCATTGTCGCGCGCAAGAAGATTCTTACCTAGAGGATCGCCGATTAGTAGGCGTATGCGAACGCCATTCCGCGCCTTATACCTTAGTAAAGAGATCCAATCCGAGTGTTCTTCTGTCAAGAAAAGACCGGCGTAGGCAAGCAGATCGAAGTTGCGGTTACAAGCTTTAAGTAGGTCCACCCATAGCGCCTTCGGAACATTGGATCTACGTGGCCACGTAGAAACAATCTCGGCCTCGGCAAGACTGGCTCGGTCCGCGGACTCTGGCCACAGATACGACTCATCCTCTTGCAATTCTGCAGCAACTCGATAGCGCATCTTTGGGTGAGGCGTGGATGATCCATCCAGCCATCGGCGCACAGACTTCTGACTGGCGCCGATCAACTGAGCCATCGACTCGGGATCATGTCCGGCGCGCAACGTTGCCAGGCGAAGTCGTTCGTTCCTCATCAGGGCTCCATTGTCGGTCGAGGTACACCTGCCTGACAAGAAGGTGTCCAAAGGTGTCCACGAGTGTCATCGCAGTGTCCGCGAGCGGACGCCTACGTTGGGAGCGGCGCAAGAGAAGCCCGGTTCGTCGCGCCGCACCGTCCCTGCCGACTGCGACACCCCTCGGCGGCGGCCGGGACCTCCACCGAGAAAGGATAGGGAGTGTTGAGCCATGGTCATGGGGGCGTGTTCTGCGTGTGGTCGGGTGGTTCCGGCTGGGTTTGTGGTGTGTGGTTTGTGTTGGCGGCGAGTGCCGGGGCCGTTGCGGGGTGAGCTGTCACGCTCGTGGCACCGGTGGCGGCGGAATCTGGCCGACCGTGGCCTCTTCAGCTGCTATCTCGCGGCTCGCGGGGACGTGCTCGGGTTCTTGGACGAACGGCGGGCCAGAGGATGACTCCGTCGCCGGGCTCTGGCGGTGGTGCGGCCGGTGGTGGTTTCGATCTCCGGCCGGGCGTCCCGGTGGCGTTGGAGGCGGAGCCGGCGACGCCGAGGTGGGTGGGCTCGGTGCGGCGGGCCGATATCGACGATGACCTGACCGTTGTGGAGTGGGTTCGCCGGCCGAGTCCGCGCTTTTCCGATCAGGTGGTGCAGTCGCTGCTGGTGCATCCTTGCGGCCGGGCCGAGTTGGGTCCGCCGGTGGTCTTCTCGGGTGAGCTCCCCGAGATCGTCGGTGCCGAGGACTGGTACGCCTACTCCGTCCTCACCTCCAACATCGCCGGCGTTCTCGGTCTGGCGCAGGAGGCCACCCGGACGATCCACCACACCCTGCGGTACCGGCGACCCGGTGGTTAGAACCCGGGATGGTTCATCCGTAGCTCGTGGCGTTGTCTATCGCGTTGTCTGTTGCGTCTTTGATCTGCTGCCAGGGAAGATCACGGCCGGGGGTGTTCCTCTGGGGGTTAGCCGGCGTGTGTCCGCGAGCATCCGTATGCGTCGTTCACCGATATCGGCGAGTTGGCGGCCGGCCTGCATGGCCTGGAGGAGACGCGGCGGGTCGATCTGGAGCGGCCGATGGACGCCGCCGGTCTGGACGCGGTGATCTTCCCGGCG
>JBOFLE010000282.1:0-17145 GCA_051657705.1 Nocardioides sp. | reverse complement strand
CACAAAAGCACGTGCTTTTGTGACCTGTCGCCGTGCATTTGTGACGCCTCGACTGGGGGAAATGGAGAGAGTCGGCGGACCGGGGGGGCAGGATCCGCCGACTCTAGGTGGGGCCGCGCACAAGGGCGGCACCAACACCCAGAAGGGACCTTAACTCCCAGCCGCCGACAAGTGAGCATTTTCGGGCGGTGTGTGTCGGATATCTCGAGTTCGGATCAAATCACGAGAGCCGCCCGGCCACTGGCCGGGCGGCTCTCGCCGAAACCGAAGTCAGGCCATGGTGCCGATCGACGTGTACTTCACGCCCGGGAACATGGTGGCCCGCTTGCCGGCGGCCTCGGGCAGCCGCGCGTTCATGACCTCCCAGAGCACGTTGCGGTAGTCGGTGTACTTGCGGACGTCACCGTCTTCCAACGTGCCCAATCCCTGCCACGGGCCATGCACGGTGCCGCCGTTGACCCCGCCGCCCAGCATGAACATGCAGGTGCCGTAGCCGTGGTCGGTACCTGCGCCGGCGCCGCCGCCGTTCTGCGCGACCCGGCGACCGAACTCGGTCAGGGTCACCACGGTGACCTTGTCCGCCTTCGGCCCGAGGTCCTCGAAGAACCGCACCATCGAGTCGGCGAAGTGCGCCAACTGCGAATGCATGGTGCCGTCGACGTTGCCCGGCTGGCCCTGGCTCTCGTGCGTGTCCCAGTTGGCGCCGTAGTCGATGGTGATGACCCGGGCGCCGACGTTGGCCTTGATCATCGCCGAGGTATTCGCCAGCACGTTCCGCAACCCACCCTCCGGGTAGGTCTCCGCGATCGGCCCCAGGTCGGTATTCGCCAGCTTGCGGAGCCTGCGGGTCGACGCCACCGCACGCCGCACGCTCTTATTGAGCGGGCCCTTGCCCTTCCATGTCCGCGACATGGCGGAACCGAGTCGCTTGTCGCCGAAGAGGCCGGGCAGTCGCAGATCGTTCACCGATCCGACCGCAAGCGCCGGTGACTGGCCCTGCAGTTGCAGCGGCACCATCGAGTTGCCGAGCATGACGTGCTGTTCCGGCAGTGCGGCGATCGGGATCATCCGGTTGATCCAGCCCCGCCGTTCGGGCGAGCGCGGATCGCAGTCCTCCATTTCGATCGTGGCGTCGAAGTGACTGCGGTTGGGGTTCGGGAGCGCGACCCCGTGGATGGCGGCGAACTTCTTGTCGTTCCACATGGGCGCCAGCGGCGCGAGCGCCGCGTGAAATCCGAATTCACCGTTGCCGAACGCCATCGTGTCACGCGGATTTACCAGATCCGGGCGGACACTTTGAAGCACGCCGTAGTCGGTCGCGTTCAGCGGCGTACAGAACGACAGTCCGTCGTAGCCGCCACGGAACGAGAGCACCACCACGGTGTTCTCGTTGGATGCCGCACCGTAGGTCACCTGCTGAAAGGCGTCGCCGAACAACTGGCCCGCGGTCGCCAGACCCGTGCCCGCCGCCGCGGTCTGGAGCAAGCGACGGCGCGACATGGTGAACTCAGGGCAACCGCACGCGGCCGCGTCGCCGTCCCCGGGTACCACTGCTGAATTGATGGTATCGATAGTCATTGGTCGCTCCTCAGCGAATCATCTGGGCCGGGGAATCCAGCAACGAGGCCAGCATCTGTTGCACCACTTGATCGGTGACCTGGTCAGGGGTGAGCTGAGAACCAAGCGCGATCCCGGTGCGGATGGCGATCGCCTTCCGGACCTTCTTGGAGGCCTTGTGCCCATGCAGCAGCCTGCTGGCCCGGTTGATCACCTTCCGGAATTTGGCCGCCTTCTTCGGACGCCAGTAGTCCATGGGTTTGAACGCGACTTGATTCGTGAATCCGCTGCCCACCATCGCACGGTGGAACTCCATGGTGTCCAGCACCCGGCCGGGCGTGCTCCACGCCTTGTTGTTCTCCGGGTAACCGTCCGGACCGCCCCAGTCGTAGGGGGACTGTCCGTTGTTCTTGGCGTAGTAGACCAACTGGTTGGCGAACGATTCGTCGTTGGCCGGCGGCTGGACCTTGGGTCCCAGCGCCCGGATGGTGGCAATGAAGTCCTCGCCGGGTGTCCGTACCTTCTTGCCCCGCGCCCGCGCGAACTCCGGATGGTTGACCATCGCCAACAGGGTCGGCTTGATCTCGGTCTTGTTGCGGGTGTAGGCGCGAGCCACGGTGCGCACCAGATCCTTCGACGGATTGTCGTCGACGAACCTCACACAGAGCCGCTGCGCGATCCGCTTGGCCGTCAGCGGGTGGTGCGCGAGGTACTTCAGGTACTTCTTGGTCAGCTTCCGGCCGTCCGGGTTGGCGTTCTTCGCCCGGAAGTCGAGGACGGAAACCCGCTTGGTGTCGTGCACCTCGGGCTCGTAGCGCTGGTTGATGTTGGCGCCGTTCTGGTCGTACATGTCGATCCGCCAGCCGGTGAGGATGCGAGTGGAGGCCTTGACCTCCTTCTCCGTGTAGTGGCCGACGCCGACCGTGTGCAGCTCCAGTACCTCGCGGCCGAGGTTCTCGTTGGGCGCGTCCTTCGTCGAGTAGGCGTTGTCGAGGAAGAGCCCCATCGCGCCATGGATGGTCGCCTTGTAGAGCATCTTGTCGAACCGCTTGAGCGCGTTCCGCCGGATCATCTTCTCGTAGGCCACCCGGAAGGCGTAGGCCTCCTCGTGCCCGATCGGCACGTGCAGGAGGTTGGCCCAGAACTCGGTCATGATCTCGTGCAGCTGTGCCTTGCTCTGGATGCGCCGCTGGATGGTGAGCCTCGCCAGGTTGTCGGGCAGGGAGTAGCCATCCGCCTCACGGCGCTGCCAGAGCTGCTGAGGCGTGCCCTTCAGGCTCGGGTACCACTCCCGGAGCTTCTTGGCCCGGTTGTTCTTGATGTTCTTCGGCGTCAGCTGCTGTTCGAACCACTGGCGGCCACCGCCGGCCTTCTTCACCTGCTTGGCGGTCGCCCGGCTGTATCCGTAGGTGAAGCGGTTCACGAAGTGCTGGTCAGCCGCCGAGAGTTTCACTGGCTTAGGCATGCGTGCAACTTTCTCTCTCCGAGTGTGTCGATCCGGCTGGCCCCGGGGCCGCCCCGAGCCGGAGCCAGGACGGCCCCGGGGTCGAGAGTGCATCTTGCGCTCCCGGCTCCCCCGAGCCGATGCTCAACGTATCGGGGCAAAAACGCACGATGGAATGGGAAAAGTGCCGATCGGCCCATCGTTAGGTGGGACTTATGTGGTCCTTAGGCTTTACTTAGGAAATGTAAATTTCACTCATCTCGGGCGTCGGGTTCACTGTGAAAAACACTGACCGCCCAGCCGGAGCCAGAACCGGCCGGCGCGCACTGCCAGGTGCCGAATCTGTGCTCGAAGATCCAGCCCGCGCCCGCCGCGATCCGGTCCAGGTCGGCGTGGGTGAACGCCCGATCGGTCGCGAACCCGAACGCCACCCGGCCACCCGGCCGCAACACCGCGGCCAGCCGCGACACCACCTCGCTCTCGGTCCCCGGAGCGAGGTAGACCATCACGTTGCCGGCCGCCACCACGAGGTCGTACCTCGCGGGCAGTCCGGCCGCCGCGAGCGACTCGGGCGTCATGGCGAGGAGGTCCATCGCGACCAACGGGAGGTCGGGCCGGCCGCGCTTCCCGGCATCGACCAGGAGCTCGTCGGCATCGACCCCGACGGCGCGGTGCCCGCGGTCTCGCAGGTACGCCGCCAGCCGGCCGGTGCCGCATCCGGCGTCCAGGATCGTCGCACCCCGATCGGCGATGGCATCGACGAAGCGACCCTCGCCGTCGACGTCCTGGCCGGTCGCCGCGAGGTTGTCGAACCGCCGGGTGTACGCCTGGCGTTGCGCGACCGTTCGCTCCAGCACCCATCGGGTGGCCGGGGACGTATCGGCACCACCAGCGGAGTCGTCTGCCTGCCGGTCGGACTGTTGGCCGCTCATGACAGGGATGGTTGCATGGGGGTATGTCCCCCACCGACGGCGTCTCCCCACCAGTCGCGCTGACGGTCGCCCCGGAGATGCCCGAGCCGCTGGCCCGGTTGCTTGCCGAACTCCCGGCCGGCGTCGTGCTCACCGAGCCGGCGGCGATCGAGAAGTACCGCTGGGACTGGACGCGGGAGGAGTCCGCCGGGACGCCGCTGGCCGTCGTACGCGCCGAGTCCGCGGCGCAGGTGCAGTCGGCGATCCGCTGGGCCGCGGCGCACCGGGTGCCGGTCGTCCCCCGCGGCGCCGGCACGGGCCTCTCCGGCGGATCGTCCGCCGTGGACGGCGGAATCGTGGTCTGTCTGGAGCGCATGCATGCCGTCGAGATCGACCCGGTCTCCCGAGTCGCCGTCGTCCAGCCGGGGGCACTGAACGCCGAGGTGAAGGCCGCGGCGGCCGAGCACGGACTGTGGTACCCACCCGATCCGGCCTCCTTCGAGATCTGCTCCATCGGCGGCAATCTGGCGACCAATGCCGGTGGGCTGTGCTGCGTGAAGTACGGCGTCACGACCGACTACGTGCTCGGGCTCGACGTGGTCCTGGCGGACGGTTCGCTGATCACGCTGGGCGGCAAGCGCATCAAGGACGTCGCCGGGCTGTCGCTGCTGAAATTGTTCGTGGGCAGCGAGGGCACGCTGGGCATCATCACCGGGGCGATCCTGCGCCTGGTGCCGGCCCAGCCGCCGCGCTCGACGCTGGTGGCGACCTTCGCCAGCGTGCGGTCGGCGGCCGACGCCGTGGTGCGGATCGGCGGGCGGCTCCGGGCGTCGATGATGGAGCTGATGGACAACACGACCATCAACGCGGTCGAGGACTTCCAACCGATGGGCCTGGACCGGTCCGCCGGCGCCCTGTTGTTGGCGCAATCGGATGCTCCCGGTGCCGCCCGGGCCGACGAGATCGCGGTGATGGCGTCGGTCTGCAAGGCCGAAGCGGTCGAGGTCTTCGTGACCGACGATCCGGACGAGGGCGACATGTTCGTCCAGGCCCGGCGGTTGGTGTTTCCCGCGGTGGAGGCGCGGGGAACCACCATGCACGAGGACGTCGGAGTGCCGGTCCCGCTGCTGCCGGATCTCTTGGCCGAGATCGCGCGGATCGCGGCGGCGTACGACCTGGAGATCCCGGTCGTCGCCCACGCCGGCGACGGCAACACCCACCCGATCATCGTCTTCGACCCGGCGCGGCCGGGCACCGCCGATCGCGCGAAGCGGGCGTTCGAGGAGATCATGTCGGCGGCGATCCGGCTCGGCGGCACGATCACCGGCGAACACGGCGTCGGCCGCGCCAAGAAGCAGAAGCTGGCCGAGCAGCTCGGCGACGACGTGATGGCGCTGAACCAGCGGGTCAAGGACGCCCTCGACCCCCACGGCATCCTCAACCCCGGCGCCATCCTCTAGCCGCCGACCCGGCAGTTATCTGGCCAGATTGCCGGCGTGTCGAAGGGCAACTGCCGGGTCGGCACACAGATTCGGGGCTCGCGTCCGGTCGCGGAAGTCGGGTGTTCGAAAGCCGGTCGCCTACCGGTCGACTCCGCTCGCTCTCGTGTTCACCCCAGGCCGGCACGCTTCGTCGGGACACTCGGGTCAGGTCACATCGCTGCGACAGTGAGGACGTGAATGACAGCCGATGCGCTGGGCCCGGGCTGGGTGAGCCAGGTGCCCGCGGAGTTCCGGTCGGCCGCGCAGTCGATCGAGAACCGACGTCAGCGCCTGATCGGCGACCCGCCGGCACTGCGCGCGGTGGCGAGCGGCTGGCGCACCGAGGCCGCGACCCTCGATGACGTCTGGCGCACCGCGCGCACCGAGGGCGATTCCCGGCTCGCCGACTGGACCGGCGCCGCCGCTCGGGCCATGGCCTTCCGTCGTCTTGTGTGGGAGGGCGAACTCTCGGCCAGCGCCGAATCCTTGAGGTTCGCCGCGGACGGGCTGGAAATCGGCGCCGACGCACTCGTCAGGAGCCAGCAGAACGCGAATCGGGTGGTCCTTCACTACCTCAGTGAGTTGTGCCGTCTGCACCGTGAGGCGCAGGCGGTGCCGGCGCCCCAGCGTGCGTCCGCCGTACGGCAAATGATCCAGGCGGGGACCGCACTGGGCAGCGAGGCGATGCGCAAGGTCTACGCCGAGGAACAGCATCTCGATCACGTGCTCGCCAGCATGCCGCGCCGCTTCGTGCTCGGACAGGGAGCCCCCTGGCGCCGAGGCATCATGCAAGTCACCGACACCATGTCCGAAGCGTCCTTCGGTACCGCGGTCACGATCGGCGGCGTGCGAGTGCGTCGCGGTGGCGGGATCTCGGTCAGCCAGGATGCCTACGGCCGCTACACGATCACGCTGAGCGACGACTACGGGCTCGGCGCCAAGTGGAGTGCCGGCGCCAAGATCGACCTGAGTCGACTGGCTCCGGCGGACCGGCTCATGCTCGAGCGGGCCTACGCCGAGGCGGAGGCCGGCGGTACGGCGCGATACGCCCTGCGCTATCACTTCGGTTCCCGCGCCGAGGCCCAGGCGTTCATCGACGCGATCCAACCCGAAGGACCATGGGAGACCGCCGTCGCCATCGTGCGCCATGGCATCGGAGGACCCCTCAATCCGGCCGCGAGCTTTCGGCCCGCGGACGAAGGCACCATCGCGTTCGGCGTCACCGGCAAGGCCAGCGCGGATGTCGGCCTGGGGCCCGTGCTCGGCGCCTCGGGCGTCGTCGGGGCGGAGGGAAACCGCTCGTTCATGTGGAAGTCGAGCGGACAGTCGTCGTGGATGGACACGAACTCCGGCCACGGGAAGGTGGGCGGCCAAGCCCTCTCGATGACCCAGAACTTCGGGATCACCGGCGTGGCGCAGACGCGCGTGGACTACGACGCGAGCGGGCAGCCGATCCGATACGTGCTGCGAGGTTCGTTGACGGGCGACTTCGACTATCGCGGCGGCACCAACAACACCTACGTCGGCGCTACCGCGCCCCTCGGAAACGACCAGCGCGGAAGCGCGCATCTGAAGTTCGACTCCGAGGGATCCACCGAACGCATGGTCTCCTTCACACTGGACCTGACCGATCCGGAGAACCTGGCCGCGTATCGAGCCTCCCAGATCCAGTCCCTCTCGCAGCCCCAGACGTCGTTGCCGAGCCCCGAGCTGATCGCACGGATTCAACAGGACGGCGTTCTCACCGTGCAGCAGTACGCCGTGGAACGGCAGTCCGGCGAACTCTCGCTGGACGCCGGGCTGGGGCCGATCAACCTCGGACTGAAGGGCGGGCCGACGGAGATGCAACGCGTGTTGCTGGATGCCTCCTACGTCCGCTTGGGCTCGCCCGACAGCGTGGACTCGACCGGTCAGCTCATCTTGCGACCGGTTCCGCGTGATCCGGCGGTCCTGGGCGGCGGACTGGTGGACGTACCGGTGGTGTCGACGACCGCGCCGCGAGGCTGACCAGGAGCGTCTCCGCAGCCCTGATCGGAGCAGCCTAGATCGGAGCCGCTGTTCGCGCGGGCCGGGTGGGTCGAACCGTCAGGGCACGAGCCGCGCCGGGCCCACGAGCCGCTCCTGGGGACCTGGCTGCCATTGGGAAGGAGCGGTGAGTCCGGTCGTGAGGTCACTGATTCCCCGAGCCGCGCACCGGTCGGACTCCCGGAAGTCTCTGGCGACGGTCTCGAGCGCGCCGGCCTGGAACTGTGCGTCCTCCGCCGACGAACGAACTCGGGCGTGCATCCCGATCCGGAACTCGTCGGCCAGTCCGGAGATCAGGGCGGAGTGGGTCGTCCCTCCGAACGCGTCCGGAGGGAGTGGGGCGGCATCGATCGCCCGGGCCGACGCGCGGCAACGATGCTCGGCATGCGTGCAGACACTCGACATCGCTGTGAGGGCGTCGGGCCGCACGCTGCATTCGCCGGTCATCGGCCTACTCAAGCACCCGAGCGTGAACGCGGATTGAACGACCGGTCAATACCCCGCGACGTCGACCCGGCAGTTATCTGGCCAGATTGCCGGCGTGTCGACGGCTAACTGCCGGGTCGGTCGTCCAGAGGTCGCTCGGCTCGAGGTTGCTCAGCTCGCGCCTGCTCCAGGAGCCACTCGCGCATCGACCGCGCCGGGACCTCCGGAGGGAGCTGTACCCACACCCAGCCGTCCTCGACCAGCGTGGGATAGAGCGTGAGCACCTGTTCGGGCAGATCGGTACGGCGGCCGTCAGCGAGGTCGAACTGCCAGAAATGACCGGGACAGGTCAGCAGGCCGTCCTTCACGATCCCGGCGGACAGCGCGATGTCTCGATGCGGACACCGGTCCAGCATGCCTTGGACGACCTCGACACCGTCCGGCCCGGTATGGCGAGTCACACACACCCGGCTGCGGTCCGACTCGGGATCCACTCCCGGCTCGTCGATCAATCGGATGCCGACCGGATGCCGGTCGGGAACCTCGGCGACCGGGCATACCGCGATCCAGAGCGGCTCGTCGGGCCGCTCCTCGGCGGATCGGCCTTCCCCGGACCGATCGTCGCCCGATCGGGTTGGCGGCGCGTTCACCGCGACTCGGGATGGACTCGCCGGAAGCCCAGGTGGTGGCTGATCCGGCTCGCCGTCTCCAGGAGCGGCGGGACCAGATGTCTGAGGTCGCCGCGAGCAGCGGGGACCGTGTTCGCGATCGAGACCGCGGCGACCACTCGTCCGGTCCGGTCCCGGATCGGCGCGGCGATCGAACTCAAGCTGGGCACCGACTCGAAGCGGTTCTCGGCGAATCCCTGGCTCCGCACTCTCTTGAGCTCTTCCAGCAACAGGCTCGATGACGTGATTGTGTGCTCGGTCTTGCGGGTGAGCCGCATTCCCTCGACCAGCCGCACCTGTTCTTCGACCGGCAGAAAGGCCATCAACACCTTGCCGGTCGAGGTCGCGTGAGCGGAATTGCGGCCACCGACCCGATGGAAGATCTGGAGCGCGGCGGGGCCCTCCCGACGCTCGACGTACAAGACATCGGCGCCGTCCAGGATCGCGATGTGCAGCGTGCCGTCGGTGATCCCCCGCAGCGCGTCCAGCGGCGAGGTGGCCGCCTGATGGAGATTGAGTGCGGTCTCGGCGCTGACACCCAGGTTGCGCATGGTGGCGGTCAGCCGAAACAGCCCCGTGTCGTCGACCTTCTCCAGCAGGCCCTCCGCGACCAGCGTCCACACCACACGGTGGGCGGTGCTCTTGCCGACACCGGTACGCCGGGCGAGCTGACTGACTCCGAGTTGGGTATCGCCCTTGCCGAATTCGCGGAGGATCCTGGCCGCGGTGGCCACGCTGTTCAGCGTCTGTGTCGTGCGAGGCACCTCAGCCATCGGCGTCCGGGCCTGGCTTCGCTTGGCTGGGTTCGGGTGACGTCTCGGCGTGCGTTTGTGACGGGTCGGCGTGCTTTTCTGACGCCTCGGCGAGGAGGGTGGCGCGGAGCCGGGCGGGATCGCCGGCGAATCGATCGGCGGCGAGGTGCGGCGCGATCCGCGCGGCGAGCAGTCGCGCGGCCTCGACCAGTCCCAGCCGGTCGGCGACCACGAACTCGTCCACCAGGTGTTCCCGGCCCCGGTAGGCGTGCCGGATGGCCTGGCCGTCCCGGATCGCGGCCGCGTGCTGGTTCGCGAGGGCGACCCCGGCGTGCTGCGCGTGGTGAGCGGTCAACCCACCGCCGACCGCGACCGACACGTGATAGATCACGTCGGCGACGCCGAGCACCCGGCGTACCGCCCGCGGGTCGTCGCTGGCAGCTCCGACGAGGCCCAGCTCGGGCAGGATCGACGGATCGAAGAAGCGGACGCTCCACCTCACCCCGGCGAACTCGTCGGCGACCTCGACCTCCGGCCCACGGGGCGGCGGCAGCGGCTCGGCGGTCGCCACCAGATGGAGGTCCCGGGCGGCGGCGACCGCAACGGTGAGGTTCGATCGCCCGGCCAACGGCAGCCCGGCCCGCTCGGCCGGCGCGAGCCGTTCGGCCTGGGACAGGTAGGCCTTGTGCAGCGCGTAGACGTAGTCGGTCAGCCGCTCGCGCATTTCCTCCGGGCCGCCGACCGCTGACATGCGCCAAGGGTACGCCGGGCGGCGTTCCGCATGGGGGTACGACGCGTCCTCCGAGCGTGGCGCCGATGTTTCGGGGCCCGCCGGGCGGCCTCCTCGATCTCGCGTGAGAAGGCTGTTAGCGTGCTCCACGTCAGACGACGGGTGGCGGCACAGGGGGTGTCGCACCCGCTCCCGGGGGACAGGTTCGGGCATGAATTTCGGGCATGGAGGAGTGGAGATGGCCACACTCAGGTGCGAGCGCTGCCGCACGCCGTCGTACGGCAAGCAGTACTGCACCTACTGCCGTTGGTACGCCAGGGCCTACGGGAGGCTGCCCACCTTCACCGAGCGTTTCGAACGGGTGAAGTCCTGGGCCGCCGAGTTGGACTCTTCGGCAACCCCCGCGCAGATCGAGGCGTCCGCGCTGGCCTACATGGCGATGACCCCCGAGTGGCGCGACGACCCCGAACTGCGCGCCCGCCTCGCCCGCGTCCGCTGACCGCCGACCCGTCCCCAAGTAGCGAGGCCGATCAACTAGCAGAGTTCAAGCTCGGGCGTCCCGAAGGCCCGATGAGACTCGGGCAAGTGCCGCCTCCATCGAGGACTGTCGATGCGCGGGTCGAGTTTTGTTGCGCGAGCATCTGCGGGCGTTGATCACGGCTGCCGTCACGGGGGAGATCGAGGTGCCGGACCGGCCGCGCGGCGGCCGGGAGGTGACAGCCTGAGATATCCTGGACCTAATTCGGATATACGAGCCACGACGAACGGGGAGGCGCCATGACCAAAAGACTGGTGGACATCGACGACGAGGTGCTGGAGGCTGCCCGAACCGCGCTCGGCACCACGACCCTCAAGGACACCGTCAACACCTCGCTGCGCAACGCGACGAGTTCGGCGCATCGGAGACGGGAGATCACCACTGAGGATCTCCAGGCGTTCGGCGAGGCGGTCAAGGATCTCGGCAACCCGGAGATCATGGCCCGGGCGTGGGAATAGGGACTTGAGTGGCTCCCGCGCCACAGCCCGCTCGCTGGTTGATCGACAAGTCCGCGCTGTGGCGGCTGCCGTATCGTGAGGTGGCCGAGGCACTGCAGCCGCGGGTGACCGCCGGCCTGGTCGGCATCTCGATCCTGACCGAACTCAAGATCGGGTTCTCCGCGCAGTCGACCCTCGACTATCGCCGCACCCGCCGCGACTACGTGGAGCGGCTGATCCCGATCATGATTCCCGCTCGCGCCGAGGCCCGAGCCCGGGAGGTGCAGTCCCGCCTGGTCGACCGCGGCCAGCACCGCGCGGTCGGCGTACCGGACCTGCTCATCGCCGCTACCGCCGAGCTCGAAGGCCTTGCCGTGCTGCACTACGACGCCGACTTCGACCTGATCGCCGAGATCACCGGACAGGAGTGCGAATGGATCGTGCCTCGGGGGAGTTTGACATGAGCAGCATCAAGGAAGCCACGTTCGAAATCGAGATCGTCAGGCACGCTTCACTCGTCGAAACCTCACCTATCCGTCCTGGCCCGGACTGTGCAAATGCCTCACCATCGCGTGTAGTCCGATCCCCGTGACACCGTCGGCGATCGGGAATGGTTCCGTATCGCCGGGATGGACCAGATACGCGGGCGGGGTACGCAGTTGTTCCAAGCAACGGTGGAAGCCAGGGCTCACGGTCGGTGCCGTGGAGAGCTTCACCTCGATCGTGTAGGCAACCTCGCCGCCCCGAACCAGGAGCAGGTCGACCTCGTCGCCGCGCGCGGTGCGGTAGAAGTGCGGCTGATAGCTCGGCCCCGCCGCGTCGATGATCGCCTCAACCGCGTGTGATTCGTAGCTGCCGCCGACGGCCGGGTGCCCGCGGACGGCATCGAGATCGCCGAGGTCGAGAAGGGCGTGGAGCAAGCCACTGTCGCGTACGTAGATCTTGGGTGACTTGGTCAGCCGTTTGCCCACGTTGGCGTGCCAGGGTTGGAGCCGGCGCACCAGTCCCAGGTCGACGAGGAGATCGACGTACCGATCGACCGTCGGCCCACTGACCCCGAGGCTCGCGGCGAGCCGCGACGCGTTGAACAGGCCGCCGCTGGAATGAGCGAGCATCGTCCACAGCCGCCGTAGCGTCTCGGCCGGTAGACGCGGCGCGAACATCGGTACGTCGCGCTCGAGATACGACCGGATCAGGTCTTGCCGCCACCTCAGCGATGCGGCGTCGTCGCGTGCGGTGAGGCTGTCGGGGAATCCGCCTCGGAGCCAGAGCCGGTCTGCGGAAATCCCGGCATCGGCCGCCTCGTCCAGGTTGACCCCCGACAGGTCGACATGGGCTATGCGGCCTGCCAGGCTCTCGGCCGAGAGGTTGATCAGGTCCAGGGAAGCGGAGCCCAGCAGCAAGAACTGGCCATGACGGAATCCCGATCGCCGGTAGTGGTCGATCACGCCTCGCAGCGTGGTGAACAGGTCAGGAACCCGGTGCACCTCGTCGATGACGGTGAGTGTGGGTGCCCGGTCACGCAGGTAGCGGTCGGCATCGGCGAGTCGTCGCAGATCACTGGGGCGCTCCAGATCGAGGTACGTCGCGCCAGACTGCCATCGATCGGCGATCTCCAACGCCAGCGTGGTCTTGCCGACTTGCCGCGGACCGAGCAGCGCAACGGCGGACATCGTCTGCAACGTCTCGGTTACCCGCTGTGCGGCACGCCGTGGAATCATGTGCGCAAATCTAAAATCTCGCGTTAGAAATACACACGCCTATGATCGCTCCGCAGCACGCCGCCTGGGCCGTCGACGCTGACGAACAGGCCGTGCTCAGGGCAAGAATAGGGTCGGCTCGTCATGGTGGCCGCTCCTTGCTGTCGGCGGATCTCTGAGCTCTTGGAGGGTCCGTCGGGCTGCGAGATGGACGAACAGGCGGGCGGTCACGATGGCGTCGTAGGTGGCCCGGTGCGGCTGGTCTTCGCCTTCAAGGCCGTGAGCAAGCTCGAACTCCTCGACCAGCGAGCCGAGCTTGTAGGTCGTCCGGCCGGGCAGCAGGCGGCGGGCGAGCTTGAGTGTGTCGAGCACCTCAGGACACTCCCACTCCCCGAGCTTGCGTTGAAGGACCCCGACGTCGACGTGTGCGTTGTGGGCGATGAGCGCCGAGGCGTCCAGCGCCTTTACGACGTCGGCTTCACCCGGGCATCAAGGTCCGATTTGTGCGCATGTCGAGGATGCTTGCCGTTCTGGCGTGAGTTCGCCAGGCCTCCGCATGGACCTTTCAGTGACCTGAGGCGTCCGCCGTCCCAGTAGCGGCACGGCAGGATGGCGAGCTGCGAGCTGGATCTCCTCAATGCCAGCAAGGTCAGACACCAGACGGACAGACCACAGGTAGGGCTGTTGTGAGATCCGGCCTGCCGCTCTACGCGACAGCGCATTGTCACGACAACCACTTCGCTGTAGCGTGCGAACAGTATCTGGTCCAACTCGAGGAAGGCACCAGCTCATGTCCGTACAATCTCTCACGGAAACTGATCGCAGCGCACTCAAAGATGTAGCAGAGGTTCTTAAGAGACACGACGTCTTGAATCGTTTCGGAGTGTACCTTCAGCACGAACATTTTGACATTGGGCCAAACGAAGCGGTTCATGAGGTAAACGATCATCTAGGTCGAATTTCAATTCGGAGGCCAATTCCGGCCAACAAACTACCTGAAGGCGCATTTGATACCGCCTGGGCATTGGGAGACGATGGGACCACTCATCCGACGGCGTGGTGCTGCGACTAACTGTCGTCAGCCAGTAGCGAGGACTATCTCGACAATCCTCGCTACTGGCGTCATCAGGAACAAACTTGGAACCATCACATTGGCTCGCTTTTGGGCTAGTCGTGCACGTAGGAGTGTACTTCTCAAGGCAGAGTTGGTTGTTTGCATCAGACTTCGCGCCAACCTTGGGGTTGAGGCTTCCCGTAAGTATTCGGCAGAGCAAATGGCTCCTCCTTATCGGCTGCCTATTCATCACTTCCTTGACGAAGTCGGACTTATATTTGCTTGCCGCTCTTCTTCTACTCGGATGGGCATCTCTTCAATCGATTCGTATTTCGAATCACGTCTTTCTCGCTATCTTGACACTTGCCGGCTGGGGTCTATCGCAGTCGGGTCAAGCCGCGTGGTCATCGGGGCTTCTTGGCGGCGTGTATATTGCGGCGGGCTTCTATAAGTTGAATCGGAATTTCCTATTTTCAACTAACAGTGTTCCGCTAATCTTGCTCAACGACTACGCTCGCCACCTAGGGTTTACTTTGCCTGGCAGGCCGGTCACACGTGCATTGCCGTCGATGATCGTCTTAGTTGAACTGACCTTAGGCGCAACCGTCTTCTTTTTGGGAGTCAACTATTGGGTGTTCGGTGTAGCATTTGTGATGCACCTAATTTTTTCGATCATCGGGCATCTTCACTTCTCTCTGATCTCTATGGCGGTCTTGCTATCGGCAGCCAAAGGGAACGTTGAAATCCAATCGTCTGCAATCGCGGTAACTTGGCTGTTTGCTCTTAGCATCGGAGCGCTGATCGCCGTTTTCTCTGTACCATGGGTTTTCGTGCACAAGAAGCTTGGACGATCTATCAATTTCATAGGAGGGGTCGCTTACGCCTATCCGTTCGTTCCAATCATGATGGCTCGTCCTGAATTCCCCGACGAACTCGACTGGCGATCGAGGGCGGCGGCCGCAATGTTGATAGGTTTCATCATGACACTCGTCTTCGCCGGCATTAAGACCGAGTGGAGCTTCGCTATGTTCAGTAATACCCGGCCGTACGCTTGGAGTCATCTACTGATTCGGAGGCCTAGGCAATGGCGGGTGCGCTACTTCGCCCTCGGAATCCAACCCGCTGATTTGTCCAGAATTAGGTCATTAATACCTAAGGATGTCTACTCTCACTTGTTGCAACGGTCAAGCGTCTTTCATGAAGGGGTGGCGGCTGCGATTCTCGAAGTCTCAATGAGGTACTCCGTGACCCTGAGCATAATACGGGTTTGTCCTGACGAAGATGGCTACCTGCTACCATGCCGTCACGATCAACGCTCGCCGCGGCGAGTCCCGATCATGCAACCACCGTTCCTAGATGCGGCACCTAACAGTCCATACTTTGGATAATAGCCCAAAAGGATAGCGGCGTCTCCACTATGACAAAATCGAGGTATGAAAGTGTCAAAGCGCAGTACAATTCTCTCCGGAGTCCAGCCATCTGGAGACCTGCACCTGGGTAACTACCTTGGAGCGTTGAAGCAGTGGGCTGGACTGTCGGTCTCTAACGACTGTTACTTCTGTATTGTTGACCTGCATGCGCTCACCAGCACGGATCGTCCAGATAATGTGCGTATAGTAGACAAAGCGCGTGAGGCGGCGGCGCTTTACATTGCCTGCGGAATTGATCCGAAGTCAGCGACGATCTTTTGTCAATCTCAAGTTCCGCAACATACCCAGCTCATGTGGTATCTCACATGTTACACGCCGGTCGGATCTTTGCAGCGCATGACTCAGTACAAGGCCAAGGCGGCTAGTAAGGGACCAGTGTATTCCGGGCTCCTGACTTACCCGGTTTTGATGGCAGCCGACATCTTGCTATATCAGGCTGACGTGGTTCCTGTTGGGGATGATCAGAAGCAGCACATTGAGCTTACTCGTGATATTGCAGCAAGATTTAACTCCACCTTTGGTGAAGTTTTCACTATTCCCGATGTTCGTACTCCGACGACAGGTGCGCGCGTTATGGCATTGGACAATCCAACAGAAAAGATGAGTAAGAGCACGATGGCTAACCGTCAGAACCATGGAATTGGCTTGCTTGATCCCCCCGAGAAGATTCGAAGAAAGCTATCTCGCGCGATGACAGATAGCAATTCAGTGGTCGATCCCGACGTGATGGGTCCTGGAGTTTCGAATCTGCTCGAAATTTATGCGGGTCTTAATGATATCGCACACGAAGCAGCCTGCAAGGAGTTCACTGGGGCGGAATATAGATTTCTGAAGGAAGGGGTAGCTGACTCTATTGTACGTACGCTCGATCCGATTCAAGCACGCTATCAGGAAGTGATCGAGGACGCGAACGGGTTAGATTCAGTACTCAGGAACGGCGCGGCGGTCGCTAGCGAACGGGCGAAGGCAACCATCGAGCGGGCTGAAGTCGCACTTGGCCTGCGCTGATTCCTTCATATGGCTACTGACGTCCAGTTGTGGAGCTGCGACCTCCTTAGTCAGATCAGGTGATACGTCCCTACGTCCGACTAATGTCCGATCAGGTTGAAGGCGTGTCCATTTCTTGATGGCGGTGTAGTAGCCTGCGAGCAGCTCAAGGCTTTCACCAGCGGTCTTGTGCCAGACGAAGGGCTTCGAGTTGATGCTCCACTGCTCGATCCAGTCGCGGATGTCGGCAGCGAGGGCCTTGGCCGAACGGTGGGCGGGGTGTTAGTTCGGTACTACGTGGCCACCTCTCAACTATGGCTGGGGGACGCGACGAGCTATAGCCGTGCTGAACGCGACGCCACCCGGTCGATCGCGGTCTACGAGCGACCACCCGCCGAGAAGCGACGACTTGGCGAACTCTGTCTTGCCCGCCTGGACCTGGCCGCTGCTCGGCTCGCGAGGCGGGATCTGGACGGTGCTGCCGAGCAGATCGAAGAGGTCCTATCTGTCGGCGCGAAGCGCCGCATCGAGAGTGTGGCGCGTCGACTCAACCAGGTTGCGATAGCGCTGGATAGCGGGTCCTATCGTCGCGCGTCGCTCGGGCAAGGCTTGCGTGGCCAGATCGGCACCTACCTCCGGAGCCCGACGCTCGCTTTGCCGTCCGGGAGCTGCCTGTGACCGGTCCCGCGGTGGCGGTGCTTCATCCAGGGCGGATGGGTGCGGCGGTGGCCGCTCAGCTTCGTCGCGGCGGTGTGCGTGTGTTGTGGTGTTCGGTGGGGCGAAGCGCCGCGACGGCTCGTCGGGCCGAGGAGGCGGGGTTCGAACCTGTGGGGAGTCTCGCCGAGGTGGTTGCTGTCGCCGACATTGTGTTGTCGATCTGTCCGCCGGAGTTTGCCGAGGACCTGGCTACCAGTGTCGCCGGCCACGGTTTCGGGGGGTTGTACGTCGAGGCGAATGCGATCAGCCCTGGGCGGTGTGTGCGGATGGCGGGTCTCCTGACCGCGG
>JBOFLE010000281.1:0-1047 GCA_051657705.1 Nocardioides sp. | reverse complement strand
CCCGCTGGCACAGTCCGCTGAGCGGTTCTCCGTCGAGGAGGATCCGGCCTCGAGTGGGGTCCCACAGCCGGAGCAGCAGGTGCGCCAAGGAGGACTTGCCCGCCCCGGAGCGGCCGACCAGCGCCAGCGAGGAACCCGGTGGCAGGCTGAGCGTGATCCCCGACAGCGCGGGCTCCCGGCCCTCCTCGTAACTCAGTCCCACGTCCTCCAACCGCACGGCCACCGAACGGCCTTGCCGCGCGGCGCGCGCCGTCGCGCTGTGCTCGCGGGCTTCGCCCACGGGATCGGTCACGTTCGGCGCCGCATCCGCGATGCCGCGCACTCGAGCGGCGGCGGCACCCAGCTCACCGAGCTTGGCGACCATCCCACCGAGTTCGAGGACCGGCGCGAAGGCCGCCAGCGCCAGGACCGTGGCCACGCTCAGAGCTCCGGGGTCGAGTTCGCCGGCGCGCACCCGGCCGACGCCGACGATCAGGAAGGCGACTGCTGTCGCCGCAACCGCGACCTCGGCGACCGCCGTCTCGACCCCGGAACGCAGTGCGTATCGGCGCTGCGCCGCGTAGACGTGGTGACCGTCCACGTCGATGGCGGTTCGCTGGTCGGCCAGGCGCCCGAAGCCGAGCACCTCGCGAAGCCCCTGGACGGTCTCCAGGCACCGTGCCTTCAGTTCGGCCGCCTCCGCGCGGATCCGGGCTCCTTGTCGATCCGCCGTACGACGCAGCAGCCAGGGCACGGCACCGGCCACGAGCAAGCCGCCCAGACCGAGGAACGCGAGATCCCCGGCGACGACCGCGACCGCGACGAGCGTGCACCCGGGGGCCACGACGGCCGCCACCATGGTGGGAGCGGTGTGGGCGTAGAACCACTCCAGGGTCTCCACGTCGTGCATGGCGGTGCCGACGAGTTCTCCGGTGCGTCGCTTCTGGAGTCCGCCGGGAGCCGTTCGCTCCAGGCCGTCGAAGACCGCCACCCGCATCCGAGACAGCACCCGGAACGCCAGGTCGTGAGCCCAGACCATTTCCAGCCAGTAGGCGGTCCCATGCGCCA
>JBOFLE010000280.1:0-1768 GCA_051657705.1 Nocardioides sp. | reverse complement strand
CGGCGCTCGGCATCGCCATCGGCATCGCCTCGCTGGTCGCGGTGCTGGGCATCTCAGACTCCAGCCGGGCGCAACTGCTGGCTCAGTTGGACCGGCTGGGTACCAACCTGTTGACGGCCTCGCCGGGCAGCGCCATCGGTGGCCCCGCGGAGGATCTCCCGGAGGAGGCGGCCCTGATGACCCAGCGGATAGGCCCGGTGCGTCAGGTGTCCGCCGTTGCCGACGTCGACGCCACCGTGCGCCGTAGTCCGGCGATACCCGAGGGTGACACCGGCGGCATCGGCGTGGTGGCCGCCGAGACCGACCTTCTGGAGGCACTGGAAGGCACGATGTCGCGCGGTCGATTCCTCGACGAGGCGACGGTCCGCTACCCCGCGGTGGTCCTGGGCGAGGTCGCCGCGGAGCGCCTTGGTGTCGACCGGATCGGCCAGCAGGTGCTGGTCGGCGACCGACTGTTTACGGTAGTAGGCATCATGGACGGCCTCACTCTCGCTCGCGACCTGGACCGGGCGGCGCTCATCGGTTTCCCGGTGGCCGGCGCCACCTTCGAGGCCGGGGACGAGTTGGGGGTTTCCAAGCTCTACCTGCGTGCCGAGCCGGAGGATGTCGACGACGTGCGCGAGGTCGTCCCGGAGACGGTCGATCCCGAGTCGCCGTCCGACGTGGAGGTCTCGCGGCCCTCGGACGCGCTGGCGGCGAGAGCGGCCGCCGACGAGACCCTGACCAGCCTGTTCCTGGGGCTCGGCGCGGTCGCGTTGCTGGTCGGCGGCATCGGCATCGCCAATGTCATGGTGATCTCGGTGCTCGAGCGTCGTTCGGAGATCGGCCTACGCCGTGCGCTCGGGGCCACCAGGCGGCACGTAGGGGTGCAGTTCCTGGCCGAGGCCCTGCTCCTGGCGGTGGCTGGAGGGCTACTGGGGCTCGCGCTCGGCTCCGGAGTGACCGTCGGCTATGCCCTGCTCCAGGGCTGGTCCGTCGCCATCCCGGCGGTCGCGTTGGTGGGCGGCCTGCTGGCGGCCCTGGTGATCGGTGTCGTGGCGGGTCTCTATCCGGCGGTCCGGGCCGCCCGGCTGGCGCCGACCGAGGCATTGAGGTCCGCGTGAGCATTCCGGCTGCCGCCGCCAACCCGCGGGTCCTAGTGGTCGACGACGACCAGCAGATCCGGGAAGCGCTCCAGCGGGCGCTCAGATTGAAGGGATTCGACGCCTCGGTCGCGGTCGACGGCGAGGACGCCCTGTCGCAGGTGGCGCTGGCGGCGCCGGACGTCTTGGTGCTCGACATCATGATGCCCGGCGTCGACGGGGTGGAGGTGTGCCGGCGGGTGCGGGACGCCGGCGATCGTACGCCGATCCTGATGCTGACCGCCCGAGACGGGGTGAGCGATCGGGTCCTGGGCTTGGAGAGCGGAGCCGACGACTACCTGGTCAAGCCGTTCGCGCTCGACGAGCTCGTGGCCCGGATCCGCGCCCTGCTCCGGCGGGTGGGTCCGGATGGAGAGCACCGGGTGCTGAGGTACGCCGACCTCGCGCTCGACACCGGCACCTACCAGGTGACTCGCGGATCGCGGACCCTGGTGCTGACCCGTACCGAGTACGACCTGGTGGAGATCCTGCTGGCCAATCCGCGGCAGGTGCTCCCGCGAGAGGTGATTTTCCGGCGAGTATGGGGCCATGACATCGAACTCTCGTCGAACACCCTGCCGACCTTCATGAGTTCGCTCCGCAAGAAGCTGGAGGAGCACGGCGAGCCGCGGTTGATCCATACCGTC
>JBOFLE010000279.1:0-2169 GCA_051657705.1 Nocardioides sp. | reverse complement strand
GGGTGGCAACGGCCTGCTCAATTCGGCGACCACCCGGTTCTCGCCACATCGGTCGCGGGCAGCGAGGGCAGCACGTTCATCGCGCGTGACTCGGCTCGGAACAGCTCGGCCAGCATCTGCAACCGCTCGGCCGGGTCCGTCTCCTCCAGCAAGGACTGCTTGTCGGGGAAGGTCATCGGCGCGGCTGTCGCCAGCACCCAGGCCAGATAGCTCGGATCCTTGGGGAGCTGGCCGGCGACCGGGTCGCCCCGGAACTCGCGCAGCTTGATCCGGTAGTCCTCGAATGTCGACAGGGTGAGCGCGACGAGTTCCGGCGGAACGGTACTGGCCTGGTCGGGGATCAAGGTGACCGTGCCCACCGGGAACGGCCCGCTGGTCTCCAACGCGTCGAGCCGGAACCGGTCACGAACGACCGCCAGGATGTCGAAGCTCTCGTCGGGATGCTCGGTGACCTGCGTGACCTGCAGCCGACAGCCGACGCGGTAGAGCTCTTGTTTCCCGTGGTTGCCGACTTCGTACCCTTCTCGGATGGCCACCGAGCCGAACACCCGGTCCGCGGGGTCCGGAAGCGACATCACATGCCGGACCAGTGCTCGGTAGCGGTCCTCGAACACATGAAGCGGCACACTGGTCGCGGGCAGCAGGACCGAGTTGAGCGGAAACATCGGCAGCCGCAGATCCATGTGTTTCACACTAGCCACGTCCCCCCACCGCTTCTCAAGCCCCTCACTAGAATTGCCGTCATGCTGCGAAGGATCGATCTGACATCGGTTGCCCGCGCGAGTGGGACCGGTGGCCCCGACTATCGGTCCGTCGTCCCACGCGCACCCCTCGATGTCGAGTCGGCGGTCGAGGCCGTGCGGCCGATCTGCTCCGCCGTCCGGGATCGCGGCGAGGCCGCGGTGCTGGAGTACTCGGCGAGGTTCGACGGTGTCCGGCAGTCCGGGATCGCCGTCGAGAAGTCGGAGTTGGCGCGGGCCCGCGACGAGCTCGACCCGCTCGTCCGTGCCGGGCTGGACGAGTCGATCGCCCGGCTTCGGGCCACCTGTGCGGCCGAACTCGAACGGGACACCCGCACCGAGGTAGCGGCGGGGGCGGTGGTCCGACACCGGCTGGTGCCGGTCGACCGCGTGGGCCTCTACGTGCCCGGCGGCCTGGCGCCCCTGGTGTCGAGCGTGATCATGAACGTCGTGCCCGCCCAAGCGGCGGGCGTCAGCTCGATCGCCCTCGCGTCGTCGCCCCAGGCCGACTACGAAGGGCGGCCGCACCCCACGATCCTGGCCGCCTGTGCGCTGCTCGGTGTCGACGAGGTATACGCCGTCGGCGGCGCGCAGGCGATCGCGATGTTCGCCTTCGGAGCCGGGCCGTGCCAGCCGGTCGACCTGGTCACCGGACCGGGCAACATCTACGTGGTAGCCGCCAAGCGGTTGCTCAAGGGGGTGATCGGGATCGACTCGGAGGCCGGTCCGACCGAGATCATGATCGTGGCCGACGACACCGCGGACCCCGCGTTCGTGGCCGCCGACCTGATCAGCCAGGCCGAGCACGACCCGATGGCGGGGAGCGTGTTGGTCAGCGACTCGCCGCGGCTGATCGACGACGTGCTTGCCGAGGTCGACAAGCAGGTCTCGGCGACCCGGCATGTCGAGCGGGTCACCGCTGCCCTGAGCGGTCAGCAGTCGGCGGTCGTCCTGGTAGACGACCTCGATCAGGCGCTGCTAGTGGCCAACGGGTACGCCGCCGAGCACCTCGAGATCCAGACACGCGACGCGGCCTCGGTGGCCGCGCGGGTGCGCAATGCCGGGGCGATCTTCGTCGGCGCCCACACGCCGGTGTCGCTGGGCGACTACTGCGCGGGCTCCAACCACGTGTTGCCGACTGCCCGCTGTGCGTGCCACTCGTCGGGTCTCTCGGTGCGGACCTTCCTGCGTTCGATGCACGTCGTGGAGTACACCGAGGAAGCCCTGGCCGCCGTGGCCGGTCACGTCATCGCCCTGGCGGAGGCGGAGGACCTCCCGGGTCATGGCGCAGCGATCGCCGTACGGCAGCGGCGAGCAGACCGGTGAGGACCGAGGAACGGTCACCGGATCCCGATCGACCCGGCACAAAGGCGTCGACACGCCGGCAATCTGGCCAGATAACTGCCGGGTCGGCGGGGTGGCCGCCGAT
>JBOFLE010000278.1:0-19269 GCA_051657705.1 Nocardioides sp. | reverse complement strand
AGGGGTCACAAATGCACGAGCATTTGTGACCCCTCGGCGTGCATTTGTGACGTCTCGGCTTGTCCGGTGGTGGCTACCGCGGCGGGGGAGCGAGTGGTGGGAGCAGGAGTGAGCTGTCGCCGAACTCGTGCCACAGATAGCCGTCGGAGACCGCGGCGTCGTAGGCGGCCTGGGTCAGCGCCGGCCCGGCGACCGCCTCCACCAGGAGGAGATGGGACGCCTGCGGATCGTGCCAGCCGCTGATCAGGCCCGACACTACGCGCGGAGGGTTGCCGGGCGTGACGACGCGATCGGTCCACCCCGCCGTCGCCACGACCTGGCCATCGGCGGCTACGGCGGATTCCAGCGCTCGGGTCACGGTGGTGCCCACCGCGACGATTCGTCCGCCGCCCGCGCGCGCGACGTTGACCGAACGGGCCGCCGCCTCGCTCACCTCGAATCGCTCGGGCTGCGGGCCTTCGCCGGCTTCCTGTGACGACACCCCGGTGTGCAGCGTCACGGCGGCGATGCCGACGCCTCGGGAGACCAGGCGGGTGACCAGTTCCGGCGTGAACGGCCGCGCCGCCGACGGCATCTCGGCGCTCCCCGGACGTGTCCCGAACACGGTCTGGTACGCCGCGAGCGGGAGCGAGCGAGCCAGATAGCCGTAGGAGATCGGCCGTCCATTGGCCGCCAGTTCCTCGTCCAGCGGCCCGCTCACCTCCGCGCGCCACAGTCGATTGCCCTGGCCGGACGGCGACGAGCGCCACGGATAGGGCTCGATCAACCGCAGCCACACTCGTCCTGACCGCAGCACCGCGCCCGGCTCGGCGTCCAACACCGCACGTGCGGCGCGGGGCGCGGTGCGGAGTTCGACTACCCAGGTCTGCTTGCCGAACTGGTCGGCGCCGAGCGGCGTGGCGAGGTGAACCACGACCGCCCCATGGCTCGACAGTTCGCCATCGAGTTGCCGAGCGGCGGTAGCGGAGTCGTTGACCACCACCAGATCTCCCGGACGCAGGTGGTCCGGCAAGGCCTGGAATCGGTCGCCCACGATGCCGTCCGGGCCGGCTACCAGCAGGCGGACCTGGTCTCGGGGCACGCCACGGTCCTCGGACGGCGACCTCGCGAAGGCCCTGGGGCCGCGCTCGAAACGGGTGTTCGGCCGCTCGGTGAGAACGGTCATCGGCCGGCTCCCGCCGGATCGACGACGCGGCGAGAGTCCCCGTCGGCCTCGCTGTCGGCCTCTCTGTCGGCATCGGTCTCGATCTCCGATGCCCGGTAGCGGCCCGATGGCGGGCGCCGGGCGAGGAGGACCAACAGTGGGGGGACCGCCGCCGCCGGAAGCGGGCGGTCGCCGATGTCCTCACCCGGGAATGCCGCCTGGTGCATTTCGGTGCGCAGATCGCCGGGATCGACGGCGTACGCCGTGAGGCCGGGGTTCTCTGCGGCGTAGGTCAGCGTGAGGTGTTCCAGCGCGGCCTTGGAGGCGCCGTACAGACCCCAGCCCGGGTAGTGCTCGACCGCGGCGTCGGAGGTGACGGACAACAGCATGCCCGCGCTCGCGGTCAGGAGGTCGAGCAGTTCTCCGGTGAGTATCAGGGGCGCTTCGACGTTCGTTCGCCAGAGGTCTCCTAGATCGTCGGCGGTGACGTCCTCTAAGCGGGGGAGCGGAGAAGGCCCGAGGCCGCTTGCGTTGTGGACCAGGAGATCGAGCCGGCCGAGCGTCACGAGCTCCGCGCGGAGTGCGGAGCGGTGAGCGGCGTCGGTGACGTCTCCGGGCACCGGGCGGACGTGAGGGTGGCGCAACTCCGCCAGGAGTTCGGCGCGGCGCCCGTCGGTGACGACGGTCCAGCCGGCCGCGGCCAAGCCGAGAACCAGTTCCCGGCCGAGACCCGACGAGCCTCCGGTCACCAGGGCGATAGGTGGATTGTGTTGTTCGGTCATACTGCCAGTGTTCAACTTAAAGTGAACTTGAGATCAAGGGGAGATGCGCGTGAGTCCACATGAAACGTTGTCGATCTCGCAGGTCGCGGTACGCAGTGGGTTCGCGGCGTCGGCGCTCCGCTACTACGAGTCCCAGGGGCTGATCGCGGCGAGCCGCTCTCCGGGCGGGCGACGATGCTTCGAGAGAAGCGTGCTCCGGCGCCTGGCGTTCATCCGGGCGGCGAGCAACGTCGGGCTCAGCCTCGACGAGATCCGCCGGGAGCTGGAGCGGCTGCCGTCCGGCCGGACGCCCACGAAGGCCGATTGGAAGCGCATCTCGGGTCACTGGCGATCGCGGCTGGACGAACAGATCGCGGCGCTGGAGCGCTTGCGCGACGGGCTGGACTCCTGCATCGGCTGCGGGTGCCTGTCGCTGAAGCGGTGCGCGATCTCCAATCCGGACGACGTCGCGGCCACTATCGGAGACGCTCCGGGTGCCCAATTCCTCCCGGCGATCCTTCGCCGGACTCCGAGTCCGTCGGTGGGTGGCTAGCCCGTCCTGCCGAAGGGCCGGCCGGGGACCGATCGGTGGCGGATGGCCGCCATCGTCGCCTGCTCGTCCGGTGTCTGGTTCTAGCGTGGGGAGTCGGTGCATCGAATGGGTCGATGTCGATCGAGGGAGATGGCGATGGTCAGGGTTGCCGGGGGGACGTGGTCCGGTGTCGGGACGGCGCGATTGGTCGTCGCGGTGGCTGCCGCCGTGCTGGCCACCGCTAGCTCGGTGGCGGCGCCGTGGTCGGCACAGGCGAACGAGGCCGTCTCCGTGGCCGTGAGTCGTGCCGGTGGCTACTCGACGGTACCCGCCGGCCAGTCGCCTCAGCTGCGGGACCTCGGTGCCTCGTTGACGATTCCGGCAGGGCAGACGCGATACCTCAGTGCCAAGCTCGTCGTCTATCGAGCCGACGAGGTCACGGAGACCTCAGCCCTCATCTACTGCCGCCGTCCGGGTTCGTCGACGGTCGAGCAACGGGCCGTGTCGGGCCAGAACGTGCTGCCCGGCAGCGCGGCGACCACCATCCTGACTCGCGGCCTGATGACCGCGCCGCCGAACACGAGCTATGTCTGCTCGCTCCAGGCGCAGTTCGTCAACCACCAGTCCACCAGTGCCAGCGGGCACATCTACGTCTCGGGCAGCAGCTACCTCCAGGATGTGAAGGGTCCGGTCACGTGGCACCACCAGGCGTTGCCGTCGACGAGAACCCTCGTCGACTCGTCGGTGGAGGTCGCGGCATCGCGGTTCACCGTGCCCAGCGGAGCAGGCAGTTTCGATGTGGTCGGCGACGTGAACGTCACCACCTGCTACGCCGGCGACAAGCGTCCACCCTGCGGTGTCGCCGCCAGAACGAGTCATCAGGAGGCCTATGTCGGCACCCAACTCGTCGTCCAGCAGTACCGGGCGGATGGCACCGCCTGCGGCGCGCCGTGGACCAACGGTCCGTTGGCGGGAGTGACCGTCAGCAACACGGTGCACCACTTCAAGATCAACACCTGGGGAACGGTGCCGGTGAGTTCGTCGTGCGGTTCCCGGAACTTCCGCATGTGGATCAGAGTCACGGCCAACGCCGCGCGCAACTCGATCGTCGTCGAGGCGAACAACCAGACGCTGACGGCGGCGCTGCTCTGACCGGTCGGCCGCGGTCACTGGAGGCGCCGCGAGCACGGAATGGCGGGATACCGCCACTCTCTTGAGGTGAATGCCGAGTGCTGGGAGATTCGACTGAGCATGAGCGGTGTCGAGTTCATGCATCGAGCCGTGTTCGGAAGAGAGGATCGGGGCATTGCGTACTACGTCGCGCATGAGGTGGCTGGCTCGCGGGGGTGTTGCCGTGATGATGTGGTTGGTCGCGACGGCAGCACTTGTCGCCACGCTGTCGGAGTCGCCGGCACAGGTATCGGCCAAGGAGGTCGGAGGCTGGGAGTGGGGCGGCCCGCCGTGACGGCCTCGGTCATGCACCGTCTAGGGACGCGCCGAGGCGGCGTCGCCGGAGCGGCTGTTCCGGCCCCGTCCGAGCATCGTCAAGATGGCCTCGGCGCGGCCGCGTGCGCCGAGGTAGTCCACGATGCTCGCGATCTCGCGCTCCACGGTTCGTTGAGAACTGTCGCAGTGCCGCGCGATCGCCGAGTCCTTCATCCCGAGACACATGGCCGCGGCGATGTCCAACTGCCGTTCGCTGAGGAGCCGGCCACCGGCCGGCGACTCGACCGGCCGGGAGAGTTTCTCGGCGGCTTCCCATAGGTCGAGAGCGGGGCCGACCACGGCGGGGTCGTCGAAGATCCACGCCGTGGGGTCACCGCTTGGCGTCCAGGGTCCGTCGGTGACGAGCGTGGTGGCGTCGACGATCATGACCCGGTGCTGCACCGGTGCCACTCGTAGTCCCGGCGACAGCGAGGGCAGCAACGGGTGCTGCGTGATGACCCGAGCCGGCACCCTGGTTTGGAGGTCGAGTCCACGTCGGCGTGACCGTCTGTTGAGTTCGCGGACATGATCCTCGGGGTCGTAGTAAAGCGTCGGCTGCATATTCCAGATGCTGCGTCGCGCTTGCCGTTCCAGCTTGGTCAGCCCTCGGGAGATCTCGCCCATGCCGCGTCCCAAAAGGCGCATCGACGGTGACGGGCCGCCCATGACGCGATCGTCGATCAGATCTCGAAGCGTCCGGCTGGCGACAACCAGCGCGGCGGCGTCGTGAGACCTCGCTGCTGTCGTGCGGCGAGCGCTCGTGTTCACCTCATGCCCCTTTCCTAGATCCACTTCGGTGCTGTCTGAGTCGAGCGGCGCCACGTGTTGCCCGGACTACCTGGTTCCACGAAAGCACCTGCGCTCGGGGCTTGTCACCCAACGAATCCGCACTCTTCGACGATC
Source organism: Nocardioides sp. (assembly GCA_051657705.1). Classification (GTDB taxonomy): domain Bacteria; phylum Actinomycetota; class Actinomycetes; order Propionibacteriales; family Nocardioidaceae; genus Nocardioides. The sequence continues at coordinate 14,444 of JBOFLE010000278.1, read as the reverse complement.
TCGAGCACGCCCCGCCGCCGACTACGAACCCCGGGGCGCGCTCACGCCAGTCGCGTTTGAGATGATCGAGACGGCCAAATCACTACCCCCGATGGTCGACCAGCCAGGGGAGACCCAACCGATGGAGTGGGCCGTTGTTGGGAGGAGCGCGACCGGTGAGGGCAATTCGTCGGCGCCGCCGGCTCGCGAGTTGGCGATTGCCCAGTACGGCAGGCGGGGTCGAGCAAGCGCTGGTCATTCTCAACGTGGGCATGCGAGTCGGCGTCTTGGTGCGCATGGCGATGGCGCTCCCCGGCGGTGTCCAGCATTCGCCACGTCCGCTGCTCTATCTGGTGAGTTGGGCTCTGGCCGCGGGAGCCGCGATCGCGGTGAGCGTCGTAGCCGTGTGGAAGCGTGAGCCGCCCGGAACGGCCCTCGTCTGCGCTGATATCGCGCTGACCGTCGGACTGTTCGTGCTCGGCCGAGCGGCCATGCCGCTCGAGTACGAAGGCGGCGACTGGGAGGCGTTCTACCACGGCTACGCCAACAACGCACTGCTGATCGCCGTGGGCACGGCGCGTGCCCGGTGGCTCCTGCCGTGCGGGATCGTGACCGCGTCGGGTGGGTACGTGCTGTATCTGGGCGGCACGGACCAGTTCGGCGGTGTCGTATCGACGATCGTCGGCTGCCTCGGCTACGTCCTGGTCCCCACCGTGGTCTGGGCGTCCGCGACCTTCATGCGCCGGGTGGCCGCCGAAGGGGACCGCGCCCGCGAACTCGCCGCGCGGTTGGCACGGGAAGCGGAGGAGCGACGGGCGCGGGTCGCTATGCATAACGGGACCGCGTTGCTGCGCATGGTGGCCGAGCCCGACCTGGATCCCTTGGTGCGCGAAAGGATTCGAGTGCAAGCGGGCCACGAAGCACGACTGATGCGGTCCTACCTACGGGGATCGATGCCGGCCGATACCAGCGGCGGGACCGGCGACTCCGTGGCTGCTGTCCTGCTCTCGGCCTGCGCGCAGTTCGAGGATCTGAGGATCGAGCACGTGCTGGATTTCGCGCCCGAGATACCGCTGGCGAACGATCAAGCCGCAGCCTTGCGGGCGGCGGTGATCAGCGTGCTGACCAACGTGCGGGTGCACGCGGCCGCCGACTGTGTCGTCGTCCATCTCGAGGCCGACCACTCGACAGGCTGGACGGCAACGATTCACGACGACGGCAAAGGCTTCAGCGCTCGACCCGAGTCGTACGGCGTGGGGTTGCGCGAGGTGGTGATCGATGAGCTCGGGCGACACGGAATGACCGGGACGGTGGATTCCCGGCCCGGATTCGGCACCACCGTCACCATCGCGGGACTCCGGACTTCCGCGCCCGCCTTCGGAAAGCTCCGATGACGAGCACGACGGCGGTCGTCGTCGACGACGCACCCGTGGTCCGAGAGGGACTGCCGACGCTGATGCCACGGATCGCCTTCGTCGGGAGCTATCCGACGGTCGAGGCGATGCTGGCCGACGCGCCGGAGACGGATCTGGTGGTGCTCGACCTGCACCTGGCCAATCCGGCCCAGCCCGTGGTTCGGCAGGGACTCGCCGCCGTGCGCTCGGCGGCCACGAGCGGATACCGCATCTGCGTCTACACCCAGGAGGAACGGCGTTTCGTGCTTGCCGCCTGCTTCGTGGCCGGGGCCAGCGGTCTGGTGTCGAAGTCGGCCTCGCTAGCCGACGCCGAACGGGATTTCCGCGAGGTGGCCGCGGGCGCACAGGTCCTCCCGCCACAGGTCATCGGGTTGATCGATGTGCTGGTGCGGCGCAATCGCGTCACGATTCTCAGCGAACGACAGCGCCAGGTCCTCACCGGCCGGGCACGCGGTTTCACCTACGCCGAGCTGAGTCACCAGTTGTTCCTGTCCGAGTCGACTCTCCGGGGCTACTGGCGCGATGTGATCGACCAGGTCGGCGCCTACCTCCGACGTACGACGCCCGCCGAGATCGAGCATGCCCTCGGCCTTGCGCCAGGAGACCTGCTCGACTTCTGGCCGGATCCGCCGCACCCGGAGCAGGTCGCGGATCCACCGCCTCAGTGGTGGCACCTCGACCCGAGGGCGACGTAGCCCGGACCACCCAGAGCGGCGGGAGCGCCATCCTGTTCGCGACGAATCTGACGACCTACGTTGTTCAGGGCTGGAGAGTGGCGGGCGCAATGACCGTGTGGAGATACCGCATCGACTTCTTGCCCACACCCGTCTCGGAACCGGCATCGGTGCGTCGCTGGAGGACACCGGTCGCGGGACGTTCATCCTCGCCGGTACTCCGGTGACCGACGTCGTGGCGCTGACTACGATGGATATCCCGGACCATGAGATTGGCGTCGAGGTTCCTGTGGGTCAAGAGGTATGGGTTCATGCACCTACTGCGGGGTGAGGAGATCGACGGTCTTCTTCGGTCATGTGAGCGCAGCGCCTATCACCTGGAAGTGCTCGACAGCTACGAGACGCCGGAGGAGGCCGAGCCGTTCGGTAGGTTCCTGGCCGGGGAGCCCGATGATTACGCGTGGGGCGCGGATTGGTATCGCCTGATCCGCGAGGTCACCGGCGCGGGTTGTGTGGTCCGTCGTGCTCGCGTGGTGACCGAGCCACATGTCGACTACACGCGGTGGGGGCTTGTGGTGGCGAATCACAACATCGCTGCCGGGGAGGAGATCCGGTACCTGCCGCGACACCTGATCGATCCCTCGGAGCTGACCACAGACGACTTCTGGCTTCTCGATGACCGGACACTTGCGTTCACGATCTTCGAGCCGTCAGGGCGATATGTCGGATGGGGCATCAGTGAAGACCCGACGATCGTGGGCTACGCCCGTACCGTGTGGAACCGGGTGTGGAATAGGGCCAGGCCGCACGCTGAGTACGTTGAGACGTGACGACGACCGCGAAAGAGGCCTGAGGCGCTGGGTGAGCCTCCTGGTGTCAGGCGCCAGAATCCCACCAACGCAGATGCCGTAGAACCCGGGCAACACCAGATTGGTATCGCCTGATCCGCGAGGTCATCTGCGCAGGTCGTGTTGTCCGTCAAAATGGCGGGATGCCGCCACTCCCTCGGTCGTGCCTGCCTTCGGATGGGACGTTGGTCCTTGTCAGAGCCTCGGCGAGAAATCAGACCGAAGCCACGCCAAGGAAGGAAACAACAGCATGATGAATATCAGAAGGGCGGCGGCCCGCGCGCTCGCTATCGGCGCGATCGCGGCGGGGTCGGCGTTGGCTACATCGGCGCCGTCCGAGGCGGCTCCGCGCTGTCTCGGTGCCGGATACCTCTGCTTCAAAGACTTCGCCACGGGCGAGTACGGCAACTTCCGCTATGACAATGATAACTGGGGAAGATACGGCTGGAACGACCGCGCGGACTGGTTCCGCAACGATGGCGTTAACTGCTCGGTTCGGATCTACGAGAATGCCCGTCCCGACCCCAGGGGCAGGGGCCTGGGGGCTGGATACCGCATCGGGCGCGGCGAAGTATTCCAGAGTTCGAGCTGGTACAACAGAGTGAGCTCCAACTACTGGTGCTGACATGCCATCGAGTCACTTCTCGTTCCGTCGTCCCGGCCTATTGCTGGTCGGGGCGACGGGATGTGTACTGCTGCTGTCGGGGTGCGGAGCTCGACCTGGGACCGAGGCGCCTCCTCCGGCCGAGCAGGACGCGAGCGATACGTCGAAAACGCTCTATGTTCCGTTCGACGACGTGCTCTACATGGACTCCGCCGCCGAGCGCACTCTCCACGATGCGAGCGAGCGGGCCGTCGCCACCTGTATGAGTGGGCGAGGGTTCCGCTATCTGGCCGAGCCTTACCCGGGTATTCCGACAGAACCAGACGTGCTGAGCGACACGGATCGTGCCGCCGTGGCCGGCTACGCCCTTCCACAGCGAGCGAGTCCGCCGTCACCGAACAACGAGTGGCTTGCCACGTTGTCGAAATCCGAGCAGGTTGCCTGGCACGAGTCGCTCCTCGGCCGGCCGGCGCCTCCGGGATTCGACAAGGATGCGTCGGATTCGAGTCGATTCGTCGTCATTCGGATACCCGGCCAGGGCGCAATGGCCTACGACCCGCGCAGTTGTGACTCGATAGGACAGGAGAAAGTGCGCGGCAACCTGCGTCGATGGCGCGAGCACGAGACTGTCATTGAGGGTATGCAGCGCGAGATCTATCCCCGGATGCGGAATGACCCCAGGTTCATCTCGGCGGAAGATCGTTGGCGAGCATGCATGAAAAGAGCCGGTTATGACTACGAGTATCCGCGAGCGCCCGTTACTGAATTTTCCCGTAAGCCCGGAACCGAACCGTCCAAGGAAGAAATCGCGACGGCGGTGGCCGACACTCGGTGCTACGTCGCAAGTGACTTGACTCAGCTGCGTACTCGGCTTCTCAGGCAATATGAGAAAGAGATTGCTCGCGAGAAGCGCCCTGCGATCGATCGGTTCCGCTCGATGCAGCGCGCCGCGCTCGCCACCGCCAAACGACTCCTGGCCAAGAAACAATAGAGGAGCAATTCGCCACAGTCGAGTACGCCAACCGGCAGCAATGGCGGGATGCCGCCACACCTCTATCGCAATCGACCTCGCGAAGAGAGAGTTGGACCCGAAGCGCGGTTTGCCGATGCTTTCTTTGGGGGGATCGATCGACGCGAATCACTTTCATTTCAACCAGGCTTTCGGTCGATTGCCGCGCATTCGACCAGTCCAAATGTGGGAGGAATCTTGAAGAACAGGAAGAACACACTCATTCGCGCGCTGCTCGCCGTCGTGGCGTGCGCAGCGGCGTTCGCGACTCCGGTCGTACTCGCCTCGCCGGCCGCGGCGGACGGTTGTTACACCTGGAGCGGCACCCTGCGGAAAGGGGACAGCGGTGAAGGGGTCACCCGGCTGCAGATCCGGGTCGCCGGCTGGATGACGTCCGGCCAGGTACTCGCCATCGACGGGAGTTTCGGTCCGGCGACCGAGGCCGCCGTGAAGCGATTCCAAGCCGGCTACGGCCTCGCCGCGGACGGCGTGGTCGGCCCGGCGACCCTCGCCAAGATCTACGCGCTCCAGGACGACGACTGCTCACCCGCGCACTTCGCCTTCACCGAGTCGAACAACTGCGGCAACCGGGGAGACTTCAGCGGCGGCAGGGTGAGCACCGCGGCCGCCAAGGAGAACTTCCTGCGGGCCATGTGGAAGGCCGAAGCGATCCGGCACAAGCGCGGTGACATTCCAATGACCGTAACCTCCGGGTTCCGGAGCATCGCCTGCAACTCCAGCGTCGGAGGATCTCCGACCTCGCGCCATCCGTACGGGGACGCGATCGACTTCGGCGGCTCCAAGGCAACGATCTGCAGCATCGCCAGCGTGGCCCGCACCAGCGGCTTCCCACAGATCTTCGGCCCCGGGTATCCGGGTCACAGCGACCATGCCCACGTCGCGAGCGGGACCAACCAGATCTGGGACTTCTCCGACTGCTGAGGAAGCTCGGCGATCAGATCCAGCAGAGAGGCTGAGAAGCAATGAAGAAACCGATCAGCGGCTTCGCCCTGGTGGGACGACTGGGCCTGATCGTGGTGGCGGTGCTGGCGGCTCTAGCCGTCGGCACCGCCACCCAGCCCGCGCAAGCGTTCTCCCAGGCGTTTTTCCACGTACAGAAGACAGGCAATCGGGGGGTTGACGTGCTCGCCGTGCAGTATCTGCTGCAGGCTCACGGGATCTCGGTCACGGCCGACGGATCGTTCGGTTCCGCTACCGCCGCCGCCGTGCGCACCTTCCAGGCTCGCCAGGGACTCACCCAGGACGGCAGCGTCGGGCCGCGCACCTGGGAGGCGCTGGTGGTCACCGTGCGGTCCGGATCGACCGGCCCGGCCGTCCGCGCGCTCCAGGTCGAGCTGAACGAGAAGCACCGGTTGAGTCTCGCGGTGGACGGCAGCTTCGGCCCCGCCACGGCGAGCGCGGTGAGGTCGTTCCAGTCGCACGCCGGGATCGCATCCGACGGCGTGGTCGGACCGACCACCTGGCGCAATTTGGTCTGGCACTACGCGTATCCGTCCTTCGCCGGCATGTGCGATCAGGATCCGGACGGCAACGGCGCCGCCAATTGGGGTACGGGTTCGACCATCGGTCAGTTGGAGGCGGCGGTGGCTCAGTTCGGTGGAACCGACGGCCGGGTGCCGATCGGTGACATCGGGTTCGAACACGGCGGGGACATTCCCGGCCACGCGAGCCATGAGCTCGGCGTCGATGTCGACGTCTGGCCGATTCGAACGGATTCTGCTCAGTGCACGGCCGGCCGGATCACCTGGCGATCCTCGACCTATGACCGGTCGGCGACCCGGGAGCTCATCCAGGCCGTACGGGCGAAGGCTCCCGGGCAGGTCGCGCTCATCTATTTCAACGACCCGGTGCTGATCGCCGAGGGGCTGACCACCGCCTACCCCAACCACGACAACCACCTCCACATTCGCTATCGCTGACCTTCGGGCGCGACCGGCAGACAACGGGAAGGACTCGATCATGAAGATCAACCGCAGGGAACTGGTCCGCGGAGGACTCGCGGTGGCGGTCACCGGCACGGTGGCCGGGCTGGACGGCGCCGTGCTGGCACCGCCCGGTTACGCCGCGGTCGGCGACATCATCGGCTGCGCGACCTGGGGCGCGCGGTCGCCGGCCAAGCCCATCACCGTGCTGGACACCCGACCGGTCAAGATCATCGTGCACCACACCGCCTCACCCAACAGCTCCGATCTGTCCCAGGCGCACGCGTTCCGCCTGGCTCGTTCGATCCAGAACAACCACATCGACTCCAAGGGATTCATCGACACCGGCCAGCACTTCACGATCTCCCGAGGGGGTTTCACCCTGGAGGGCCGCCACCGGAGCGCGGAGGCCTTGACCGGTGGGACTCGTCAGGTGGTCAGCGCGCACTGCACCGGTCAGAACAACGTGGCCATCGGCATCGAGAACGAAGGGACCTATTCGACCGAGGCGCCGCCGTCCGCGCTGTACGCCGCCCTGGTCGAGCTCTGCTCCACTATCTGTTCCGGCTTCGGCCTGAAGCCCTACCTCATCTATGGCCATCGCGACTTCCAGAGCACCGAATGCCCGGGAGATCAGCTGCACACCAGACTGTCCGGCCTCCGGTCGGACGTGGCGGCCCGGATCGGCGGCGACCCGACCCACCCGGTGTGGCCGAACCTGCGCAGGGGCGACCGAGCCGAGCGGGTTCGAACCCTGCAGCACCTGCTGCGAGTGAACGCTGCGACTATCGTCGCCGACGGTTCGTTCGGCCCGGCGACCGAGGACGCGGTGAGCGCGTTTCAGAAGGTGCGCGGCGCGACCGTCGACGGCGTCGCCGGTCGCCAGACCTGGAATCACCTGGCCGAGCCCGTCGCGACCGGCGCCCGCGGTGAGGCGGTGATCGCCATCCAGCGGCAGTTGGCCGCGCTCGGCATCACCGTGACCGTCGATGGCTCCTACGGCCCGGCGACCACCGCGGCGGTTCGGACCTACCAGACGCGGTCGCGCCTGCCCGTGGACGGCGTGGTCGATCCGCGGACGCTCAGCCGCCTGGTCGCATAGCGCGGACGATCGGGAGGAGGGGGGTTCGATCCAGGGTCAGCAGGTGTTGGCCGAGGGTCACGTGATCACCGGTCCGGACGAGCAGTTCGGTGACCCGGCCGGGGCGGGGGGCGGTCACGGAGTGCTCCATCTTCATCGCCTCGACCACGACCAGCGGTGTTCCGGACGCCACCTGATCGCCCGACGCGACGGGTACGGCGAGCACGGTTCCGGGCATGGGGCTCCGGATCTCGTCCGAGTCGCCGCCGGCGGCTCGCATGCGCGAAGCGGGCCGTGCCTCGTGGAGGGTCCAGGTCGAGCCGCCGCCGTGCAGCCAGTGCAGCCCGTCCGCCGCGGCATGGGTCCAGCTCAAGGTACGACCGTCGAGCTGGAGGTGCAGCCGGCCGGGGGCGATCACCCGAGCCGCCGCGGGGCGCCGGGGACCGTCCTCGATCTGGATCTGGGCCTCGTCGGGTGATCCCCAGAGCCGAACCTCGGCGGGCCGGCTCTCGGACTCGGCGCCCGATACCACCCGCAGCGTCAGCGGACGGTGCGCGCCGAGCCGCCAGCCCGACGGGATCTCCCAGGGGTCGATCACGCCGGCCGGGACGTGCGCGTCCGGTTGCAGCTCGAGGAGACGGATCATGGCGTACGCCGCCAGCGCCCCATCGGTCACCGCTCGCGCTTCGGTCAACGAGCCGAGTCGTCGGTCGACCAGTTCGGTGTCCATCTCGCCGGCCGCCACCTCGGGTGTGGCGAGCAGTCGTCCCACGAAGTCCAGGTTGGTCCGGACGCCCAGCACCGCGGTGTCGGCGACGGCTTCTCGCAATCGGCTCAGTGCGGTCGCCCGGTCCGGCCCCCAGGCGATGACCTTGGCGAGCATCGGGTCGTACCAGTTGCCGACCTCCGTGCCGGCGACGATGCCGGAGTCGACGCGCACGTGCGGCCCGGCCGGCTTGAGGATCGCGAGTACGTCGCCGCCCGAGGGCAGGAAGCCGGCGGCCGGGTCCTCGGCGTACACCCGGGCCTCGACGGCATGGCCGACCAGCCGGATGTCGGACTGACCGAACGACAGCGGCCGTCCGGTCGCCACTCGGATCTGTTCGGCCACCAGGTCGAGGCCGGTCACCAGTTCGGTCACCGGGTGTTCGACCTGCAGCCTGGTGTTCATCTCCATGAAGAAGAACTCGGTCGGCGCGTCCGCCGAGACGATGAACTCCACGGTCCCGGCGCCGACGTAGTCCACCGCCGAGGCAAGCGCGGCCGCGGAGGCGCCGATGCGGTCCCGGGTGGCCTCGTCGAGCAGCGGGGAGGGTGCCTCCTCGACGATCTTCTGGTGTCGTCGCTGGAGACTGCACTCGCGCTCACCGAGATGGACGACGTTCCCGTGGGTATCGGCGAAGACCTGGACCTCGATGTGCCGCGGCCGGCTGACGAATCGCTCGACGAACAGGGTGTCGTCACCGAATGCCGACCCGGCCTCTCGGCGGGCCGAGGCCAGCGCGGCCGGCAGTTCGTCGGCGTTCGCGACCAGCCGCATGCCCTTTCCGCCGCCCCCGGCCGAGGGTTTGACCAGGACCGGGAAACCGATCTCGGCCGCGGCAAGGGCCAGTGCCGTGTCGCTCATCGCCGGCGCGAGTCGACCGGGCACGACGGGTACGCCGGCCGCGACCGCCGCGCTCTTGGCGGCGATCTTGTCGCCCATCAGTCGCATGGCCGACGCGGGCGGCCCGATCAGGACGACGCCTGCGTCGGCGCAGGCCTCGGCAAAGCCGGCGTTCTCGGACAGGAAGCCGTAGCCGGGGTGGATCGCCTGGGCACCCGACGCCACCGCGGCCGCGAGGATCGCCTCGGCGTTCAGATAACTGTCGGTGGCCGGAGCCGGACCGATCCGCAGCGCCGCGTCGGCTTCCGCCACGTGCCGGGCGCGGGCGTCGGCATCGCTGTAGACGGCGACCGAGCCGATGTCGAGTTCGCGCAGCGTGCGCATCACGCGCACCGCGATCTCGCCGCGGTTCGCCACCAGCACCCGATCGAACGGAGGTCTCACTGCCTGGGGCATCCCCATCACATCCGGAAGATCCCGAATCGCGGCTCATCCAGCGGTGCCCGAGCGGCCACCGACAGGCCGAGGCCCAGCACCGTGCGGGTATCGGCCGGATCGATGATCCCGTCGTCCCACAGCCGGGCCGTGGCGTAGTAGGGGCTGCCCTGGCGCTCGTACTGCTCGCGGATGGGGCGGCGGAACTCCGCCTCCGCCTCGGCCGGCCACTCCGCCCCGGAGGCTTCGATCTGGTCGCGGCGCACCGTGGCGAGCACCGCGGCCGCCTGGTCGCCGCCCATCACCGAGATCCTGGCGTTGGGCCAGGTCCACAGGAACCGGGGCGAGTAGGCCCGGCCGCACATCGAGTAGTTCCCGGCGCCGAAGGAGCCGCCGATCACCACGGTGAGCTTCGGCACCCGGGTCGTGGCGACCGCGGTGACCATCTTCGCGCCGTGCTTGGCGATCCCCGCCGACTCGACGTCGCGCCCGACCATGAAGCCGGTGATGTTCTGGAGGAATACCAGCGGAACGCCGCGTTGATCGCAGAGTTGGACGAAGTGCGCTCCCTTGAGGGCCGACTCGCCGAACAGCACGCCGTTGTTGGCGACGATGCCGACCGGGTGGCCCTGGATCCGGGCGAAGCAGGTCACCAGCGTGGTGCCGTACTCGGCCTTGAACTCGTGTGTCCGGCTGCCGTCGACGATCCTGCTGATGACCTCGCGTACGTCGTACGCCGTGCGCGGATCGGTGGGCAGGTCGTAGAGCCCCGCGGGGTCGACCGCGGGTTCGCGCGGCGCGATCACCTCCCAGGGGGCGGACCGGGCGGGGCCGAAGGTGGACACGATCGAGCGGACTCGGCCCAGTGCGTCTGCGTCGTCGGCGGCCAGGTGGTCGGTCACGCCCGAGGTGCGGCTGTGTAGGACGCCGCCGCCGAGTTCCTCCGCGCTGACCACCTCCCCGGTGGCGGCTTTCACCAGCGGGGGGCCGGCCAGGAAGATCGTGCCTTGATCGCGGACGATGACCGACTCGTCGCTCATCGCCGGCACGTAGGCGCCGCCGGCGGTGCAGGACCCCAACACCGCCGCGACCTGGGGGATCCCCGCCGCGGACATCGCGGCCTGGTGGTAGAAGATCCGGCCGAAGTGGTCGCGGTCCGGAAAGACCTCGTCCTGCATCGGCAGGTAGGCCCCGCCGGAGTCGACCAGGTAGAGGCACGGCAGCCGGTTCGCCAGCGCGATCTCCTGGGCGCGCAGATGCTTCTTGACGGTCATCGGATAGTAGGTCCCGCCCTTGACGGTCGCGTCGTTGGCGACGATCACGCATTCTCGGCCGCTGACCCGGCCGATCCCGGTGATCAGGCCGGCGCCCGGCGCCCCGGGTTGTCCGTTGTCCTCGTACATCCCGTGGGCGGCCAGCGGCGACAGCTCGAGAAAGGGTGATCCGGGGTCGAGCAGGGTGTCCACCCGGTCGCGCGGCAGCAGCTTGCCCCGGGCCAGGTGGCGCTCTCGGGATTTCTCCGGGCCACCGAGCGCGGCGGTCGCGAGATGCTGCCGGAGTTCGGCGACCAGCGCGCGCTGTCCGGTGGCGCTCACTGGGTCACCTCGTGTACTCGGGCGAGCTCCGTCAGTCGGGCCCGGCACTGGTGCCGGACATCGCGGACCTCGGTCAGCGTGCTGGTCAGATCCCGCAGTCGCGCGCGCAGGTCGGCCTCGATCTCGTCGAGCCTGGCGACCAGCGTGCCGAGCTGGTCACGCTCGCCGCCGCCGGGGAGCCCGGTCGCCGCGTCGTCGTAGGAGTCGATGATCTCCCGGACCTCGGGCAAGGACATGCCGAATCGCTTGCCGCGCAGGATCAGGGCCAGCCTGGTGCGGTCGCGTGGGGTGTAGATGCGGGCGGTGCCGCGTCGGAGCGGCGCGAGCAGGCCCTCGGCCTCGTAGAACCGCAGGGTCCGGGTGGTGACGTCGAATTCGTCGGCGAGTTGCCGGACGGACCAGGTGCGGCCGCCCGGTGGGTCGGCTTCCTGCTCCGCCCTGTGGTCGCCTCGCGCTTCCGCTGAACCGGCCATGGGTGTATCGTGCTTGACGTTGACGTCAACGTCAAGCACACCTTCGCGGTGCGTAGCGGGAGTCGCCCATGTCGTTCGAACTGTCCGAGGACCACGAAGCTCTGCGTGCCCTGGTGCGGGACTACGCTCTGGCTGAGGTGGCGCCGCACGTCGCGGCCTGGGATCGCGATCACCATTTCCCGGTCGACGTGGTGCGTGCCCTGGGCGGCCTCGGACTGTTCGGACTGACCGTCCCGGAGGAGTACGGCGGTACGTTCGGCCCCGAGGGCTCGGACTTCACCAGCCTGTGCGTCGCGATCGAGGAGCTCGGCCGGATCGACCAGTCCATCGGGATCACCCTCTCGGCCGGAGTGGGCTTGGGCATCAGTCCGATCCTGGCCTACGGCAGCCCGGCACAGAGGCAGGCCTGGCTGCCCGATCTCGTCGCCGGACGGGCGCTGGCCGGCTTCGGCCTGACCGAGCCCGAGGCCGGGTCCGACGCCGGCGCGACCAGGACCAGGGCCCGGCTGGACGGAGACGGTTGGATCGTCGACGGCGCCAAGGCCTTCATCACCAACTCCGGCACCGAGATCACCTCAGTGATCGCGGTGACCGCACGCACCGACGAGCAGGACGGCACCCGTGACCGGGGGGCGGAGATCTCCACGATCCTCATCCCGGCCGGTACGGACGGTCTCTCGGTAGATCCCCCCTACGACAAGCTCGGCTGGCATATCTCCGACACCCACGGGCTCACCTTCGAGAACTGCCGGGTGCCCTCGGACCATCTGCTGGGTGAGCGCGGCCGGGGCTACGCCCAGTTCCTGGCCACCCTGGACGACGGGCGGATCGCCATCTCGGCACTCGCGCTGGGGCTGGCCGCGGCATGCTTGGAGGCCTGCCGGGACTACGCGTCGAGCCGGCACAGTTTCGGCGCGCCGATCGGGTCCCGCCAAGGGCTCGCGTTCCAGATCAGCGACCTGGCGGTCTCGGTCGAGGCGGCGCGGCTGCTGACCTACCGGGCGGCCTGGCTCAAGGATGCCGGCCGGCCCGCCGCGGAGGTCAAGCAAGCCGCCTCGATCGCCAAGCTGTACACCTCCGAGGCGGCGGTGGCGGCCGCGCGCACCGCCACCCAGGTGTTCGGGGGGAACGGCTTCATGGAGGAGTATCCGGTAGCCAGGTACTACCGTGACGCCAAGATCCTGGAGATCGGCGAGGGCACTTCGGAGATCCAGCGCATGCTGATCGCGCGGGGACTCGGGCTCCCGGTCAGCTGAATAGTGATCCCGATAGTGATGTCTAGTAATGATGTCCAGTAGCGACGAGGTCGGACGATGAGCGAGGACGTTTCCAGAGTCGTCGAACAACGTGGGTTGTGGTTCGAGGAGTTCGACGTGGGCGCCACCTACCGGCATGCGCCGGGACGGACCTTCTCCGACGCCGACAACACGCTCTTCTCCGGCCTGACCATGAACCCCCAAGCGCTGCATGTCGATGCCGACTGGAGCGCGCGGCAGCCGTTCGGGAAGCCGCTGATCAACTCGATGATGACGCTGGCGACCCTGGTCGGGCTTTCCGTCGACCAGCTCACCCAGGGCACGATCGTGGCTAATCTGGGACTCGCCGACGTTCGGTTTCCCGCGCCGATGTACGCCGGCGACACCCTGCGCGCCGAAACCACGGTGGTCCGGACCCGGCTGTCGGAGGGTCGTCCGGGCGAGGGCGTCGCCACCTTGCGGCACATCGGCCGGAACCAGCACGGCGAGGTCGTGGCCGAGGCGACCCGGGTGGTGCTGGTACGGTGCCGGCCCCAGCAGAAGCGACCCGCGTGAACGGGCCGGTGGCCGGTCCGGCGCTGTTGTTCTGCCCGGCGGATCGGCCGGCCCGCTTCGACAAGGCGGCCGCGGCCGCCGACATGGTGATCATCGACCTGGAGGATGGCGTCGGGCCGGCTGACAAGGCCGCCGCGCGGCGCCACGTCCGGGAGGCGACGCTGGATCCGGTGCGCACGATCGTCCGGGTCAACCCCAGCGGCTCCGTCGAGCACCGTCTCGACCTGGAGGCGCTCCGGCACACGCCGTACCGCCTGATCATGCTCGCCAAGACCGGGCGGGTCGGCGATCTGGACGGCGTGGTCGACGCTCTCGAGGACGTGCGGGTGGTCGCGCTGTGCGAGACGGCGCTCGGCGTGATCAACGCGCCGGAGATCGCGGCGGAACCCGTCGTGGCCGGGCTGATGTGGGGCGCGGAAGACCTGGTCGCCTCGCTGCGGGGCCGGTCGAGTCGGCACCGCGGCAATGGCAGCTACCGGGATGTCGCCCGGCATGCCCGCAGCCGGGTGCTGCTCGCCGCCGGCGCCTTCGGCAAGGCCGCGATCGACGCCGTCCATCTCGACATCGCGGATGTCGAGGGCTTGCGTTCGGAGGCCGAGGACGCCGCGGCTTCCGGCTTCGCCGCGACCGCCTGTATCCACCCCGGCCAGGTGCCGACCGTCCGGGCCGCCTACGCGCCGACGGCCGAGGATGTCGCGCGAGCCGAGGAGTTGCTGCGCGCGGCCCGAGGTGAGTCGGGAGTCTTCAGGTTCGAGGGCCGGATGGTCGACGAGCCAATGCTTCGCCAGGCTCGCCGGATCGTCGCCGCCGCGCGGGAGCGGGGCTAGTTTTCTGGGTTAGTCTCCGATCTCCTCTGGCGAGGGGGCCCGTTCCGGGCTGAAAATGGTGGTCCGGTCGCCCGCCGATGTCGTGGTTCTATGGTCTTGCGAGGCCGTGGGTTAGTCGGGCGTTGGGAGTTGCGCTGTGGGCCC
>JBOFLE010000277.1:0-11940 GCA_051657705.1 Nocardioides sp. | reverse complement strand
ACAAAAGCACGCCGAGACGTCACAAAGTCAGGTGCTTTTGTGACCTCTCGGCGTGCTTTTGTGACGCCTCGGCGGGGCCCAGAGGTCGGTCCAGCGGTGGCCCAATGCGGCGAGCAGAGTGCGGACGAGGGGGAGGCTCACACCGACCACATTGTGATAGTCGCCTTCGATACCGGTGATGAAGGCGCCGCCGAGACCGTCGACGGTGAACGCCCCGGCCACGTGAAGCGGCTCTCCGGTGGCCACGTACTCGGCGATCTCCGCGTCCGAGACCTCGGCGAAGTGGACGATCGTCGATGCGGTTTCGGCCGCCGTCGTGCCGTCGGCGCTGTCGATCAGGCAGTGCCCGGTGTGCAGCACGCCACTCCGGCCGCGCATCGCCTGCCAGCGGCGTACTGCCTCGTCGGCATCGGTGGGCTTGCCCAGGGCCTGCCCGTCCAACTCGAGGACGGAGTCGCATCCGAGGATGATGGCGGCGGTCGGCAGGTCCGCTCTTTCGGCCACTACGGCACACTTGAGCTTAGCGAGTCCCAGTGCGAGGTGGCTCGGGGGGAGCCCTTCGAGCTGGGACTCGTCGACCCCCGAGACGATGACGGTGGGTTCGATGCCCGCGCCGCGCAACGTGGCCAGCCGGGCGGGGGAGGCCGAGGCCAAGACGAGGTGCACGCGCCGAAGCATAAGACCCGAGGCGCCGGCCGCACCGCAACGCGCCGATTCAGACCTCGGCCAGAGCCGCCGTCAACGGGTCGAGGCCGATGCTGCCCAGATCCAGGGCCGCGCGGTGGAACGCCTTCAGGTCGAAGGCGTCGCCCTGGCGGGCTTTCGCCGCTTCGCGTGCTTCGAGCCAGATCCGCTCGCCGACCTTGTACGACGGCGCCTGTCCCGGCCACCCGAGGTAGCGGTTGATCTCGAAGCGCAACGTCGCGTCCTCTACCCGGCTGTGCTGTCGCATGAACTCGTATCCGAGCGCCGAGGTCCAGCGCTCACCGGGATGGAACCCGAACGGGTTGTCGTCCGGGATCTCCAGTTCCAGGTGCATCCCGATATCGACGATCACCCGGGCGGCGCGGAACGTCTGCCCGTCCAGCATCCCGAGCCGGTTGCCCGGGTCGGCCAGATAGCCGAGCTCGTCCATCAGCCGCTCGGCGTACAGTGCCCAGCCTTCGCCATGCCCGCTCACCCAGCAGACCATCCGTTGCCAACGGTTGAGGAGGTCCGCCCGGACCGCTGTCTGACCGATCTGGAGGTGATGTCCCGGCACGCCCTCGTGGTAGACGGTGGTCGTCTCACGCCACGTGGAGAATTCGGCGACGCCGTCCGGCACCGCCCACCACATCCGGCCCGGACGAGTGAAGTCCTCCGACGGCCCGGTGTAGTAGATGCCGCCGTCGTTGGTCGGCGCCAGGCAGCATTCGATGGTCGCGACCTGATCGGGAATGTCGAAGTGCACGCCGTTCATTTCGTCGAGGGTCTGTTGCGCCAACTGCTGCATCCACTCCCGGAATGCCTCCTTGCCGACGACCTTGCGCCGGGGGTCGGCATCGAGCGCTGCCACCGCGTCGTCGACCGAACCGCCGGGCACGATTCGTTCCGCGGTGGCGGCCATGTCGTCTTCGAGTCGTTTGAGCTCGTCCCAACCCCAGGCATAGGTCTGGTCGAGGTCGATTCGCGCGCCGAGGAACTCGCGAGACGCCAATGCGTAGTGCTCGCGGCCGCAGGCATCCCGGTCCCGGCCGAGCGGACGCATGGTGTCGGCCAAGAACGCCCCGAAGTCGGCCAGCGCACGGGTCGCGGCCGCGGCGTTCCGCCCGAGTTCGTCACGCAGCGCACTGCTGCCGTCAGCGGGAGGGGTGGCGAGCAGCGCGGATCCGGTCGCGCTGGATCCGCCGCCGTACGCCGCGACCAGGTCACCGAAGATGTCTCCGCTACCGCCGACTCGTCCAGTCCAGTTGGCGATCTGATGGGCGACTTCGGCGTACTGTCGTGCGGCGGCGACGTTGCCCTTCCCGGCCTCCTCGGTGAGCGTTCTCCGGAACCCGGCAAGCGAGCCGGCCACGCCGGCAAGACGCGAGTTGATGTTGGCCCAGGCCTCCTCACCCGTGGTCGGCATCAGGTCGAAGGCCAACCGGAGGGAATGCAGGGGTGAGACGAGGACCGACATCTGGGAACGTGGATGTCCCGCGTCGATCTGCTCGGCTTGGAGCCCCAGCCGCTCGGTGAACGCGTCCTTGGCCACCTGTTCCGAGTGGTCGACCGGAGTGAGGGCGGCGACCTCCCTCAGTGCTGTGCGGACCAGTTCCTCCCGCTGCGCGAAGCCGTCCGGTGAGAGATCGGTCGTGCGGTGGTCGTGCCCGGCCATGCCGATGAAGGTCGCCATCACTGGGTCGACCGCGGCGATGTCGTCGACGAATCGGTCGCACCGGGCGTCGATGGCCCGAGTCACTTCTGTTCCGGTGGTCACGACCAGACCCTACCCAACGAGTCACGGCCGTTGTGAGAGATCTTGCCGCGGTTCTGGCGGTTTCGAGCTGATCGCTCAGGGAATCTCTCGGTTTCCGCAGGATATTGTTGGCTGCGGTCTCTACGCCAGTGCGGCTGGTCACCGATGGCGGAATGCCCCGGGCCGTTCTTGACGCCGTGAGCCGCCGAGGGCGGTCAAGCCCAACGGCTCGGCAGGCCGCGGCGCATGGCATGCGTGGGGTCGGCCCAACGGGACGGCGTGCCGGTGGCGGCCGGAGCCGGGCGTACGTCGGTGCGCCGTGTCGCCAGGGCGATCACGACCGCCGCCACCTCCTCGTCGGAGACATCGGGGGTGAGGATACGCAGCTCAGTTCCCATCGATCGACCCGTCACTTGTCCCTCGACACGCCGACAATCTGGCCTGACAACTGCCGGGTCGACGTCATAGGGGGATGTTGCCATGTTTCTTGGGAGGGCGGCGGTCGCGTTTGGTGCGCAGCAACCGCAGGGCCTTGGTGATCTCGGCCCGGGTCTGGCGAGGGGCGATCACGGCGTCCACGTAGCCGCGCTCGGCGGCGATATAGGGATTGGCCAGCGCGGACTCGTAGTCCTCGACCAACGCGGCACGCAGTCGGTCCGGGTCCTCCGCGGCGGCCAACTCCTTGCGATAGAGGACATTCACCGCGCCCTGGGCGCCCATCACCGCGATCTGCGCGGTCGGCCAGGCGAGGTTGATGTCGGCGCCGAGGTGCTTGGATCCCATCACGTCGTACGCGCCGCCGTACGCCTTCCTGGTGATCACCGTGACCAACGGCACCGTGGCCTCGGCGTAGGCGTAGAGCAGCTTGGCGCCGCGCCTGATGATGCCGTCCCACTCCTGGTCGATCCCCGGTAGGAAGCCGGGGACATCGACGAAGGTCAGCACCGGGAGGTTGAAGGCGTCGCAGAACCGGACGAACCGAGCGGCCTTCTCCGACGCGGAGATATCGAGCGTGCCCGCGAGATGCATCGGCTGATTCGCGACCACTCCGACCGGGTGCCCTTCCACCCGCCCGAAGCCGACCACGATGTTGCCGGCGAACAGCGCCTGGGTCTCCAGGAAGTCGCCGGCGTCCAGGACCGCGTGAACGACCTCTCGGATGTCGTAGGGCTGGTTCGGCGAGTCGGGAATGAGCACGTCCAGAGCCAGATCGGTCTCGTCCGGGTCCAAGTCGGCGACTGGGTCCGCGACTGGGTCGGTGGGTGCCGGAAAGTGGGGGGCCGGATCGAGGTTGTTCGAGGGGAGGAAAGACAACAGCGCGCGCACGTACTCCAGGGCGTCGACCTCGTCGCTGGCCAGGTAGTGCGCGTTGCCGGACTTGGTGTTGTGGGTGCGAGCCCCGCCCAGGTTCTCCATGGTGACGTCCTCACCGGTGACCGTCTTGATCACGTCCGGCCCGGTGATGAACATGTGCGAACCCCCGTCGACCATCACCGTGAAGTCGGTCAGCGCGGGGGAGTAGACGTGTCCGCCCGCGCAGGAGCCCATGATCAGCGATATCTGCGGGATCACCCCGGAGGAGTGGGCGTTGCGTTTGAAGATCTCGGCGTACAGCCCGAGCGAGACCACACCCTCCTGGATCCGGGCCCCGGCGCCCTCGTTGATCCCGACGATCGGGCAGCCGGTACGCGCGGCCAGGTCCATCACCTTGGTGATCTTCTCGCCGTACACCTCCCCGAGCGAGCCACCGAAGATCGTGAAGTCCTGGGAGAACACGCACACCTGACGCCCGTCGACCGTGCCATAGCCGGTGATCACGCCGTCGCCGTAGGGGCGCCTGTTCTCCATGCCGAACGCCGTGGAGCGATGCCGCGCCAGCTCATCGAGTTCGACGAACGACCCCTCGTCGAACAGAGCTTCGATCCGCTCCCGGGCGGTGAGTTTGCCCTTGGCGTGCTGCTTCTCGACGGCGGCGGCCGACGCGGCATGGACGGCCTCATCGAGCCGCCGCTCGAGGTCGGCCAGCTTGCCGGCGGTGGTGTGCCGGTCGATCTCGGCTTCCGTCGGACTCGACTTCGACTGGCTCGACTTCGGATGGGCGGGCACCGGATCTCCTGTCGGCGGGTGGTGGCGGCGCGGTGGATGGCTTTGCCAGAGACTAGTCCCATGTGTCCGGACGCCGCGCCTGATCGGCCGCCATTGGACGGGTCCGCCGTATCGCTGCCGGCCGGCTTCGGGCTTGAGACGTATGCCGAACTCACCTCGACCAATGCCGAAGTCGTCCGGCGGATCCGCGGTGGCGCGGGGGCCGCGGAGGGGCTCGTCATCGCGGCGGACTACCAGAGCGCCGGCCGCGGCAGGCTGGCGCGACGCTGGGAGGCGCCGCCTCGATCGGCGCTGACCTTCTCGGTGCTGTTGCGCCCGTCGTTCACCGCTGATCACTGGCCATGGCTGTCGTTGCTTGCCGGCTGGGCGGTGGCGAGCGTGCTCCGAGCTCATGGCCTCGACGCCGGGTTGAAGTGGCCCAACGACGTGCTGGTCGGCGACCACAAGGTGGCCGGCATCCTGGTCGAGAGAATCGAGACCGAGCACGCCGGGCCGGCGGCAGTCGTCGGCATCGGACTCAACGTGACGCCGACCGCCGCCGAGTTGCCGGTGCCCACCGCGGCATCGGTGTCGATGTACGGATGCGAGGTGAGCCGGGAGGAACTGCTCGGCGAGATCCTGAGCGCGCTCGCTCGGGAGTACGCCGAGTGGTCGGTGTCCCGACTCCGGGCGGCGTACCTGCCGTTGTGCGTCACCATCGGCCGCGAGATCAGGGCCGAGCTGCCCGGCGGCTCGGCCCTGACCGGACGAGCGACCGGTATCGACGGACGGGGTCGGTTGACGCTCGAGGTCGCCGCGACCCCCGGCGATCGCGACGTCCGCACCCGAGTCGTCGATGCCGGTGACGTGGTGCACATCAGGCCGGCACAGTGAGAGGATCCAAGGGTGGCTATCAATCCCAAGACCCTCAACGAGGGGGAGAAGGTCCTCGTCGACACGAGGACCCACGTCAAGGCCCTGCTGGTGCCGCTGTTGACCATGGTGCTGATCGGAATCCTCACGGTGTTCGCCACCCGGGCGTTCGGCGACGCCGGCGGTGGCTGGGTAGCACGAGTGATCTGGGGGGTGGCGGCGTTCGCGCTCCTGGTGTTGGTGATCATCCCGTTCCTCAACTGGCTGACCAGCACCTACGCGATCACGAACCGCCGGCTGATCACTCGTCGCGGCATCCTGACTCGCCGCGGCCACGACATCCCGTTGGCGCGGATCAGCGACGTCGCCTTCGAGCACGGTCTGGTCGATCGGATGCTGGGTTGCGGCACGTTGATGATCAGCGACGCCAGCACCAACGGCACCGTCAACCTGCGAGACATCCCCCAGGTCGAGGAGGCCCAGCGGATGCTGAACCAGTTGCTCAACGAACTGCACCACGACGATGGCAGCTGACGACCCTCCCCGCGTCCGGCCCCGTCCAGCCGCGTCCGGCTGTTCTAGACCTGTGCGGCCCTCGACCTAGCCCAACCGAGCGGGCGAGCTAGTTCAACTGGGCCGCTTTGGGGTGAAAAGCCAGCGGAGTTTAGTTGAAAATTCCTACTCTGGCCAGCGTGTACAAGGTTCAAGATATTCGGCTGGATCCGCAGACACGGCGGGTGTGGCGGGGGGACGATGAACTCACCTTTTCGCGCAAGGAGTTCGATTTGCTCTGCGCGTTGATTTCCCGGCCCGGGGAACTGGTGAGCCGCTCTGAACTCATGCGCGACGTGTGGCAGACCAGCTATTGGGGATCGTCCAAGACTCTCGATGTCCACCTGGGATGGGTGCGCCGCAAGCTCGGCGACGATCCCCGGCGGCCACATCTGATCTCGACGATCCGCGGCCAGGGACTGCGTTTCGAAAGCGTGGCTCCGGTCGGTTAGGACAACAGAGCCCGGGGGGGACCTGGGCGGGAAGCCGGTCGACTCCGGGCCGGAGTCGATGGGACTTCCCGCCCAGGGTAATCGCCTCGGGGGACGTTCGGTCGGAACCGCGAGACGAAGTAGGCTGACGCGCGTGTCGGATGCTCCTCGGGTCGCGGTGATCGGCGGCGGGCAGCTGGCCCGGATGCTGGCCGAGCCTGCCGCCGCGATGGGTATTCCGCTACGTCTGCTCGCCGAGGCAGAGGGCGTGTCCGCCGCGCAGGTGATTCCCGACCATGAAGTCGGCGACTACCGCGACCTCGGCGCGCTGCGGCGGATCGCCGAGGGCTGCCCGGTGGTGACCTTCGACCATGAGCACGTGCCTCATGATCACCTGAAGGCGTTGCAGGCCGACGGGCTCGGAGTACACCCCGGCCCAGATGCGCTCGTGCACGCGCAGGACAAGGCGGTGATGCGGGCCAGGCTGGGCGCCCTCGGGGTCCCGGGTCCGCGCAATACCGTGGTCGGCCAGGCCGTGGAGGTGGTGGCCTTCGGGTTCCCGTGTGTGCTGAAGACCACCAGGGGCGGGTACGACGGCAAGGGGGTGTGGTTTGCCGCCGCCGAAGCCGACTGCGCCCCGGCGTTCGAGGCCGCTGTGGCTTCCGGCGTCGAGCTGATCGCCGAGGAGCTGGTGCCGTTCCGGCGTGAGCTGTCGGCCCTGGTGGCGCGGTCGCCGAGCGGGCAGGCCGCGGCGTACCCGGTGGTCGAGTCGATCCAGCGCGACGGCATCTGTCGGGAGGTCATCGCCCCCGCTCCCGGCCTGCCGCTCGAGCTCGCCGCGGAAGCCCAACAGGTCGCGCTCCGGCTGGCCGGTGAGCTCGGCGTGGTGGGGATCTTGGCGGTGGAACTGTTCGAGACCACCGATGGTCGGATTCTCGTCAACGAACTGGCGATGCGGCCGCACAACACCGGGCACTGGACTCAGGACGGTGCGGCGACCTCGCAGTTCGAGAACCACCTGCGCGCCGTGCTCGACCTGCCGCTCGGAGCGCCGCATCCCCGGGCGCCGTGGACGGTAATGGTCAATATTCTCGGTGGTCCCGACGAGACGACCGGCAGGTTGTACGACGGGTACCCGCACGCGCTGGCCCGGGACCCGGGGTTGCGGGTGCATCTCTACGGCAAGGCGCCCCGGCCCGGCCGCAAGGTCGGTCACGTCAACGCCTACGGCACTGACCTCGACGACTGCCTGGAGCGAGCCCGGCACGCGGCGGCATGGTTCGACGGATCTCTGGGCAACGAGAGCGAGTAGTCGAGCCGCGGCTCACCTGAGCTATCGGCGGAGCCGTAGGAGTACTACTGGGTAGGGTTTTCCCATGCGAGTCACGAGAAGGGGCAAGTCACCATTCCGAAGGAGCTTCGCGACGAGCTGGGCATCGGCGCGGGCAGCGAGGTCGACTTCGAGCGCTCCGGAGACGTGGCGCTGACCACCGATGAGCTGATGGCGCTGACTAGAGGCTGAGGTTTGTTCGCCGATGACCGGAACTCTGATCCACACGAACGTGTTGCTCGACATCATGACCGACGATTCCACCGGGGCCGAGCAGTCGGTCGCCGGGCTGGCACTGCTGACTCGCGACCCGAAACGGTACCGCTCGTACTTTCCGGCGGTGGAGGTCATTGCGCCGTCGTAGGTCCGCGCGGATCGGTGTGTCACAGTGTGTCCAGGCCATTGCGGTCATCGCGTCGAAGAAACTCCAGGAGTGAGCATGAGTGCGGCAACCGGTCCCCGGGTCGGCATCGTGATGGGCTCGGACTCCGACTGGCCGGTGATGACGGCGGCGGCGGAGGCGCTCGCCGAGTTCGACGTGCTCTACGAGGCCGACGTGGTCTCCGCGCACCGGATGCCGGACGAGATGATCGGCTACGGCCGGGCCGCGGCCGGCCGCGGGCTGTCGGTGCTCATCGCCGGGGCGGGAGGCGCCGCCCATCTGCCCGGAATGCTGGCGTCGGTGACGCCGTTGCCGGTGATCGGCGTGCCGGTGCCGTTGAAGCAGCTCGACGGAATGGACTCCTTGCTGTCGATCGTCCAGATGCCGGCCGGAATCCCGGTCGCCACCGTCGGCATCGGTAACGCGCGAAACGCCGGCCTGCTCGCCGTGCGCATGCTGGCTGCCGGCGATCCGGACCTGCGCGACCGGCTGGTGAGGTTTGCCGACGAATTGCGGCGGATCGCCTCGGCCAAGGGCGAGGTCGTCCGCACTCGCTGACCCGTCCCGTAGTAGCCATCGACCCGTCCCAAAGTCCTTGCCGAGCCGTCACAAATGCACGGCGAGAGGAGGGGTCAGTGTGTAGGAGGCCGTGTTCGTGGGCGAAGACCACGATCTGGACCCGGTCGCGGAGGCCGAGTTTGCGCAGGATCGCGCCGACGTGGGTCTTCACCGTCGACTCGCTGGCGTGCATTCGCTCGGCGACTTCGGTGTTGCTGAGGCCTTGGGCGACCGCGTTCAGCACCCCGAGTTCCCTCTCGGTGAGTTCGGAGTAGGCCGCCGGCAGCGGGTGTCGATCACGGAATCTTCCCGTCATCAGGGTGCTCAGGTCGCCGGGGGAGAGCACGGCGTTGCCCGAGACGACCGTGCGGATCGCGTCGGTCAGCATCTCCGGGGTAGCGCCCTTGAGCAGGAACCCGCTGGCGCCGAACCGGATCGCGGTGGCGGCCCGGTCGTCGAGGTTGAACGTGGTCAGCACGATCACCCGCACCGGCGCGTCGCGTTCGGCCATGGCGCCGGGAGCGAAGATCCGGCGGGTGGCCTCGACTCCGTCCAGTTCCGGCATCCGGACGTCCATCAGCACCACGTCGGGCCGGAGTTCGTCCACGAGTCGGACCGCCTGGGCGCCGTCCTCGGCCTCGCCCACCACCGCGATGCCCTCCTGGGCGTCGAGGATCACCCGCACCCCGGCACGGAACAGTTCCTGGTCGTCGACCAGCAGCACTCCGATTGGTTTCGTCGTACTCGGCTCCGTCGGGCCGGTGTTCATCTGGCCGGTGTCGATTCGAACGGTGTCGATTCGAACGGTGTCGATTCGAACGGTGTCGATTCGAACGGTGTCGATTCGAACGGTGTTGATTCGGTGGGGCCGGCCGGAACGGCGGGTGTCGCTCGCAGCGGGATCCACGCGGTCGCGGTGAACGTGCTCAATCCCTCGCCGGCCCCGCGGCGGCGCGCATCGAATCGTCCCCCGATCGATTCGAGGCGCCGCCGCATCCCCGCCATCCCCTGGCCTTGTCCAGACTCCGGGGTGGACGACCCGTCCGGCCGGTACCGATACCGCTCGATGTTCTGCTCGATCCGACGGGTGGCGTCGGCGGGTGTCGAATCGATATCGGTGCCCTCGTCTCGATCGGCCGCTATCGCGGGCTCGCCGGTTGCGAACTGGTTGACCACCTCGAGTCGCAGTTCGCCGTCCCAGTGTTGCTCGATATCGATCGTCGAGCCGGGGCGGCCGTGATGGATCGCGTTCGTGAGCATCTCCTGGAGCACCCGATAGGCGACCGCGGCCAACTCCGGGGGCAGCGGCTGGGGCGTGCCGACCACGCTCGACTTCACCTGATACCCCGAGTCGCCGACCCCGTCGATCAGGCTCTGCAGCTCACCGTAGGCCGCTCGACCGATGCCGGATGCGGGGTGGTCGCTGGTAGAGCGCAGCACCTCGCGCACTTCCTCCAGCGATCTGCGCGCCGAGGTCGCGACATTGTCGAGGATCTCGCGGAGCCTGGCGGTCTCGGTGTCGTCGATGAACCGGGCCGACTCGGCCTGGGCGAGGATCACCGCGAGCGAGTGCCCGACCACGTCGTGGACGTCCCGGGCCAGTTGCGCTTGGCTCTCTCGGAGCCGGGCGATCTCCCGGGACTGCGTGCTCTCCGCCTCGGCCCGATGCTGGCGTTGAACGGCCAGCTCCTGGGAGTGGTACGCCGCGTTGGTGTCGGCGCTTGCCTTGGCGCGAGTCCGCAACGTGTACCCGATCAACCACGGAGCCAGGACGAAAAGGGCAACCAGGAGAAGCCAGATCCCCACCAGGTACGAGACGCTGGGCACCAGGAACGAGGTGTCCGGTGCCGAGAAATCCGCCGATCCGCCGATCCGCTCCTCTCGCGCGTTGATCAGAACCGCTCCGACGACGGTAATCGCCGGGATCGAGAGCCCGCTGAACCGAAGCACGGTCTCGTCTCCGAATCGGGCCGTGGCGAACGATATCCAGGCGATCGCGACTAATTGCGCCAGGATCACCGTGCTGTTGCTGAGGGCCTGTGTGAAGAAGGCGAGCCAGGTGAGCGCCAGCGCGATCCCCGGGGTGCTTCTGGCCAATGCCACACCGGCCGTGAGTAGTCCGACGAGCACCAGGTGGTCGAAGGAGACGACGCCCCGGTAGGACATCCAGCGGCCGACAACGAGCTCGGCCAGGGCCAGAAACGCGAAACCGATGGCCGCTGCCCAGCCGACCGGCGAAGGCATCTGAACCGCTGGGATCGAGAAGGCGTTGCTCATGAAACGAGCGTATGGCGTCGGTGACGCCGATGCCTCAGCCTCGGGTACCGATCCGCTGCCCGTCGGGTCCGGCTTGCTCATCAGGCCGGCCGGAGTGGCCCACCCTAGGCCTGATCGTCGCGGGTGACCCGGCGGCGCAGGCTCTTGGTCGTGCCCCGGCGCCGCTTCTGGTCCAGGCGCCGCTGTCGGGCGCCGGCCGAGGGCCGGGTGGGGCGCCGGGTGGGCGGGGGCGGGTGCAGGGCGATCCGCAACAGGGCGGCGAGACGGGTCCGCGCCGCGTTGCGGTTGCGCCACTGCGACCGGTGCTCGCTGGCGTCGATCACCAACCGGTCGTCGGCCAGTCGCTCGCCCAGCGTGGTGCGGGCGCGAGCCAGTTGAGTCGGCGTGAGCAGGTCGTCGTACCCGAGGTCGATCTCGAGCTCCACGCGGCTGTCCGTGGTGTTCACGGACTGACCGCCGGGGCCCGAGGAGCGGGAGAAACGTTCGGTCAACGCCGCGGCCGGGACGATCAGGCCGCCAGGCAACCCGGGACTGGGCGGCACCACCAGATCCTCGCCCGGTCGGTTGCTGGGTCGGTTGCTGGGCCGGTTGCTGTCGGATTGGCTGCTCATCGGGGGGTCGCCGGCTCGGGGTGCGTGGGCCGGCTAGGAGTCCTGGGAGACGACTCCGGTGCCGTCGGTCACGCAGAACTCGTTGCCTTCCGGATCGTGCAGAACCATCCACCGCATGCCCCATTCCTCCTTCTCGGCGATGATCCTCGCGCCGAGGTCGACCAGACGGCTGGTCTCGGTGGCGAGGTCCTCGCAGTGCAGGTCGAGGTGGATGCGGTTCTTCACGACCTTGTCTTCGGGCACTTTGATGAACATCAGCGCTGGCCGGGCTTGGCCGCGATGGGGGTAGCCGATCGTGGCGAACCATGGCTGCGGATCAGGATCCACGGTCTCGCCCAGCACGGCCGCCCAGAAGGTGGCAACGGCGATGGGATCGGCGCAGTCGAAGGTGATGTGCTCGA